>NZ_JBEKCZ010000157.1:0-12137 GCF_050014615.1 Bradyrhizobium sp. | reverse complement strand
CCTCGAATCGATGGGCTTCAAGACAATCGGTTTCGGCGGCGGGCGCGAGGACACTTGGGAACCGGACCAGGACATCTACTGGGGACCCGAAGGCACATGGCTGGCGGATGAGCGCTACACCGGCGACCGTGACCTGCAGGAACCTCTCGGCGCCGTGCAAATGGGTCTGATCTACGTCAATCCGGAAGGGCCGAACGGCAAGCCGGATCCGGTCGCCGCGGCGCGGGATATCCGCGAGACCTTCGCGCGCATGGCGATGAACGACGAGGAAACGGTCGCGCTGATTGCCGGCGGTCACAGCTTCGGCAAAACCCACGGCGCGGGCGATGCATCGCTGGTGGGCGCGGAGCCGGAAGCCGGCAGCATCGAGCAGCAGGGCCTCGGCTGGAGCAGCAAATTCGGGTCGGGCAAAGGCAGCGATGCGATCACCAGCGGCCTCGAAGTGATCTGGACTACGACGCCGACGAAGTGGAGCAACAACTTCTTCACGAACCTGTTCAGCTACGAATGGGAATTGACCAAGAGCCCGGCCGGTGCCCATCAGTGGACACCGAAAAATGGCGCGGGCGCCGGTACGGTGCCGGATGCTTATGACCAGTCAAAGCGTCATTCGCCATCGATGCTGACCACCGACCTCGCGCTGCGGTTCGATCCGGCCTACGAAAAGATTTCGAGGCGCTTCTACGAACATCCGCATCAGTTCGCGGACGCGTTTGCCCGGGCCTGGTTCAAGCTGACGCATCGCGACATGGGCCCGATCGTGCGTTACCTCGGCCCGCTGGTGCCGAAGGAGATATTGCCGTGGCAGGACCCGATCCCCGCGGTGGATCACCCCTTGATCGGCGAGCAGGACATTGCGGCCCTGAAGGCGAAAATCCTCGCCTCCGGCCTCAGCGTTTCGCAACTGGTGACGACGGCATGGGCGTCGGCGTCGACGTTCCGCGGCTCCGACAAGCGCGGTGGCGCGAACGGCGCGCGCATTCGCCTCGCGCCGCAGAAGGATTGGGAAGTCAACCAGCCCGTCGAACTGGCGAAAGTCCTGAAGACGCTGGAAGCGATCCAGAGGGATTTCAACAGTGGAGCCAAGAAGGTCTCGCTCGCTGACCTGATCGTTCTGGGCGGTGGCGCGGCCATCGAGGCGGCGGCGAAAAAGGCCGGACACGACGTCAAGGTCCCCTTCTCGCCGGGACGCGCGGACGCTTCGCAGGAAGAGACCGACGTGGAATCGTTCGCCGTATTGGAGCCGACCGCGGACGGGTTCCGCAATTACCTGCGCAAGGGACACAAAATCTCGGCGGAGGAACTGCTGCTGGACCGGGCGCAGTTGCTGACACTGACCGCGCCCGAGATGACGGTTCTGATCGGCGGACTGCGCGCGCTCAACGCAAATGTCGGGCAATCCCAGCACGGCGTCTTCACCAAGCAGCCGGAGACGCTGAGCAACGACTTCTTCGCCAACCTGCTCGACATGAGCACGATTTGGAAGCCGACCTCGGCCGACCAAGACGTGTTCGAGGGACGCGACCGCAAAACGGGTACGCTCAAATGGACGGGAACCCGCGTGGATCTCGTGTTCGGTTCAAACTCCGTGCTCCGCGCCGTCGCGGAAGTCTACGGATGCGAGGACTCCAAGCAGCGTTTCGTCGATGACTTCGTGGCGGCATGGAATAAGGTGATGAACCTCGATCGGTTCGATCTGGCCTGATTTCAGAACAGGACATCAGGGCGGTGCTTCAAGCCAGCTTGAACGCCGCCCTGACGCCAATGCATCGGCTAAAAAGCGTCTTGTAAAATTCGGCGTCCATCTTCTTGTTTGAGCATGATCTCCGCGCAAACGCCTCTGGCGTTTGTCGCGAGGGAAAACCGGTTCCCACTTTTCCGGATCATGCTCTAAAACTCGGCATGCCCCTGCGGATCGACCAGCCGGTTGATGCGTTGCGCCGCGGCCATCGCGAACCGCACCATCATCAGCTTGCGGGTCGGGGCCGGCAGCCGGTGTTCCGGCGCCTCGCAATGCAGATGGGCGCCATAGGCGTCGGCAACGATCAGCCCGGTTTCGGCCGGGAAGATGTCGCATGGCAGATCCTGGGTGAAGGCGAAGAACAGCCGGTCGCAATGCGCCCGGTATTCCGGCCACTTCTGGTCGGCGCGCAAATCCTCGATCGATGACTTGATCTCGACGATCCAGATCTCGCCGCGTTCGTTCAGGGCCACCAGATCGGCGCGCCGTCCCGACGGCAGCGGCAATTCGCTGATGCAGGAAAAACCCAGGGTGCGCAGCATCCGCGCGGTGCCGCGCGCGATCGCAAGCGCCGTTTCCGACTGACGGCGGTCCGGCGCGGGCACGAGATTGACCTGGCGGGCATGCGATTCCATCGCCGCAAGCATAGAGCGCCCCCGGCCGGAATGGAAATTGGTTTTGCGACGCAGGGCCGTTAAAAATAGGCAAGCCGTCCGTCAGGATCCAGCCGCCATTCGCGGCTGGTATTCTCGACAGCGGCACGAAACCTTTGCACGAATTTTTTCCTTGGCGCGCCGCCAAAAATGGGCATTGTGCGGCCAAGGAACAGGAAGACATGGCACAGCAAACCGAAAACCAGGCCAAAATCGGCGCGTTTATCATCCCGGTGACGCTGTTTGAGCAGAACTGCACATTGCTGTGGAGCATGGTCACCAAAAAGGCCGTGGTGATCGACCCTGGCGGGGATGTTCCGAAAATTCAGTCCGCGATCGCGCGGACCGGTGTGTCGGTCGAAAAGATCTGGCTGACCCATGGCCATATCGACCATGTCGGCGGCGCGGCCGAGCTGCGCGATGCGCTGAAGGTGCCGATCGAAGGCCCGCACATCGCCGACAAGTTCCTGCTCGACAATGTGGTGACGAGCGGGGCCCGGTTCGGCATGACCGGGGTGCGGGATTTTGCGCCGGATCGCTGGCTCAAGGAAGGCGATCAGGTCTTGGTCGGCGATGTGCCCTTCGACATTCTGCATTGCCCGGGCCATTCGCCCGGCAGCGTGGTGTTTTTCAACAAGGAAATGGGCTTTGCCCATGTCGGCGACGTGCTGTTCAACGGCTCGGTCGGGCGCAGCGACATTCCCGGCGGCGATCATGCCACGCTGATCAAGTCGATTACCGAGAAGCTGTTGCCGCTCGGCGACGATGTCGGATTCTTCTGCGGCCACGGCGCCCGCTCCACCATCGGCCATGAGCGGCTGACCAATCCGTTTCTCTCCGGCGCGGTGTAACGGCCGGATTGAAGCCACCCCGGATCAAGTCCCGGGCAGATTTTCGCTGGGAAACGCTCTAGCCCGAAAGCATGGCGCGAATTCGCCGCGAGAGATTGTCGAGATCGAACGGCTTGGTAATCATTTCCATGCCCCGCTGCAGAAAGCCGTCGGCGATCGCAACGCTCTCGGCATAGCCGGTGATGAAAAGAATCTTCAGGTCGGGCCTGCTTTCCCGCGCCAGGTCGGCGAGTTGGCGGCCATTCATGCCGGGCAGACCAACGTCGGTGATCAGCAAATCAACCTGCTCGTTGCACCGCAGGAAGCGCAGACCCGAGGGGCCATCGGCGGCCTCGAGGGTGCGATAACCCTGATCGCTGAGCATCTCCAGGATCACGCTGCGCACCACCAGCTCGTCCTCGACCACCAGCACCGTCTCGCCGCGGGCCGCCTGCTGGTCCGCGTTGACGCCTGGAGCATGCTCAGCGGGGAGTTTGCCATGGTGCCGCGGCAGATAAAGTTTGATCGATGTCCCCCGGCCCAGTCTGCTGTCGATGCTGGCGTGGCCGTTCGACTGCCGGGCAAATCCATAGATCATCGAAAGCCCAAGTCCGGTACCCTGGCCGATCGGCTTGGTGGTAAAGAACGGATCGAAGGCGCGCGCCGCCACTTCCGCGCTCATGCCGGTTCCGGTGTCAGTGACGTCAATGCAAGTGTAATCGCCGGGCGAAAGCGCCGACGTATCGGCGGTCACGGCGTCGAGCCGCGCGTTCGAAGTCGCGATCACGAGCTTGCCGCCATGGGGCATGGCGTCGCGGGCATTGATGGCGAGATTGAGCAGCGCGCTTTCCAGCTGGTTGGGATCGCACAGCGTGCACCACAATCCGTCCGACGCGATAATTTCGAGATCGATGGTCTCGCCGATGGTTCTGCGCAGCAAATCCTCCAGCGACACCACGAGCTGGTTGACGTCGACGACCTTCGGAACCAGCGGCTGGCGCCGCGCAAAGGCCAGCAGGCGATGGGTGAGGGCGGCGGCGCGGTTCGCCGACGTCATCGCCGCCTGGATGTAGCGCGAGACGTTGTCGGTTCGTCCCTGGTTGAGACGGGTCTGCAGCAGATCCAGCGATCCAACGATACCGGTCAATAAATTGTTGAAGTCGTGCGCGATGCCGCCGGTCAATTGCCCCACCGCTTCCATCTTCTGGGACTGCAGCAGGGCCTCCTCGGTGGCTTTTAGCCGCTCTGCCGCGGCTTTCTCCGCGGTGACGTCGCGGGCAACCGCATAATTGCTGTCGCTATCGGACACCCCCATCCACGACAGCCAGCGATATGATCCGTCCTTGTGGCGAAGGCGGCTTTCGAACCTGACGGTGCTCCCATCGGCAGCGAGCTCCCCGACTTTCGCCCGCGTGATGCCGTTGTCGCCGGGATGCTCCAGCCATTCCGAGGTGCGATTGAGCAACTCGGCCTCGCTCCAGCCAAGCGTTGTGGTCCAGGCCGGATTGACCGTTCGCCAGACGCCGTTGCGATCGGCGACCAACAACAAATCCTGCGACACGTTCCAGATCCGGTCGCGCTCCCTGGTCTTTTCCTCGACACGCTGCGCCAGCGTCGCATTCAGCTCGGCGAGCTGGTCCGCAAGCTTGCGGTAGAGCTCCTCGCTCTGCCGCAGCGCCTGCTCCGCCGCGACCTGTTCGGTGACGTCCGTGTGCGCGCCGATCAGGCGCAGCGCTTTTCCATTGGCGTCGCGCTCGATCGTGGACTTGACCGAAATCCAGCGCGTTTCACCGTCACTGGGACGAATGATCCGGTATTGCGTGGTGTAGTCGCGGATCTTGCCTTCGACGGCGTCGCGGAATCTTTTTTCGGTGGCCTCGCGATCCTCGGGATGGATGCGCCGGACCCAGTCCTCGTGGGACTCGTTGCCCGCATCCGGCGGCAGTCCATGGATCAGCAGATATTCCGGCGACCGGCGATTGCGGAAACCGGTGGTCAGATCGACTTCAAGCCCGCCGATCCGGCCGATCTGCTGCACGCGCGCCAGTTCAGCTTCGCGCTCTCTGAGCGCGATCGAAGCAAGATAGTCCTTGGTGACGTCGCGGCAAACCACGAGCACGCCGCCGATGCCATCATCTTCGTCGATCGGGCTGTAGCCATAGGTCCAGTAGACCTGCTCCAGTCCGCCGTGACGGGTGACCGGAACGAGCTGGTTCTCGTGCCAGGTCGCGCCTCCGCCGCTCATCACCTGTTCGATCTGCGGACCGATAATGGGCCAGATCTCGGCCCAGCATTGCCGTCCACGCTGGCCAAGCGCGCTCGGATGGCGCTCGGGTCCCATGGTCTGGCGATAGGCGTCATTGTAGAACTGAATGAGCTGTGGGCCCCACCAGATGAACATCGGATGGTTGGTATTCAACAGGATCCGCAGCGCGGTCCGCAGACTCTGCGGCCAGGTCTCGGGTTTCCCCAGCGGACTTGCCGACCAGTTGTACGCTCGCGTGAGCGCGCCCATCTCGCCGCCGCCGGCGAGAAAGTCCGCTGAAGTCGGTCTGTTGATCTTCAACATTCAGGACGATCGGCGCCGGGTTTGTTCAAAATTGGCGGCCGGAACTTAACCGCCTGTCACAATCTCAGCAAACCCTTAGCCCGTGCATTTGGTTCCGATCTATTTTTCCAGGGACGGAACAAAATGGCAGGAGCTTGCGCGGCATCCTTAACAGGTCCCTACGCCGAAGCACCGGAGGCCTCTGCGGCGTCTCATCGACGCCGGCGCTTTATTTCATCAGACCCGCGGCCGTCAGCGCGCGCGTGATGACGGCACTGACGTCGATACCGCTGCGTTGCGACGGACGTGGCGGCTCGCGCTTGAGGGTCGCCAGCGGCCAGAGCACCGCGGCGATATCCGGTGTCCGTGCGGGCAACGCGGAGGCCACCGGAATTTTCTTCGCGGCTTCCTTTGCAGCTTCGGCCGAAGCTGGCTTGGCAGTTTCCTTGACAACTTCCTTGGGCGGACGAATCCATTCGGTCAGGCCGAAGAAATTCGCAATGTGATACGAGGACGAGATTCCCGCCTCGATCATGAACGCGCCCTGCGCACCATATCGCTCATCATTGTCGGCAATCCCAAGCGGGGTGCCATGCGCCATATTGGTGATGGTGTAGGATTCGACGAGTGTCTCACCATCCGCGTTCCACCAGATCTGGCGGGGATAGCCATCGACGGTACCCTCCGACATCGGTGCCGGGGGCAGATCATGGACATCGAGCCATTGCTTGACGATCTCATCGGCGTTCGCGGGGTTGACGGTGCGATCCGCGCTGCCGTGCCAGACCGAAATTTTCGGCCAGGGGCCTCGATGATCGGAAGCGTTGCGCACCAGGTCGCCCAATTCGGCGGCCGGGCGGGCAGGCGTCTGGAACATTCCGTGCAACGCTTCCCGTACATTGGTCGCAACGCCGAACGGCAATCCCGCGATCACGGCGCCGCCTGCGAACAATTCGGGATAGGTTGCGAGCATGACCGAGGTCATGGCGCCGCCGGCGGAAAGTCCGGTGACATAAATACGATGCGCGTCGATCCTGTGGTCGGTTACCATCCGCGCGATCATCTGGCTGATCGAGCAGGCTTCGCCGCTGCCGCGCGTGGTGTCCTCGGGACTGAACCAGTTGAAGCAGCCCTGGCCGTTATTCGAAGACTGCTGTTCGGGCATCAGCAGCGCGAAACCATAATGCTTCGCGAGCGTGGACCAGCCGGCGCCCAGGTCGTAGCCGGCGGCGGTCTGACCACAGCCATGCAGAACGACGACCAAAGCGGGTACTGGCTGAAGGTTCTCGGGTACGTATGAGAACATCCGCAGATCGCCCGGATTGGTCCCGAATCCCGTGATTTCAACGAGGGCACTGTGGAGAGGTTGCCTGGTACCCCATCCAAAATCTCCCAACCCATTGATTCCATTTATCTTTGGCAAGCGTCGCAGAAATTCGATATTTTGGGCGAGAGACACGGCAGCTCCTTGTCGGGGGACAACCCCACCAAGACCAGATAGTTGCTGCACTGCAAAATAAAAAGACCGTGTGCTGTCGGTCCCCAGGTTTGTGATCGTCGTCCTTAACGGGCGTTCGGTTCCGCCCGCCGCATCCACGACAGCAATGCGGCACAGGCGGCAATCGACAGCGCGAACAGCGCCAACGATGCCAACAGCGCCAGCCGCGCGGAGAAGACGGCTTCGGTGGCAAAAAATACCGCACCGATGGCCGCAACGCCTGCGGCATTGGCGATCTGGGCGCAGGTGCCATACATCCCGGCGCCCGATCCGGCGCTGGCCGGCTTCACCGTGGACAGCACCGCGCTCGATAAGGGCGCCATCACCAGCCCCTGGCCGTAGCCGAAGATCGCCAGCACCAGCGCCAGCAACGACGCTGTGGGAGTCTCGACCAGCGCCACCGTCAGCGCCAGCACCGCAAGGCCGGCGATCTGCAGCGCGCAGCCCTCGATCAGCACAAATGTGCCGCGATGCCGCGCCCGCGCCGCGCTGTGGCGGGAAGCGACGACAAAGGCCAGCGTCAACGGCAGGAAGACCATACCGGCTCGCAGCGGCGGAAGATGCAAGCCGCGTTGCATGAATATCGTCATGATCAGGTAGAATGACAGGTTGGCGAAAAAGAAGCAGAACGCCGCGTACAGGCCGCGCATGAACGTGGCGTCGGATAATAGCGCCAGATCGATCAGCGGCATGCCGCCACGACGCGCCACACGGCGTTCGAGCCGCAGGAATCCGGCAACGATCGCGGCGCCCGCCGCCATCAGCAGCCAAATCCACGGCGCCCAATGCACATCGTGACCGAACAGCAGCGGACCGATCAGACACAATAATCCGCTGAACAGAACGATGGCGCCGGGAACGTCGAGCCGCGTGCCGGCGCGGCGCGGCACCGTCGGCATGATCGCCGCCGCCGCCGCCGTGATGACGATCCCGAAGGGCACGTTGACGAAAAACACGGCGCGCCAGCCGAGCCCCGCGACATCCGCGGTCACCAGCAAGCCGCCGAGCAGAAACCCGGCCGCGCCGGCAAGGCCGAGCACGATGCCGTAAATGCCGAAGGCGCGGCCGCGCGATGCGTCCGAAAACAGCAAATGAAGGGTGGCGAGCACCTGCGGCACCATCAGCGCGGCGGTCGCGCCTTGCGCCAGCCGCGCGGCGATCAGTTCAGGGCCGGATTGGGCCAGCCCGCACCACAGCGAAGTGACGGAAAAGCCGAGCACACCGGCCAGAAATACCCTCCGCGTGCCGTAGATATCGCCGAGCCGGCCGCCGGTGACCACCAGCGTCGCATAGGCGATCAGATAGACCGCGATGACGGCCTCGAGCTGCGCCGGACTGGCGTTGAGCTCGATGGCGATGGTCGGAATGGCCACGTTGACGATGAAGGCATCGACCCCGAACATGAATTGCGCGGCAACGACGATCGCAAGCACCCACCAGCGGCGCGAGGTGTCCACATTGGTTGAAACCATCTGATGCATGCGAAGCCGCCTGATCCAAAATCTTTTGCATCCGACGATCTCAGGCTTCGGTCTTCCTGGCGATTACCACCGAGGTAAGCATTTCCCGGTTTTTCCGAGATTTTGGCCCGATTGCTGCATGGAAAATGGTCTCGGGCCATCCTTCCAGTGCTTCTCGCGAGTTCGGGGCCGCCTTCGATGTATGACTATGACATGGTTGTGATCGGCTCCGGCCCGTCCGGCCGCAGAGCCGCCGTGCAATTCGCCAAGCTCGGCAAGTCGGTTCTGGTGGTGGAAAAAGGCCGAAGGGTCGGCGGCGTTTCGGTCCATACCGGAACCATCCCCTCCAAAACCCTGCGCGAAACCGTGCTCAATCTGTCGGGCTGGCGCGAGCGCGGCTTCTATGGCCGGTCCTACCGGGTCAAGCAGGATATCGGCGCCGCCGATCTGATCGCGCGGCTGCAAAAGACGCTCGACCATGAAGTCGAGGTGCTCGAACATCAGTTCAGCCGCAACATGGTGAAGACCGCCTGCGGCGAGGCGCGCTTTACCGGGCCGAACCAGATCGAGGTGACGGCGGAAGGCGGTGAGACCCGCATGGTGTCCGCCGCCCACATCCTGATCGCCTGCGGCACGCGGCCGTTCCGGCCGGACTATGTGCCGTTCGACAACAGATCCGTGTTCGACAGCGACGAGATCATCGACCTGCCGAAGCTGCCGCGCAGTCTTGCCGTGATCGGCGCCGGCGTCATTGGCGTCGAATACGCCACCATCTTCTCGGCGCTCGATGTCGCGGTGACGCTGATCGAACCGCGGCCGACCTTCCTTGATTTCATCGACAAGGAACTGATTGAGGAATTCATGCATGAGCTGCGCGACCGCAATGTCGCGCTGCGGCTCGGCTCCGCCGTCAATTCGATCGAGCGCGCCGCAGGCGGCGCCATCGTGACGAAACTCTCCGACGGCCGCAACGTCACCTCCGAGATGCTGTTGTTCGCGGCGGGGCGCGTCGGCGCCACCGACCGGCTCAATCTCGAAGCCGCCGGGATCGCGGTCGATCATCGCGGCCGGATCGCAGTCGACCCTTTGACCCTGCAAACCAGCGTGCCGCATATCTATGCCGCCGGCGATGTGATCGGATTTCCCAGTCTGGCGTCCACCTCGATGGAGCAGGGGCGGGTGGCGGCCTGTCATGCGCTCGGCATGGAGCCGATGGCGCCGCCCGAATTCTTTCCCTACGGGATTTATTCGGTGCCGGAAATCTCGACCACCGGCCTCACCGAGGAAGAGGTGCGAACCCGCGGCATTCCCTACGAGGTCGGCGTGGCGCGGTTTCGCGAAACCTCGCGCGGGCACATCATGGGGCTCAACAGCGGCATGATGAAGATGATCTTCTCGACCAAGACCCGCCGTCTGCTCGGCGTGCACATTCTCGGCGAGGGCGCCACCGAGCTGATCCATATCGGCCAGGCCGTGCTCAATCTCAAAGGCACGATCGATTATTTCATCCAGAACACGTTCAACTATCCGACCCTGGCCGAAGCCTACAAGATCGCCGGGCTGGACGCGTGGAACCGGATGACAAGGTAACCGGGACTCCGTCATTGCGGGATGGTGCGTTAGCACCAGACCCGGAATCTCGAGATACCGGGTTCGATGCCTCGCATCGCCTCGGAATGACAGTCGCTGGATTGTTTAGCTGCTCCTCGCAATGACGATCAGATCGCCTTCAGTTTGCGATAGGCGAACCACACCATTTTCAACAGCAGCCAGCCGTCGCGAAACCGCGAGATCTGGGTCTCGCCGAAGGTGCGCGCCTTGTAGTGGATCGGCGTTTCGACGATTTTGAGATTCTGTTTGGCCGCGCCGAATATCAGATCGAAATCGCCGAACGGATCGAAATTGCCGAAATAGGCGCGCTCCCGCGCCAGCACTTCATAGTCCTTTCGCAGCAGCACCTTGGTGCCGCACAGCGTGTCCGTCAGCCGGGTGTTGACGAGATAGCTGAACAGATAGGCAAAGCATCGGTTGGCGATCAGGTTGAGCGGGCGCATCGCCTCGTGCTCCATCGGATAGATCAGGCGGGTGCCGTTGACGAATTCCGCCTTCCCGGTCTCGATCACCGCATGATATTTCGGCAGCGCTTCCGGCGGCATCGTCAGGTCGGCGTCCAGGATCATCAGCACGTCGCCGGTCGCCGCGGCGAATCCCTTGCGGACCGCATCGCCCTTGCCCTTGCCGTCCTGCTTCAGCACCTTGATGTCCCAGCTGTCCTTGTAGGCGTTGCGGACCCGCTCGCATTCCTCGAACGTGCCGTCGCTGGAATTGCCCTCGACGAACAGGATTTCCTGAGATGAGCCGAATCGCGGCATGCGCTGGATCGCGCTTTCGATGTTTCCTCTTTCGTTGCGGCAGGGAATGAGGATGCTGGCGGAAAACTTGCGGTCCGGGAAGTGCCGGACCGGACGCCCGACCAGATAGGTCCGCAGGCACAGCTGCCTGATCCCGGGCAACGGCGCAATGAAGCGATTGATGAACGGACCCAATCCGAGCCAGCGCCGCGGCAGCAGCTGCCGCTGCTCCTGGCTGATCACCTCCAGATCCGCGAGGTCCATCAGGTTCAGAAAGTCGGCGGTGGCGATGTAGTTGATCTTCGGCTGCTTGCTGCGCAAATGCAAAAGCTCGGCGAGATTGAGCACCGGCTCCCACAGATGGGAGTAATAGGAGATGATGATCCGCGTCGACGGTGCGCAGAGGCGCTGCACCAGACTCAATGTGCCGTCGATGTCCTCGAACATGCCGATGGTGTCGGCGATCACGATGTAATCGAACGGTCCTTCGATTGCGGCCAGCGTCGCCGGATCCTCGACATCGCCAAGAACAAAATGGAGCCCGGGATGCTGCTGGCTGGCGCGGGCAATGGTCTTGGCGCCGAAATCGATCCCGACGCCATGGGACGGCGCTAGCGCGGCGAGCAGATCGCCGCGGCCGCAGCCCAATTCCAGCACCCGCTTGCCGGGCGGAATCAGGAACCTCATGAATTTGAGGTCGTCTTCGTGGTAGGCGACGTTGAACTGGCGCCAGCGATCGAGCTCGTCGCCATTGGTCTCGAAATGGTCGAGCAGATCGCGCTTGCGCTGGCTGGAAAGCTGCAGTGAAGCAGGGGAGTCGGATTGCTTCAGATACATCTTTGCCTCGAAACGGAAAACGGGAAGCTCTCTTAGCTTAAGGGCCCAAGGGTGTAAATTTGGTGTAAATTCGGCGATTGCCTTTGCCCTTCCCTTTACACTTCCCTTGGCCCTTTCCACGGCCTAGTTTGCAGCCGAGCAACCAAGAACAATAAGCCCGGAGCAAACACCCATGGCACGCCTCAAGTTCGGCGCCTTTCTCGCCCCGCATCATCCGAT
>NZ_JBEKCZ010000156.1:0-12384 GCF_050014615.1 Bradyrhizobium sp. | reverse complement strand
CGGTCGACAGCACCAGCCTGGGATCGGCGCGCACGTCGTTGATATCGGTCGCCAGCACCCGCTCGATCAGGTCGAGCCCGCCGGATTTGAGATTGGCGAGCCGTACGGTAGCGTCGACGATGGGCAGGAACACCACGCGGTCGATGAAGACGTTATCCTTGTTCCAGTAATCGGCAAATCGCTCGAACACCATGCGGTCCTGCTGCACCCGTTCGACGAATTTGTAGGGCCCGGCGCACACCGGATGCAGTCCGAATTTGTCACCCGCTTCCTTCACCGCCTTGGGCGAGACCATCATGCCGGCGCGATCGGTGAGCTGGGCGATCAGCGGCGAATACGGTGTCTTCAATACCAGTCTGATGGTGAGGGGATCGACGACCTCGACATGGTCGAGCGCGGCCAGTTCCGGTTTGCGAAACGAGGTCGGCAGCGTGAGATGGCGTTCCAGCGAGAATTTCGCGGCCTCCGCGTCGAGCGGTTCGCCGTCGTGGAATTTGACGCCCGGCCGCAGCTTGATCGTCATCTCCTTGCCGTCGGCGGACGTCTCATGGGACAGCGCCAACTGCGGCACGATGTTGAGCTTGTCGTCGATATCGAACAGCTTGTCGCAAAACGCCGAAAACACGATGCGTCCGACATAGGTACGCCCGAGCGAGGGATCGAGCATGTCCGGATCCTCGGCAAGGCCGATGCGCAGCGTGGTCTCGGCGTGCACGCCTGTTGCGAGCGAGAGCAACGCCGCCGCCGCAAGTGCTGTCAGGCGCAAGATTTTCATGACAAGACTTTCATTGGACTGTTCCCCATTTTCAAACGTCGGCCGAAGGTATGGCCTTGACTATATCAACCCCGGCGGAAGCCGGTACTTCCGTAACTCCGCTGAAGGCCGCGACCAATCGCTCCAGGGTCGACGACACGGCAGTGTCGGTTGCGACGAGTGCATCAGGCGGCGGCAGTTCCGTCGTGCGGTGACAGGCGGTGGCGTGTCCAGCCGGATCCGCGAGCAATGGCGGCGGCTCGATGCGGCAGCGGTCGATCACATAAGGACAGCGCGTATGAAAGCGGCAGCCTGACGGCGGATTAAGCGCACTCGGCATCTCCCCCTGCAGCAGAATGCGGCTGCGCTTTGCCTGTGGATTGGGCAACGGGATCGCAGATAGCAGCGCGCGGCTGTAGGGATGGCGCGGCCGGGCGAACAGCGCCTGTGCGTCGGCGGTCTCGACGATACCACCGAGATTCATCACCGCGACCCGGTCGGCAATGTGCTTCACAACCGCCAGATCATGCGAGACGAAGACATAGGCGAGGCCAAGCCGGTCCTGCAGGTCGCGCAGCAGGTTCAGGATTTGCGAACGGATCGAAACATCCAGCGCCGATACCGGCTCGTCGCAGATGATGAGTTTCGGTTCGACCGCGAGCGCCCGCGCAATCGCGATGCGCTGGCGCTGGCCGCCGGAAAATTCGTGCGGGTAGCGGCGGGCAAAGCGCGGCTCCAGCCCGACCAGCCGCAGCAATTCCTCGACCCGTTCGCGCCGGCGCGCCGGCGGCACCAGGTCATGCAACGCCAGTGGCTCGGTCAGGATCTGGCTGACGGTCATGCGCGGGTTCAATGACGCATAAGGATCCTGAAAGATGATCTGCGCATCGCGGCGGAAGGCGCGCAGTTGGTTGGTGTTCAATGCGAGCAGATCGCGGCCCTCGAAATGGACGCTGCCGGCGTCGGGTTCGATCAGGCGCAATACCAGCCGGCTCACGGTGGATTTGCCGCAGCCGGATTCGCCGACCAGCGCCAGCGTCTCGCCAGCGTCGACGTGAAAGCTGACGCCGTCGACCGCTTTGATGAACGCGGTCGGCCGCCCGAACAGCGAACGCTCCGCGACGAAATGTTTGATCAGATTTTTGACTTCGAGCAGCGCGGTCACGACACCAGCCTTTCCAGCGGCGCCTTGATGCAGCGCGACCAGTGACCGGGGCTCAGGTTTACCAGCGCCGGATGCGTAGCGACGCAGGATTGATCGCCGAACGGACAGCGCGCGGCGAAGCGGCAGCCGGGCGGCGGGTTCGCCATGTTGGGCACCATGCCCTCGATGGTGGCCAGATGCGAGCTGCGGCGGTCGAGCCGCGGGATCGAGCCGAGCAGGCCCACCGTGTAGGGATGCTGGGGACGCGCGAACAATTCATCGACGGTGGCGCGCTCGACAATCTCGCCGGCATACATCACCGCGACCTCGTCGCAGACCTCGGCGACCACGCCGAGATCGTGGGTGATCAGGATGATGGCGGCACCGCTCGCCGCCTTCAGCTCGCGCATCAGATCGAGGATCTGGGCCTGCAAGGTGACGTCGAGCGCGGTGGTGGGCTCGTCGGCGATCAGCAGCATCGGATCGCAGGTCAGTGCCATCGCGATCATGACGCGCTGGCGCATGCCGCCCGAAAGTTTGTGCGGATATTCGTCGATACGCCGCTCCGGCGAGGGAATGTGGACGCGCCGCAACAGTTCGATCGCGCGCTCACGCGCGCTGCGCCGCGATCCGCCGCGATGCCGCAGAATGGTCTCGATGATCTGGTCGCCGATGGTGAAGCTCGGGTTGAGCGAGGTCATCGGCTCCTGGAAGATCATCGCCAGTCGGTTGCCGCGCAAATCGCGCAGGGTCTGGTCGGGCACATCGAGCAGATCGAAGCCATCGAAATGAATCGAACCCGTAACTTCAGAGGATTGTTTCGACAGCAGGCCCATGATGGCGAGCGAGGTCACGCTCTTGCCGCAGCCGGATTCGCCGACCAGGCCGAGCGTGGCGCCCCTGGCCACGCTGAGATCGACGCGGTCGACCGCATGGGTGGTGCGACCGTCATCGCCATGGAAGGTGATTTGCAGGTCCCGGATTTCGATCAGCGGGACGTCGGTCATTTCCGGCCCGCCGTCGCCGCTTCGATGCTCGCGTCTATTCCTGCGTCGATGATCTCGCGATCGGTAATGCCGGCCGGATGGCTGCGGGTCGGCAGATATTTGCGGAAATGCACCCAGCGTTCGCGGCTCACTTGTTCGAGGCGTTCGAGTTCGGCGAGCGGATCGGGGTGATCGTCGACGCGCAGATCGAGCGCCGACCATTCCTCGTCGCCATGGATCAGAAGCGCCGCCGATTGCCTGCCGCGCTTGTCGCCACCGGCGGCCTCGCCGGCGCGCATCGCGGTGATCAGGCGCTGCGCGAAGGGCAGATTTGCACCGGCGATGTAGGCGTTCGCGGTATCGTCCAGCACCCGACCCGCGGCCAGCATGTTGCCGGCGATCGAGAAGCCGTCGCCCTTGATATGCCCGCACCAGTCGACGCACTGGTTACCGGTAAAGGCGGCGACCCGGCCGCCGGCATCCATGACATGCACTTGCCGGCTTTGGTGTCCGGCATCCGCTGCAATCAGGGTTTCGACGATGTCGCATGGCGTGCGTCCCGCGCGCAGCAGTTTCAGGCCGTCGATGCCGTAATAGGGATTGACCAGCGCCTGCGTCGCGATGCCGCCGACGCCGGCGGCGACATAGGGCACCCGCGCGCCCACCGCGAAAAACCGCGTCGCGACCGCGATACCGATTTCACCGGTAGCAGCGTCGCGGGCGATGATCGACCAGGTCATTTGAATTCTCGGCCGTTATCTTCCAGCCGCGTAGCCCTGCATGCCGCGGGGATTGGCGGCGGCGCGCCGGCGGCGGCCGATTTTGGAAGCGGCAGTCAAGCGGCCTTCCGACCAGTCGGGGCCGATCTCGACGATATGGCCGCGGCTTTTCAGCGTATCGACGGTCGCCTTCGGCACGCGGTTCTCGACCACGAGCACGCCGGGACGCGCGGTGCGCGGCCAGAACGAGATCGGAAAGTGTTCCGAATGCCATGCCGGCGCGTCGATCGCTTCCTGTAGGTTCAGCTTGGCATGGACGTGCCGCAAAAAGAATTGCGTGGTCCATTGGTCCTGCTGATCGCCGCCGGGCGAACCCCATGCCAGATACGGTTCGCCGTCGCGCAGCGCCATGGTCGGGCTCAGCGTGGTGCGCGGGCGTTTGCCCGGCGCCAGCGCTGCGGGGTGATCTTCCTCAAGCCAGAACATCTGGGCCCGGCTGCCGAGGCAGAAGCCGAGTTCCGGAATCACGGGTGACGATTGCAGCCAGCCGCCGGAGGGTGTCGCCGATATCATGTTGCCGGCCTGGTCGATGATGTCGAAATGCACGGTGTCGCCGCGCACCTCGCCGAAGCGGCCGACGGTGGGTTCGCCCGCGCCCATGGCGCCAACCGCCTCGCGGTGACCTTCCTGGCGGCGCAGTTTGACCACGGACCCAAAACCCTCGACCGAGCCGGGGAGGAAATCGAGCGAGGCCTGGTCCGAGATCAGCTTGCGGCGTTCGTCATTATAGGCGTCGGACAACAGCGTCGTGATCGGGATTTCGGTGAATTTCGGATCGCCATAGAATTTCTCGCGGTCGGCAAAGGCGAGCTTGGCGCATTCGATCTGCAGATGGATGAATTCCGGGCCGGCGGGATCGAGCCCGTCCAGTTCGAATCCTTTCAAGAGCGCAAGCTGCTGCAGCATGACCGGGCCCTGGCTCCAGACACCGGGCTTGCAGACGGTGTAGCGGCCATAGTCGTAGGTCAGCGGCGCTTCGATGGTGGGGTGCCAGCGCGCCATGTCGTCGGCGGTCAGCACGCCGCGATGCGGCGAGCCGCTGACGTCCATGATGTCCTGGGTGCGACAGAAATTGCCGATCGCTTCGGCGACGAAGCCATGCGACCAGGCCTTGCGCGCGCGTTCGATCTGCGCAACGCGGTCGGCGCCGGCGCTTTCCGCCTCGGTCAGGATGCGGGCATAGGTCTCCGACAATGTCTTGTTGGTAAAGAGCGTGCCGGGTTTTGGCACCTCATTGTTCGGCAGATAGATCGCGGCCGACGTTGTCCAGTACTTCCGAAACATCTGTTCGACGGTGGCAATCGTCGCGCAAGCGCGTTCCACCAGCGGGTAGCCGTCGCGGGCATAGGCAATGGCAGGTTCCAGGACATCGCGCAGCCGCAGCGTGCCGTAGTCGCGCAACAACAGCATCCAGGATTCGAACGTGCCGGGAACGCAGGCGGCCAAGAGGCCGGTTCCGGGCACCATCTCCAGGCCTTCGCTGCGGTAATGCGCGATGGTGGCGCCCTGGGGGGCCGGGCCCTGGCCGCAAATCACCTCGGTGCGGCCGCGCTTGATATCGTGCACGATGACAGGCACGTCGCCGCCGGGGCCGTTCAAATGCGGTTCCACGACCTGCAGCGTGAACGCCGTGGCAACCCCGGCGTCGAACGCATTGCCGCCCTTTTCCAGGATGCCCATCCCGACCGCGGTGGCGATCCAGTGGGTAGAGGTCACGACCCCGAACGTGCCTTCGATTTCAGGCCTGGTGGTGAACGGGTCGGGATTGATGTTGCTCATGGGAATCCAGTGTTGTTTAGGGGCCTTACGGGCGGCGCACTTGACCACAGCCGAGGCGGCCTGCCAACCGGCCCGCTGCGATGCACCGCTCCCATCCTTGTGATCATACGGGCGCGGTGGCGTCAGCGGGATTGTTGACCGCGTGGCAGGCGACGCCGTCAATCAGCGCCGGCGCCTGACGGCGGCAGAGATCGAACACCAGCGGGCATCGCGGGTTGAAGGCGCAGCCGGGCGGCGGGTCGATCGGATTGGGGATTTCACCCTTGACGGGAATTCTTTGGCGGCCGGACATCGCCAGATCCGGCACCGCGCCCAGCAGCATTTTCGTATAGGGCATGCGTGGATGGCTGAACAGTTCGCGCCCTTCCGCGATCTCGACGATGCGGCCGAGATACATCACGCCGATGCGTTTGGCCATATGCCGGACCACCGCGAGGTTGTGGCTGATGAAGAGGTAGGTGAGGCCGAATTTGTCCTGCAGGTCGCGCATCAGATTGAGGATCTGCGCCTGCACCGAAACATCGAGCGCCGAGGTCGGCTCGTCGCACACGATGAATTCGGCTTGCGACGCCAGCGCGCGCGCGATCGCGATCCGTTGCCGCTGTCCGCCGGAAAACTCATGCGGATATTTCCAGCCGTCGTCGGGATGCAGGCCGACCAGACTGAGCAATTCGCCGACCCGCGCCTGAATATGGCGCTCGCCCTGGATCAGATCGAACGCGCGGATCGGTTCGGCAATAATGGCATCGACCCGAAGCCGCGGGTTGAGGCTGGCATAAGGGTCCTGGAAGATCATCTGGATACGGCGGCGCAGTTGCTGGCGGGCCTGCGACTGGCTGGCGTCGCTCATCGAAACCCCGTCGATGATGACTTCACCCGAACTTGGCGGCAGCAATCCGACCACCATGCGGGCGACGGTGGTTTTGCCGGAGCCGGATTCGCCGACCAGCGCGAAGGTCTCGCCCTTGGCGATGTCGAAGGTGACGCCGTCGACCGCTTTCAGGAATTCCAGATGGCCGCCTTCGAGCATCCGGTTGAGCCAGGGTTTCGAGACGTCGAACACGCGGCGCAGATTTTTGGCCTCGACAAAGGGCGCTGCTGTCATGCCGCGCTCTCTTTGACGGCGGTGTCATAGAGATGGCAGGCCACAGATTGCGCGCCATGCCGGATCGGCTCCGGCCGCTCGGTCCGGCAGCGATCGAACGCGAACGCGCAGCGCGGGTTGAACGAACAGCCCGGCGGGATCGCAGAGAGCCGCGGCATCGAACCGGGAATCTGGACCAGCCGCTCGGCGTCGCTGGCGAGCGTCGGGATCGCGCCCATCAAGCCCTTGGCGTACGGATGCAGCGGGTTCTGCACCACATCCCTGACCGGGCCGATCTCGGCGATCCGGCCGGAATACATCACCGCGACGCGGTCGCAGGTTTCGGCGATCACGCCCATGTCGTGAGTCACCAGCATCACGGCGGTGCCATGATCGCGCCCGAGGCGTTTGATCAGTGCGATGATCTGCGCCTGCACCGACACGTCGAGCGCGGTGGTGGGCTCGTCGGCGATGATCAGTTCGGGTTCGGCGCAAATCGCCAGCGCGATCACGACGCGCTGACGCATACCGCCGGAAAATTCATGCGGATAGGCGTCGATGCGTTTGTCCGGCGCGGGAATGCCGACTTCGGCCAACAGATCGATGGCGCGCCTGCGCGCGGTCTGTTCGGAAAGATTGGTGTGGGTCCGGATGGTCTCGACCAGCTGATCGCCGATCCGGTACAGCGGGTTCAGGCTGGTCAGCGGATCCTGAAAGATCATCCCGATCCGTTTTCCCCGGATCCGGCGCAATTGTTCCGGCGGCAGATTGTCGATCCGCAGGCCGGACAGATAGATCTCGCCGCCGCAAAGGCGGCCGGGCGGATCGATCAGGCCGATCACCGCAAGGCCGGTGACGGATTTTCCGGCGCCGGATTCGCCGACCACGCCCAGTACCTCGCCCTTGGCGATGTCGAAGGAAATGCCGTCGATCGCGCGCAGCACGCTGTGGCGGGTGACGAATTCCACCCCGAGATTGCGTACCGAAAGCACAGGCTCGATCATGCGGTCCGAACTCCCGGAGTTGCAGCAAGTCTTATCGTTGCAACAAGTCTCATCGAAGCTTCGGATTGAGCGCGTCGCGCAGCCAGTCGCCGAGCAGGTTGATGGAGAGGATCAAGGCCGCCAGCGCAAAGCCCGGGAAGGCGACGATCCACCATTCGCCGGAAAACAGATAATTGTTGCCGATCCGGATCAGCGTGCCGAGCGATGGCATGGTGTCGGGCATGCCGGCTCCGAGAAACGACAACGTCGCCTCGGTGATGACGGCGAGCGCGAGATTGATGGTCGCGATCACCAGGATCGGCCCCATCGTATTCGGCAGCACGTGCCGCAGCATGATCACGGGGGCCGGAAGGCCGATCAGCTGCGCCGCGGCGACATAATCCTTGTTCTTCTCTACCATCACCGAGCCGCGCACGGTGCGCGCATATTGCACCCAGAAACTCAATCCGATCGCAAACACCAGCACCGCCAGCGTGCTCATGGCGTCGAGGCGATTGCCGAACACCGACTTGACGACGCCGTTGACCAATAGCGCGATCAAGATGGCAGGAAAGGTCAACTGCACATCGGCAATACGCATGATCAGGCTGTCGATCGCGCCCCCGAAATAGCCGGCGACCAGTCCAAGGATAATGCCGAGCGCGCCGGAGAACAGCACGCCGAGCACGCCCACGGTCAGCGAAATGCGCAAACCGTAGAGAATGGCGGAAAAGACATCGCGGCCCTGCTCGTCGGTGCCGAGCAGGAACGGGCTTTGGCCCTCCGCCATCCATAGCGGTTCGATCCGCGAATTCATCAGTTGAAGCTGGGCCGGATCGAACGGGTTCTGCACGGCCAGAAGCGGTGCGGCGATCGCGAGCAGAAAAAACAGCAGCGTCACGGCGGCCGCAACCATGGTCAGCCTTGAGCGGCGGAACGAATAGAACATGTCGCTCGCCAGCGCGCGCCGAAGCCAGTCGCCGCGCAGCCAACGCGCATCCGGTGCGTTCGAACTGGCTTTGCTGGGGACGGCGGCGTCGGACATGCAGATATCTATCTCCAAATATCTATTTCGCGTCAGGCCGGACGGTCGATGGTCGAGCGCAGGCGCGGATCGACCACGGTGTAGAGAATATCGACGATCAGGTTGATGGTGACGAAGATCAGCGACACCATCAGCAGGTAGGCTGCCATGATCGGGATATCGACGTTTTGCACCGCCTGCACAAACAGCAATCCCATTCCCGGCCACTGGAAAACGGTCTCGGTAATGATCGCGAATGCAATAACCGAGCCAAATTGCAATCCGGCGACGGTGATGACGGGCACCAGCGTATTCTTCAGCGCATGCCCGAAATGGATCGCGCGCGTGGTCAGTCCGCGCGCCCGCGCGAACCGGATATAGTCGGTGCGCAGCACCTCGAGCATCTCGGCCCGCACCAGCCGCATGATCAGCGTCATCTGGAACAGGCCGAGCGTGATCGAGGGCATGATCAGCGCCTTGAGCCCGGAGACCGTCAGCAGGCCCGTCGTCCACCAGCCGATCCGCACCACGTCGCCGCGGCCGAACGACGGCAGCCAGCCCAGCACCACCGCGAACAGATAGATCAGGAGAATACCGATCAGAAAGGTCGGCAGCGAGATTCCGATCAGCGATACCGCCTGGAATATCTTCGCCAGCAGCGTGTCGCGCTTCAGCGCCGAATAGACCCCCATCAGGATGCCGAACACCATCGCCAGAATCGTGGCGCAGGTGGCAAGTTCCAGCGTGGCCGGCATTCGCTCCATCAAGAGGTTCGCGACCGGCTGTCGAAACTGGTACGAGACCCCGAACTTGAACCGCATCGCATCGCCGAAATATCGAGCGAACTGCACCGGCACGGGATCATCGAGGCCCAGCGATTTGCGGATTTCGGCGCGCTCGGCGGCCGACGTGTCGAGCGAGACGATCTGGTTGACCGGATCGCCCGCGAAGCGGAACATCGAAAACGAGATGATCCCGACCGCAATCATGACGCCAATGGCCTGGATCGCCCGGCGAAGTGTGAAAGCGAGCATGTGATCCCTTCACGTCTGGATTCCAGGCCGGCAACAACCGGCCTGGATGGCGAACCCCGGAACGAAAAGTCCCGGGAGCGGGAAGCCACCGGGACCACGAATACTGAAGCTGGCTATTCCTGTTTGGTCGCCCAATAGAGCAGGACCTGATTATCGGCGCGCTGCGTCAGCTTCACCTTCTTCGATACGCCCCATGCCAGGGCCTGCTGATGCAACGGAATATAGGCGTAATCCTTGTTGGCGATCTCGAACGCTTCCTTGATCAGCAAATCGCGTTTGGCCGGATCGGTCTCCAGCAGCACCCGGTCGGAGACTTCATCCATCTTCTTGTTGCAGTAGCCGCCGAGATTGGTTTCGCCGCGTGGAGATGCCGGATCGTCGCGGCAGCCCATGATGTCGTAGAGAACGTTCTGGGAATCGAGCGTGCTCGGTGTCCAGCCCAGCATGTAGAAGGATGTCTGGAAGCCGCCTGGCTTCAATATCTTGGCGAAATACTGCGCCTTCGGTTGCGCCAGGAGCTCGATCTTGACGCCGATGCGGGCCAACATGCCCACCACCGCCTGGCAGATCGCGGCATCGTTGACGTAGCGGTCATTGGGGCAATCCATCGTGACTTCGAAGCCATCGGGATAGCCGGCTTCCACCAGCAGTTTCCTGGCGCCGTCGGGATCGAATTTCGGGCGGGTGAAGTCGCCCGAAAGCTTGAAAAGCTGCGGCGCGACCATCAGCGCCGACGGCGTCGACAGGCCGCGCATCACGCGCGTCTTGATCAGCTCGATGTCGATGGCCTTGTAGAAGGCCTCGCGGACCCGGATGTCCTTGAACGGATTCTTGCCCTTGACGTTCGAAAACAGCAATTCGTCGCGGGACTGGTCCATGCCGAGGAAGATCGTGCGCAATTCCGGTCCGGTCAGCACCGTCGCATTCGCGCTCGAATTGACCCGCGCTATATCCTGGATCGGAACCGGCTCGATGACGTCGACTTCACCGGACAGCAAGGCGGCGACGCGCGTGGCGGATGAGGCGATCGGCGTGAAGATAATTTCCTTGAGATTGTGCTCGGGCTTGCCCCACCAGTTCGGGTTGACCTTGAACACGGTCTTGACGCCGGGCTGATGGCTCTCGACGATGAAGGGTCCGGTGCCGTTGGCGTTGAGCGAGGAAAAACTCGGCGAGGTCGCCGAGGCCGAGGTCGGCGCCACGGTGTTGTTCGCCTCCGCCCATTTCCTGTCCATGATGTACCAGGTATCCCATTGCGACGTCAGAATGGGATTCGGCGAAGTCAGGATGAAATCCACGGTGTAGTCGTCGATCTTGACGACCTTGGTATCCGGAGAAATGCGGGTGGTCAGGTTCGAACCCTTGGCGCGAACGCGGTCTGCCGAGAAAATCACGTCGTCGGCGGTGAAGGGATCGCCGTTCTGGAACTTGACGCCCTTGCGCAAATGGAATCGCCAGCGGGTGGGCTCCGGGGTTTCCCAGCTTTCCGCCAGCGCCGGAATGATCTTCAAATCCTTGTCGCGCTCGACCAGGCCTTCATAGACATGTCCGAGATGCGCGTGGGTGGTGGTTTCGTTGAGCGTATAGGGATCGAGCGATTTGAGGTCGCCCTGGTTGGCGTAGCGCAGGGTCTGGGCCGATGCCGGTATCATGGCAAAAGCGACGATGGAAACGGTGGTCGCAGCAAACAAGGCTTGACGTACCGGCATGTGTTGACGCTCTCCGCGGTGGCACGCTGTGCAGTTTTGCAATATCGACAGTCGTCGCCGATCCATGTTGCCAGAGTTTGGCTGCCGCGCAAGCGTGATTTCCCGGTTTGCGCGACGCTGCAGCAATTACTAGCTTCACGGCAGACGGCGGCAGCAGCCGCGCAACATTGAACGGGGAGTGCCGAATGGCGGAATTAAAGGCCGATGTTCTTGTCCTGGGTGCAGGCATGGTTGGCGTCAGCGCCGCCTTGCATCTGCAGCAGCGGGGACGGGATGTCATCCTGGTCGACAGGAACGAACTCGCCGGCGAAGAGACCAGCTTTGGCAACGCCGGACTGATCGAAGCCGCCTCGGTTTTTCCGCTGATGTTTCCCCGGGATTTCGGCCAGATCCTTCGATATGCGATGAACCGCTCACCACAAGTGCGCTACAGTTTCTCCGATTTGCCGACCTCGCTGCCGTGGCTGCTGCGCTATTTCCTCGCCTCCTCGCCGGATCGCGCGCTGCACAGCGCGTTGGCCGAATTGCCATTGATCCAGCGCAGCCTTGTCGAGCATGAGGCGCTGATCGCGGAGGCCGCGGTTCCGGAACTGCTGCGGCGGACCGGCTGGATCAAGCTGTTCCGTTCCGACGCGACGCTGGCCAGCGCGGTGCGCGATTTCGAACGCGCCAGGCCCTATGGCGTCGACGGCGAGGTTCTCGACAGCAAGGCGATCGCGGCGCGCGAGCCCAATCTGACCGGCGAGTTCGCCGGCGCGGTGTATTTTCCGGCACCGGGATTCGTTCCCGATCCCGGCGCATTGGCCAAGGCCTATGCGGCGCTTTTCAAGCGCAAGGGCGGACGCTTTGTGGTGGGCGATGCGCGAACGCTGGAACAAGCCGGCGGCCGATGGCGCGTCGGCGGACCGGAGGGCGGGGCGAGCGCGCGCGAAGTGGTGGTAGCCTTGGGACCATGGTCCGATCTGGTGTTTCGTCCGCTCGGCTATTCCATTCCGCTCGGTATCAAGCGCGGTTACCACCTGCATCTGGCGCCGCGCGGCAACGCCGTGCTCAATCACCCCGTTCTCGATTCGGATCTCGGCTATCTGCTGGCACCGATGAACCGGGG
>NZ_JBEKCZ010000155.1:0-12691 GCF_050014615.1 Bradyrhizobium sp. | reverse complement strand
ATAAAAGAACTGCTCGCCTGATCTCCGTGTCAGCCAGCGCCCGTCAGAATCGGGCCCCTCGCTCAATTTGACACGTCGGGCAAAATCACCAGCATAATTTCAACATCGCAAGACTTCCAAAGCCCGCGCCGGGAAACCGGCCGCGGGCTTTTTGTATCTGATGGCGTTCGCAGCGGAATAACGATCCTGCGTGAATGATCTGAGAGAAAACCCCATGTCAAAAATGTCGATGCTCGATCTCAAGGCCTTGCTCGCCGCGGAAAAGTCCGACGCGCTGGCGGCGGTCTCGGCGGCGCGGCTGGCGGAAGAGCGCGCCGATGCGATGGATTATTATCTCGGCGATATGCGCAAGGACATGCCGGCACAGGATGGCCGCTCGCGCGCGGTCTCCTCCGATGTCGCCGACACCATCGAAGGGTTGATGCCGAACCTGATGGACATCTTCGCCGGCTCCGATGAAGTGGTGCGGTTCGAGCCGGTCGGACCCGAGGACGAGGCAGCGGCGAGCCAGGAGACCGATTACGTCAATCACGTCTTCATGCAGCAGAATCCTGGCTTCATGATCCTGTATTCCCTGATCAAGGACGCGCTGCTCTCGTCACCGGATTTGTCGGGGCGGTATGGCTCGGCGCCAAGGTCATGCTCGGCAAATGATCCGCACATTTCTGGTTGTTGCCGCGCTGCTGACCCCATGTCCCGCGCAGGCCTTTCCGTGCTGGGCCGTGAAGAAAGCCGTCGCGCAATATGGCGAGGCGGCGGTAGAGTCCTGGGCGCGGGCCAAAGGCATTTCCGACAAGGAAATCGAGAAGGCGAAGCGATGCCTCCGCTAGTCCGGTCAATCGGCATCGCGAACTTTCATTTCGATATCATTCAACAGCTTTTATAAACCGGCAACAGGTGCGGGATGAAAAGTGCTGGCCTGTCATTGGCTGAGAGTCCCGCCTACAGGGTCCGCGAGGTCGACGGGCAAGACGAGGAAGTTGCCGATACGCTTGCAGATCTGCATCGACTGACGTTCTTCAACGGCGCCTGCCTTCCGGATTTCGACCGGGGGCAGTGGTGGCTCACCTGTCATGAAGCGAGACCGGTCGCTTTTGCCGGCCTCTTGCCATCGACGCATGCCTGCAACGCAGGATACATCTGCCGCGTTGGGGTGTTGAAAAAGCACCGGGGAAGGCGGCTTCAGCTGCGTCTGATGCGCGCGATGGAAGCGCGGGCGCGGCACAATGGCTGGAATTGCGTGGTTTCCGATACCACCGATAATCCAGCCTCGGCCAACAACTTCATCCTGGCCGGCTATCGGCTGTATCTGCCGCTAACGCCGTGGGCGTATTCGAATACGCTGTATTGGCGCAAGATTATCGCGTAATCGTCGATCTCGCCGATGGCGCGGCAGGGTTCGTTTCATGCTTCTACGCCACCCATTCAAAAAGGCTGTAACCCCCCTTCGATTTTGACGGCACAACTCTTTTGGGCGGAGCCATAAAGGGCTGTATATGGGTTCACCGGCGGGTGAAATATCCGCTTGCCGGCCCAATAATCGGCCCTCAAGGGCCATCCATCGATGCAGGGAAGGGATTAGCCTATCATGACTGCCAGGCCACAATTGCCGGATCGGACGCCACGAGAAAAGGGCGCTCCGACCGCCCTCGATGGTTTGCTGGTCGTGGATTTCACCCGGGTCGTTGCCGGTCCGGCCTGTACGCAGACGCTGGCCGATTTCGGCGCCGAAGTCATCAAGATTGAAAACCCCGATGGCGGGGATGATACGCGGCATTATGAACACGCCGATCTTGCCGGCGAAAGTGCCGCCTATATCAGCTTGAATCGCGGCAAGCGCGGCATCACGCTCGATCTCACCAAACCCGCGGCGTGTGAGGTCGCGCGCGAATTGATCGCGCAGGCAGATGTGGTAGTGGAGAATTTCTCCTCCGGCGTGATGAGGAAGTATGGCCTCGATTATGCCGCTGTCGCGCCAACCAATCCCCGCCTGGTCTATTGTTCGATCTCGGCCTATGGCCGCCAGGGACCGTTCGCCGCACGTCCCGGCTTCGATCCGATCACGCAGGCCGAAAGCGGATTCATGTCGCTCAACGGCTTTCCGGACGGGCCGCCGGTGCGGACCGGACCGCCCGCGATCGACATGGTGACGGGCATGGCAGCCTGCAACGCGATCCTGCTGGCGCTGTTTGCCCGCGATCGGCTCGACCGCGGTCAGCATGTCGAGGTGGCGCTGTTCGACATCGCGACCGCGATGACCGGGTTTTATGGCATGGCCTATTTGATGACCGGAAAGAATCCGAGCCGGCAGGGTAATTCTCCGAACGGATCGCCCTCCGTCGGTCTCTACGAGGCCTCCGATGCGCCATTTTATATCGCCTGCGCCAATGACCGGCTGTACCGCCGCCTTGTCATCGACGTGCTGGGCCGACCTGATCTTGCCAGCGGCGAATTCGCCGACCGGCGCTCGCGCACCGCCAACAAGGATAAACTGCGTGCGATCCTCACCGGAATTTTTGCGCAAGACCAGCGCGAAAACTGGGTGACAAGGATGAAGTCGGCCAACATCCCCGTCGGCTATCTTCGCACCGTTGAGGAAGCCTTCAACTCGCCGGAAGTCCGCGCGCGCCATCGCGTCAGCCAGATTCCGCACCCGGCCGCGGGCTTCGTCCCCAATATTGAATCGCCGATCCATCTCGGGCTGACGCCGGCGTCGGATCCCGTGGCTGCGCCTATGCTGGGCGAGCACACCAGGGAGATTCTCCGCAAGACACTCGGCTATGACGATGGTCGCATCGCGGCACTTGCCGAGAGCGGGGTTTTTGGAGCGCGTGCGATGATCGATATCGCGCGAGCCGGTGCGCCGTAACTAGGTCGATGATGCGCAAACATTGAAACTGATATCGTGGAGCTACGATGCGATGAAGTGAGCGTTTGAACCGCGCCCTCGCAGGGTCGTGTCGCCAGTTCCGAGATTACAACACCCGCCCGGTGGCCTTACGGCCACCGGGCTTTTTTTTGTTTTTGGAGACTATCGGCGCGCCGCCGCAGCGCGGTTCCGGCGTTCTTCGATCAACGGGTCGGGCCCGTAGGTGTTCGCTCCGGCGGTACCGCGCAGGCAACCGATCTCGACAAATCCCCACATCGTGAGTGCAAAAGCTGCCAGAGCCAGCATGGAGTGCAATACTGTGCCAATCCCCCCGGGAAACCAGGCGAGCTTTGCGATCTGGCCGAGCACACCCGGCAGCAGGAGGAACACCACGAGCCACCATGCGCTCTTGTCGCGGTCGTGCAAGCGCTCGGTGTGGATGGCGAATCCCCACATCAGCCAAGGAATAAAGACCAGGACGACCATGACGATGAAGAGCGGCGTGGCGATACCAAAGGCCGCGGACAGGATAACCGCGACGAACAGTCCCGCGATGCAATAGATCAGGACCGAGCGCCAGTATTTAGCGCGGCTGATGCGCCCGCTGGCGCCGAACAGGAATTCGAACAGGCCTTCCACGATACCCCTGCATACGAAAAGCGCCGGCAGGCAGGTCCGACAGGACTATGTCGCGCGCCGGCGGGCGGGGGTTCAAATGCGACAGATATAGCCGCCGTCAGGCGCATATTGTAGATATGGCCGCCGGTAGCCGGTTCGGCTGCGACGTTTGCAGTTTTGTCATCTCACGTGAGGAGTAGTTCCATGACGCACGCCATCCGCTTTCACAAAACCGGCGGGCCCGAAGTTCTGGTCTGGGAGGAGGTCGCGCTGGGCAAGCCCGGTGCCGGCGAGGCGCGCATCCGCCACACCGCCGTGGGATTGAACTTCGTCGACATCTACAATCGCTCGGGGCTCTATCCCGGCCAGTTGCCGAGCGGTCTGGGCAGCGAGGCGGCCGGCGTGGTCGAGGAAATCGGACCCGGCGTCACCGATCTGAAACCGGGCGATCGCGTCGCCTATGGCAGCGCGTCGGCTGGCGCCTATTCCGAAGCGCGGCTGATCCCGGCCGATCGCCTGCTCAAGCTGCCCGATGGCATCGATGACAAGACCGCCGCGGCGATGATGCTCAAGGGCCTGACGGTGCAATATCTGATCCGTCAGACCTACCGCGTCAAAGCCGGCGACACCATCCTGCTCCATGCCGCCGCCGGCGGCGTCGGCCTGATTCTCGGTCAGTGGGCCAAGCATCTCGGCGCCACTGTCATCGGAACCGTCGGCAACGATGAGAAGGCCACGCTCGCGAGAGCCCATGGGTGTGCGCACACCATCGTCTATTCGCGCGAGGATTTCGTCAAACGCGTCGACGAGATCACGGCCGGCAAGAAAGTGCCTGTGGTTTACGATTCCGTCGGCAAGGACACGTTCCTGAAATCGCTCGATTGCCTAGCCCCGCTCGGGGTCGCCGCCTTGTTCGGACAGTCTTCCGGTAGCGTCGAGCCGCTTAACCTTGGTCTGCTGGCCCAAAAAGGCTCGCTTTACGTCACCCGCCCGACGCTGAACACCTATGCGGCCAAGCGCGAGAGCCTTGTCGCGATGGCAAAGGAGCTGTTCGAGGTCGTGCTGTCGGGCGCCGTGAAGATCGAGGTTCACCAGACCTATCCGCTGAAGGACGCGGCCAAGGCCCATGCCGATCTCGCCGCGCGCAAGACCACGGGATCGACGGTACTGCTGGTCTGAGGCCCCGCCGGTGGCGCGTGTTCTTTTCCTGTTGCCGGTGCGGGATTTCGATCCGAGCGAAGCGGCGGTGAGTTGGCGCGTACTTGTGAACGCCGGCCACGTCGTCGAATTTGCCACGCCGGACGGACGGCCCGCCGTGGCCGACGACATCATGGTGACGGGAAAGGGTCTTGATCCCTGGGGGGCGATTCCGCTGTTGCGGAATTGGCCTCTCGTCGGACTTCTGTTGCGGGCCAATCGCGACGCGCGCGAGGCCTATGCCGGGATGATCGCCGATCCCAACTATGTCGCGCCACAGCGCTGGGATGCCGTCGATCCATCCGCGTTCGATGCGCTGCTGCTGCCTGGCGGGCATCGCGCGCGCGGCATGCGTGATTATCTCGAGAGCGACATTCTGCAGCGCCACGTCATCGGGTTTTTCGACCAGAACAAGCCGGTGGCGGCGATCTGTCACGGCGTGCTGCTGGCTGCGCGCAGCATCTCGAAACAAACCGGCCGTTCGGTGCTTTACGGATACAAAACGACCGCCTTGACCTGGGCGCTGGAACGCAGCGCCTGGTCGCTGGCCCGCGTCACGCGGTTTTGGGATCCGAATTATTACCGCACTTATCTAGAGCAGGACGGCCAGCCCGATGGTTTCATGTCGGTGCAGCAGGAAGTGACGCGCGCGCTCGCCCGCGCGGAAGATTTTCAGGACGTTCCCGCGACGGATCCGGATTACCGCCGCAAGACGTCCGGGCTGCAACGCGATACCATCGACAACGCGAGGCCGGCCTTTGTGGTCCGGGATCGCAACTACGTTTCGGCGCGATGGCCGGGCGACGCGCATACCTTCGCGAAGACATTTGCCGACATGCTGAGCGAGCCAGCGTAAGTCCGGCCGATCTGGCGTGCGGGGCAGCATTTCCGGCTGTGTTTTATTCTCGCATTGAGCAACTTAAGGGTGTAAATTTTTCATTGCTGTCGCTGTATTGGCGATGGATTTCAGCGTCGGGTGGCAGACGGCGCCACCGCGGGCCCGGCTCGCACCCGAGCCCGGCGGCCAAATCGTTATGATGGCCGGAGCAAACGTCGTAGTGGCAGAAGGAATCAGGCAATGGCGAAGAAGAGCACTGCATCGCGAAAGCACACTGTTCTAACCTCGACCGATCTACAGGCGCATCACCAGAGTTTGCCGAAGTCACAGCATGGACATTCCTTCGCACCGAACAAGGTACCTGAGGGATTCCATACGCTAATCGATCCCGACAAAAATCCCCCTCAATCATGGCGGGACCTGCCAACCCCGCCCGGCTTGCCGCCATATCGGATGGGTCTCGATACGATCCTTGACGCTGGAACCATGGCAACGATCCAAAAGTCCGGCAAGCTCGTGTTTCATTCCGTCGGAGACACCGGAGGCGTGAACACGTCAACCTACATAGACGGCGTGACGCGGTTCATGGAATGCGATTTTACCTACAATGCCGATGCCGCGGATCGACCGTCCTTCTTCTATCATCTCGGCGACGTCGTCTATTATGACGGCGAGGGCGCCAACTACTGGCCGGAATTTTACGAACCCTATCTGCAATATCCTGCACCCATCGTCGCCATTCCGGGAAACCACGATGGCGATGTCAATCCAACTACCGGCGAGACGAGCTTGCAGGCCTTTGTGCGGAACTTCTGTTCCCAATCCGCCGTCATCAGCCCCGATAACCGCGATGCGCCACGCCGTACGATGACGCAGCCCAACGTGTTCTGGACCCTCAACACGCCACTGGTCACGATCATTGGCATGTATAGTAATTGCCCGGAGGGCGGCCAGGTCGGTGAGACACAAAGACAGTGGTTCGTCTCTGAACTAAAGGCGGCCTCGGCTTCGCTTCCGATCATTCTGGCGATTCATCACCCCATCTATTCCGCGTACGGTTCGCATCCGGGCAGCACCCGTTTGAAGCAGTTTCTGGAAGATTGCTGCACCAATGCTAAGCGGGCGCCTGACGTCGTCCTGACCGGACATGTTCACGACTACCAGCGCTTCTCTGCCCCACTCTACAACAAGAAGAATGTTCCGTTCATCGTCGCCGGCGCCGGCGGCTACAACAAGCGGCTGCACGTTCTCGGCAAAGTATTTCAGGAGGCGAAGTCGGCGCGGAAGCTTCCGGTTCAGATTCAGAACGAACCTGAAATGCTGGAGAACTTCAATGACTCCGAGCACGGCTATTTGAGGATTACGGTGACGAAAAAGGACATCACTCTCGATTACGTGACGGTGCCTGACCCGAGCACCAATCCCAAAGATGGTGTTTTGAAACCATACGACTCGGTGAAGGTGGTGTTGCCGTAGCGGCAGTCTCGCAGCTGATCGCTCGTGGTCCCTGATCCCGGCCGCGCGGCCGATATGCCGAGTCCGGGTGTCGGGTGTTTTTCTGCCGGCCACCAGTTCGCCCAGGTCGATCGGCGACCCGCGGCTGACGCGGTCTCCCGCTTGGCTGTCATCCTCCCAGGCACTAGCCTAACAGCCGGCTGTTATGCTTTGATGTCGCTAAAGGCTGGGGCCTACGGACGCCCTTGAATATCAAGCCGTGCGAAACGGCTGGCAGCGGATAACGCCGTTGGCCGCAGAAGCCAAAAGGGAGGATATGCTGTTGGAAAAGGCAGGCCGAACGCTGCTGGCCAAGATCTGGGACCAGCACGTCATTGCCCAAATCAGCGGCGACACCGATTTGCTGCACGTCGATCGTCATCTGCTGCACGATCTCGGCGGCTCGCGGGGCCTGCTCGATCTCAAAAGCCGCGACCTCACGGTCCACAATCCGGAGCTGACATTCGCGACGCCGGATCACGCGATTTCTTCGGCGCCGGGACGGGCGGGCACCAGCAAGGTAGGACAGGAACTGCTGGCGGGCCTGCGGGCAGAAACATCGGCCAGCGGCATTACGATGTTCGATATCGACCAACCCGGGCAGGGCATCGTCCATGTCATCGGACCTGAACTGGGCCTCAGCCTTCCCGGCAGCCTGATCGTGTGCGGCGATAGCCATACCTGCACCCATGGCGGGTTGGGCGCGCTGGCTTTCGGCATCGGCTCGAGCGAACTAACCCACGTGCTGGCGACCCAGGCCCTGATTCAGCGTCGTCCGAAAACGATGCGCGTCAGGTTCGAGGGCAGGCTGTCCTCGGGCGTAACCGCCAAGGACATGATCCTTGCGCTGATCGGTCATGTCGGAGCCGCAGGCGGCACCGGCTACGCCGTCGAATATGCCGGCAGTGCCATCCGTGATCTGCCGATCGAAGGGCGGCTGACCATCTGCAATCTGTCGATCGAGCTCGGCGCCAAGATGGGCCTGATCGCGCCGGATCAGAAAACCTACGATTATCTCCGCGGCCGAATCTACGCCCCGCAGGGCGATATGTGGCAGCAGGCGGTCGAAGCCTGGCGTCAGCTGCCAAGCGATACCGATGCGGTGTTCGACCGCGAAGTGGTCATCGATGTCGAGAACATCATTCCGCAGGTCACCTGGGGCATCAGCCCCGAGCATGTCGTCGGCGTCGATGGCCGCGTGCCTGATCCGAAGGACATTGCCGATCTGGCGCGCCGCGCCGCGATCGAGACTGCGATCGACTATATGGGCCTCAGGCCAGGCGCGCCGATCCTCGGCACGCCGGTCGATTGGGTCTTCATCGGATCATGCACCAATAGCCGGCTGAGCGATTTGCGCGCCGCCGCCGCCATCGTGCGTGGCCGCAAGGTCGCGCCAGGCGTGCGCGCCTGGGTGGTGCCGGGTTCCGAGACGGTCAAGCGCGAAGCGGTTGCGGAGGGGCTCGACAGGCTCTTCACCGATGCCGGGTTTGAGTGGCGCGAGCCGGGATGCTCGATGTGTCTCGCCGCCAATGGCGAAGTTGTGGCGCCCGGTCAGCGCTCGGTATCGACCTCGAACCGCAATTTCATCGGCCGTCAGGGCCCGCGCGCCCGCACCCATCTGGCGAGCCCGGCGATGGCGGCGGCCGCCGCGATATCGGGTGCCATCGCCGACGTGCGGACCATGGAGCGATAGATGCCGAAACCCTTCACCAAACTGAATGCGGTTGCAGCTCCGATCATGCGCAGCAACATCGATACCGATGTCGTCATTCGTATCGAGCGTCTGGTCGGCAACTCGGTTCGTGGAACTCTCGGCAAATGGGCGTTCGGTTCGCTGCGTTATCTGCCGGATGGTTCGGAAAATCCGGAATTCATTCTCAACCGCGAGCCCTATCGGCAGGCGGAAATCCTGGTGACCGGCCCGAATTTCGGGTGCGGCTCCTCGCGCGAAGGAGCGGTGTGGTCGCTGCAGGAAATGGGTATCCGCGCCATCATCGGTTCGGGCTTTGGCGATATCTTCTTTGCCAACTGCTTTCAGAATGGAATCCTCCCCATCATCGTCGACAAAGAGATCGTCGACGGCCTTGCCGCGGAGGTCGAGCACACCCAGGGCGCCGGACGCATTGGTATTGACCTCGAAGCGCAGACGATCACGTCGCCGTCCGGCAAGCAGCATCGCTTCGAAATCGACCTGCGTCGCCGCGCCGGCCTGCTCGAAGGCCTCGACGAGGTCGCACTGACATTGCAGCGCGACGATGAAATCCGCGCCTTTCAGGCGGCTGACCGTGCCGCGCGGCCATGGATACATCTCGCAAGGAAATCGGCAGGAAAATCGGCATGAACAACCGGTCCAACATGATCAAGGTGGCCGTGGTCGGCGGCGAAGGCATTGGCCCCGAGGTCACGGCGCAGTCGCATCGGGTGCTGAACTGGTTCGTGACCAGACGAAATGTTCCGGTCGAACTGCGTGAGGCGCAGTTCGGCCTCATTCCCTATCGGGCGACCGGCAAGGTGTTGCCGCCGGATACCGCCGAGGCGATGGACCAGGCCGACGCGATTTTGTGGGGCGCGACGGGCGGCCCGGAAACCACCGAGGTGCCGGCGGAAGCCCGCAAGGCCGGCAGCCTGCTGTCGATGCGCAGCAAATACGATCTCTACGCCAACCTTCGGCCGATCGTCGCCAACCCGGCGCTGGCCGAGGCGGCGCCGCTGAAGGCCCGGGTACTGAAGGACGTCGATTTCGTCATCATCCGCGAACTCACCAGCGGCATCTATTTCGGTGAGCCACGCGGCATCGAAACGCTGGCCGATGGACAACGCCGCGGCTTCAACACCGAGCAATACACCACCAGCCAGGTTCGCCGCGTCGCGCGCGCCGCGTTTGAGCTGGCGCGTACCCGCAAGGGCCGGGTCTGTTCGGTGGACAAGGCCAATGTGCTGGAGACCAGCGTATTGTGGCGTGAGGAAGTGATCGCGCTGCACGCCGAGGAATTTTCCGACGTCGAACTCAGTCATCTCTATGTCGACAACGCGGCGATGCAGATCGTCCGCGAACCCTCGCAGTTCGACGTGATGGTAACAGGCAATATCTTCGGCGACATTCTGTCCGATTGCGCGGCGATGGCGTCGGGCTCGCTCGGTATGCTGCCGTCGGCATCGCTGGGTCCGCTCGACCGGTTCGGTCGCCGCAAGGCGCTGTACGAACCCGTTCACGGCAGCGCGCCGGATATCGCAGGCAAAGGCATCGCCAATCCGCTCGGCTCCATTCTCAGCGTCGCCATGATGCTGCGTCTGTCGCTTGATCGGCCGCAGGATGCCGATTTGCTCGAAAAGGCCGTCGATCTCGCGCTGGCAGGGGGTGCGCGAACCGCCGATATCGCCGAGCCCGGCGCGGCCAGACTTTCGACGGAGCAAATGGGCGATGCGGTGCTCAATGCGCTGGATAAAGTTGCCGGCAAGGAGAGGGTGCCCGCGTGACCGCAACCGGCTTCACAAGACGCTCCGCGCTGACGATTATCGCCAGCTGCGGCGGCGCGGTGGCGACCGGTCGGGCGTGGGCTGAAGACAAGTCCGGCCGCGTCATCTATCCGGTCGCGGTACCCATCTATCAGTCGCAATTCGTGGCCGATCGCGCCGGATTTTTCAGGGAAGCCGGCCTCGACTGCAAACTCGTTCAGGGCGGCAGCGGGGTCAAGACCCGCGAAATCATCGCCTCATCGCAGGGCGATGTCGGCCTCGGTGACGTCACCCATCCGATGCAGCTCAGCAATCACGGGCGTAACGGCCGGATTCTGTTGCCGACCGACACGCGAAGCAGTTCGGCGATGTTCATCATTCGCAAAGATCTCTGGGATCAGGGCATTACCACGCTGGAGGCGCTGACGGCCTGGAAAAGACCTGACGGACGCAAGCCGATCATCTCGGTGTCGTCGCTGGGCGGCACCAACCATGTCTGGTCGTCCTATTATATGGAAACCATGGGGCTCGACGACAAAGTCACGTGGATCGGCACCGGCAATGTCGACACCATGCTGGGCTCGCTCAAGACCAAACAGGTCGATGTTCTCGTCAGCTCGCAGTCGCTGTTGAACGACTCGAAGGAACAGGGCTGGGGCACGCTGCTGTTCGATGGAACGGACGAAACGATCTGGAACAAGTATATCGGCGGCAAGGTCCCGGTGACGGCGCATTTCACCGTGCAGTCGACGATCGACAAGGACCCGCCCAAAATCGGGGCTTTCGTCACCGCGTTGTGGCGCGCCGCGCAGTGGATCAGGACGCATTCGCCCGACGAGGTCTACGGCATGATCGAACCCTATGTCGGCAGCACCTCGCGCGGCGCCAATATCCTTGAAATCACCGCGCTGAAGAACGTCGCCGATTTCGATGGCATCATCGATGAAGCGAGCTTCGCGCGCGGCGGCAAGGTCTGGTTCCGGGAAATGACCGGCATCAAGCCACTCACCATGGCCGAAGTGGTCAGCCCGGACTTCGTCGCGGCGGCGCGAAAATCGTATCCGGGTTGAAAACCCCGCAGTTGAAAGATACCGACATGTCCGCCACGCTGCCTGATCGGTCGCCGGAGGCAACACGGATCGACGTCAGGGGATTGAGCAAATCGTTCCAGCTGGCGGGGACCGGGATCGAAGCGGTGCGCGACGTGTCTTTCAGCGTTCGACGCGGCGAGTTCGTCGCGTTGCTGGGACCGTCCGGTTCCGGCAAGAGCACCATCCTCAACATGATCGCGACATTGATCAAGCCAAGCAGCGGTCGGATCCTGATCGATGGTGTGCCGGTGGTTACCGGCAAGGCGACGTCAGGTGTCGGCTATGTGTTCCAGCGCGATACGCTGTTTCCCTGGCGAACGGTCGCCGACAATATCGGCTACGGCCTGCAGCTGGCCGGCGTTCCCGATGCGGAGCGCAAGGAGCGTACCGCGGCCTGCGTCGCGCAGGCAGGTCTTCGCGGCTTCGAGGCGGCCTATCCATCGGCACTGTCCGGCGGCATGCGCCAGCGCGCGGCGCTGATGCGGACGCTGGTGGTCGAGCCGCAGATATTGCTGATGGACGAACCGTTCGGCGCGCTCGATACCCACACCAAGATCGATATGCACGAAGTCCTGCTCCGAATCTGGGAACGCGAACAGCAAACGGTTCTGTTCGTGACCCATGACCTCGGCGAGGCCCTGACGCTGGCCGATCGCATCATTCTGTTCTCGGCACGCCCCGGAATGATCAAGGACAGTTTCGATGTGGATTTTGCACGGCCACGCGACGCAGTGAAGGTGAGGGAGACGCCAAGCTACGCCGAATTATTCCAGCACATTTGGCACTCGCTCGGCGAGGAATTCGTCCGGGGGCGCCGTCCATGAAGTCGCGCAGATCCCTGGGCATATGGATATGGCAGGCGCTGATCTGTGTTGCCGTGCTGTCGATCTGGCAATGGGGATATGATCTGCATGCCAGCCTTCCCTGGCTGGTGCCCGATCTGCTCGATCCCTATTTCGTCTCCAAGCCCACCGAGATATTCCAGCATTTTCTGGTCCTGAGCTGCCTTAAATCCAAGCTCGGGGTTTTCAACGGCTGGTTCAATGGCGATTTTGCCAAATGCATGGCGCGCACCGAAAACAATCTCTGGGTGGCGACCGGCATCACGCTCAAGAACACCTTCTTCGG
>NZ_JBEKCZ010000154.1:0-12746 GCF_050014615.1 Bradyrhizobium sp. | reverse complement strand
CTTCGTCATTCCGTTATTCCACACACAGCACCACACCTTCCCGCGACGCCATGCGCCCGGGTTGTGCGTGCAGTTTCGCCCTAAATTAGAGGGCGCAGGGAAAGCCGGGTGCACGCTGCACCCGCGGTCTCGCGTGCAAAGTTGTGCAAAAACGCACACGAGCATACAGGTTCAGCGGAGGCAATCCGGCCTTCCCTGCGCAATGGTTTTAACGGTTTCCTTCGCGCTCTCCCTGGTGACCGGGCTTGGTTGCCACCATCGCCTTGCGAACATGTCCGCAAAACTTGACGCCAGCGTCGGGGCGTCAGGACCACACGACTTCGCCGTCCGCAAGGTAAGCGCCCTCGTCAGAGGCGCTCCCTACGTCCACCGCATCCCGCCCCGCGTCCGTGACGATCGCGAGCCGCCCCTCATGTGGGACGAGACGCGCAAAGGATGCTGGTGATTTGGGCTTGCGACAAAGCGGAATATTTCTTCGGACAGGACTGGACAGGTGGAATCAGCTTGAAGCGGCTAGAGAAATTCGTCTGCCGTGACTCTGCCGTTTCGCAGCTTTCGCGCAATGGCACTCCTTTGCCTTTGGTCGAACCGCGGATTATGCTGCGACGACTGCCCTTGGATTAGTTACATGCGAAACGAATGGACCAAGCCGCGCGAATATTCCTTTACTAACGCGGCCGGAGAAGTGTTTCACGAAATCGCCTATTCACGGATGGACGTGAATATTTTTGCGAAGATGCACAAGGCAACCAACTACAAACCAACGGAAGACAGTTCAATCTGCAAATCACGGGTCGCGGATTGATTTGAGCGACACCGAGTGCGGCTTTCAGCGTCGAAAGTGGCGAGATCAAGAAAACGACGCGCGCCAAGTATCTGGCCGCAAGTGAAGCACTTCATTTAGAGGAGGGACTATTAGAAAGATTCGTGGATTCTGGGCAAACGAATGCACACGGTACAAACGCCACGATTCCGCAGATGCCGCTGCCCTTTGGCATTCATTTTCAGAAAGAAAGAATGGCGTTCTGGCTGCTCCATTTGTCGTCTTTACTTCTATTAGGCGCTCTCGACCGTCAGGCTCGAAAGAAAGGATATCGTATCCCGCTCCATCGCCCTCCTCCACCGATACCCACTTTATTTTTTTCAAAAGATCGGGCCGCTTGAATTTTTCGAGCCTCTTTTTTTCTATCTCCAACACAAATTCCTCGCCCGCCCGTCCCAACGATCGGTTGCGGAGATCGCGCTCCACAGGATCGAATTTTCTGATCAAGCGTTCTAGCTGCCAAGGTCTGTCGGAGGCAGACTCTAATTTCGGAGCCTGCACAAAGGTACCAACATCATCGGTAGCGGCGAGTACCTTCGGAGGTAGCTGACGGTAAACCACGTCTTCGTTCGATGAGAGATATCGGTCAATTGCGCCAAAAATCGACGCCTGATAATTTCTTTTCGGTTTGTAACCGACGATCCATGGCAATCCCATTTCTTCCAAAACGGCTGATATATTTTGATGCTTGAATTCTACAGATCGATGAGTTCGTCCGGTCTGTTCCATAAGAACGGCACTATGGTGAGATTTGATATATGATTGTCGAGATAGCTCAGCCCTCAACATCGAAAAGTAGTCGGCGACGATGGCATCGAGCTCATCATCGTTCCAAGGTCTTCCGATCTTGTTTTCGTCAGCCATACTCTCGAACTGTTGGCCGCTGGACTGTTTATTTACCTAATCGAACGTGGGCCTGACCTTCTAACCAGATCTCTTAGCCGAATTTGTCCAATACTTTGATATCTTTATATGCACTTATTGAGGGCTGGCTGGCTCTCCAACCGCCCCTCTGATATCGATAACCCCGAAAACCAAACGGGAATGCCGATGATCAATTTCGCCGCGCCCCACCCTTCGCGCAAATGGCTCACCTCAGCCGTCGCAGCTCTCCTCTGCCTCGCCTCGGCCGCCCCCTCCCTCGCCGCCGATGACCCCGACAAGGACGCCCCCAAGGGCGCGGCGGTCACCGTGCTCAAGGCCGCGAAATTCTGCTTTGCCAATATTGTCGAGGTGTCCGGCCTCGTGATCCCGCGCGAGGAGACCGCGGTGCGGCCGGAGCGGCAGGGGCTCAAGGTCGCGGAAATCATGGCCGATGCCGGCGACAGCGTCACCGCCGGGCAGGCGCTGGCGCGGCTGACGCTGCCCGAAGGCGGCACGGTGCAGGTCACCTCCCCGGTGGCCGGGCTGATCGCAAGCTCCACGGCCGTGATCGGGGCTACGGCCTCGGGCAAGGGCGAGGCGCTGTTTTCGATCATCGCGCGCAGCGAGTTCGACCTGGTCGGGATGGTGCCGACCCAGGATCTCGGCAAGCTGACCGCGAACCAGACCGCGCGGATCAAGATCATCGGCGCCGGCGAGGTCGAGGGCAAGGTGCGCCGGGTGGCGTCGACGGTCGAGCCCAACAGCCAGCTCGGCCAGGTCTTCGTCGGGATCACCACCAACCGCAAGCTGCTGGCGAATTCGTCCGGCCGCGCCTTGATCAAGACCGGGCAGAGCTGCGGCGTCGCGGTGCCGCTGACCGCGGTGCTCTATGGCGCCGGCGGCACCGTGGTGCAGGTGGTGCGCCGCGCCCGGGTCGAGACCAAGCGGGTCGAGGTCGGGCTGATGTCGGGCGGCCAGGTCGAAATCCGCGACGGGCTGGTGGAGGGCGACATCGTGGTCGCGCGCGCCGGGGCGCTGCTGCGCGAAGGCGATCCGGTGCGGCCGGTGACGGTGGGCGCGGATACGAATTGAGTTAAATCGCTGCGCCGCTCTCGAGGCCGTCTTCGTCATCGCTTGCGGCTACCCCTCTCCCCAGCCCTCCCCCACAAGGGGGGAGGGAGCGGTGGAGTGGGCGGATGCGGATTGAGGGTTCACGGGTTGAGTTGAATCGCTGAGCCGGTTTCGAACTCGTCTTCGTCATCGCTTGCGGCTACCCCCCACCCCGACCCTCCGCCGCAAGGGGGGAGGGAGCGAGAGAGTGGGGCGCGGATCGCCGCGATGCGCGTTAGATGCCAGCCCGGGGCTCTGGCTGAAATATTTCGGCAATGACAGTGAGCTCCCTCCCCCCTTGTGGGGGAGGGTTGGGGAGAGGGGTAATACAGCGGCGGTGTTCGCGGAAGAGCGGCCTCAGCCGCCGATGCCGAAGCGGACGTCTTCCAGCAGCGAGGACGAGACCGACGGCACCTGGGCGCCGTCGGAGGCGCGGGAGATGGCGATGCGGGTCTTGTTGAAGACGGCTTCGGCCGCGGCCCGGCCGGCTTCATTGGCGCTGAGATTGGCCAGCAGTTCCGACATCAGCACCGAATGCTGGCCACTGGAATCGTCCGCGACCTGGCCCGGCGTCGCCGACGTCAAAATCAGCGCATTGTCCGGCGCGGTGATCGGCGCCAGACCATGCGAGAAGGTGCGGAAGCGGCGCTCATAGGGGTTGCGCCTGGAGGCATCGATCACGACGAGCTTGGCGCAGGCGCCCTGCTCCTTCATCACCTCGAGCACGGATTCGACGCTGACGGCCTGATGGCGCACATCGGATTCCTTCCAGATCGCGGCATCGACCGGGATCATGTAGCTCTCGCGGCCGACCTGGACGCCGTAGCCGCCGAAGAACAGCATCACCACCGAATCCGGCCTGATCTTGGTTTTGAGCCGGCCGACCGCACGGTCCATGTCGTCGCGGGTGGCGTCTTCCACCACGTCGACGTCGAAGCCGTCGCGGCGCAGCGCTTCGGTCAGCGCCCGGGCGTCGTTGATCGGCTGGGCCAAAGGCGTATTGGCGTCGGGGTAATGGCCGTTGCCGATCACCAAAGCGATGCGTGAGGGACGCTTGCCGGCGGCCTCGCCGGATTGCTGCTCCGCGATGGTCTTGGCGGCATCGAGCGCGCGCATGTTCAGCGCGGCATGGGCGCCGATCGCCAGCGACACCATGCCGGCCAACGCGCAGGCGATGGCGAGCGGACGGCGGGAGATGCGAAACTCACTCAAACTCATCGCGGTCTCAATCCTTGGTCATCGTTTCCGAGTTCACCATTCACACGGTCACTTGCAAACGCGCGTACTTTAGTCGCGCCAACGCCTGCCGGGTTTGGGGGGTTGGCGGTGGATGTGCCGTCCAATTACGTTCAATTTGCGGCACCGCAGCAAACCCAGCATTAACCCGCGAGGCCCCCAGCGGCAACACTCTTTACAGGTTAAGGCTTATTGGACCGGTCATAGTTACCGATTTGATACTGTCGCCGGAACCGGCCCAAGACTGTGATATAGGTCACATTGGTGTTGGTTTCGGCGTTGGTTTCCTTCTGGTTTCTTTGGGCTTTGAATTCGCCGCGCATTTCCTTGTATTCCCTTGGCTTTCGGATAGTTTTTTGGGCACTTTCAGGTCTGGGGGAGACCGGCGGCCGCCGCAGAGCGCGGGTCGGCGCGGCCGGGGGGCGAACGTGCGACACCATCGCACGGACGGAAATTCCGAAAGAAAACGTGATGGCGTTTAGCGAGATCGCCGGAGCCGCATACCGCGCGCTGACGGCCCGGAAGGACGGCCCCTCGCTCTATGACGTCTGCGATCCCCTGTTGCTCAACGGCGCCGGCGGCGATCCGCATCTCGCCAAGTTCTACAAGACCGCGCTCGGCAATCCCGCTTTGCGCCCGCTGCTGCGGCGGACCGGGCTGGCCGAACTCGCAAGCGCGCCATGCCTGCAGGGGCTGCGCGAGGCGCTGATCCGGGCGCGCGACGACGCAATTCCGGACTGGGCCGCGATCGGCGCGCCGGTGGCGGCGCTCCTGGACACCATCGAGGTCCGGCATCCCCAGCCCAAACCACTCTCGAAGCCGCTGCCCGCGCCGGCGCCTGATGTTCGCGAGATCGAGCGCGTGATCCGGCTGTGCGGTGCGCAGCTGCTGCGCGCGTTCGGCTGTCACGGCTTCATCCCGACCTATGCGGCGTTCAACCTGATCGGCGACCCCGACATCAAGGGGCGCGAATTCCTGATGGCGCTGACCGGGCTCAATGCCCGCGGCTACAAGAACTCGACCTTGCTGTTCAACCTGGCGCGGATCTTCATCGCCCGCTCGCCGGCGCGCGCGCTGATCAACCCGCCCTGGACCGGGATCGCCGAGCCGATGTGGCAGCCGATGCAGATCCGCCACCGCTCGGCCTATTACGACGCCTTCTTCACCGAGGCGCTGCTGAGCTTTGTCGAGACCGGGCTGGCGTCACCGGATGCGGCCACCGCATCGCGCCGCGCCATCAAGGACATGGTCGCGTTCTGCCTCACCACCAGCCGCGAGGAGGTGCGCGCGCCGGACGGCCGTAGCTTCAGCGTCATCACCGCGCTGGCGCCGCTGCCGCATCCGCGGTTCTCAAAGTTCTTCTCGCACATCAAGCAGGATTTGGGATTCGGCGTCTACGTGCCGGATTGCGACACCACCGCCTGCGCGTTCTCGGCCGCGACCCAGGCCGGCTCCGATGATCCGATCCTGAACCAGCCGCTGCTGGACTTCTATGCGGGGTACCAGGTCGATGGCGGCGCCAACGAGCCCAAGGTCACGGTGCCGATCAACGACAGCATCGATTACGAAGGCGGCGTCGTCACCTGGATCGACAACCTCAAGGGCGAACGCCCGTTCGGCAATGATCTCGATCCGACGCTCAATCTCGACATTCTCGAGGTCAGCTTCCGCAATCTCGCCCGCTGGAAGATCCTGGAGACGCCGTCGCGGCTCGCGACGTTGCGGGGCATCATCGGCTTTCAGCTGCGCCTCGCTCTCAGCGGCGCGTTCGCCGATCCGCGCTCGCATATCTATTATCTGCCGGAGCTGTACTGCGCCTATTTCGGCCGCTGCTACGCCGCCTTCATGGCGCTCCCTTTGGAGGCGCGGCACGCGATCGATCCCGACGGCGCGTTCGAGATCATTCGTGCCAAAGTGCTGGCCTATGTCGAGGGCGAACTGATCACGAGCGAGATGAACGTGTTCGACGCGGCGCTGGCGCTGATGGCGCTCGGCCATCTCGGGGCAGATGTGGCGACCTTCACCCCGGCGCTCACCTGCATCCTCGGCGATCTCGGCGAAGGCGGCCGGCGCGGGCCGTTCCGGGCCTATGAGTGGAACAAGATGAAGACCCCGACGCGCATTTTAGTGGGCGGCCCCGAGGTCACCTCGGCCTTCGTGCTGATGGGGTTAGCGTTGGCCCACCGCGCGATGCTGCGGGGGGCGGCGTAGTGCTATCGCGTTTCCTTCACCCTCCCCTGGAGGGGGAGGGTAAGTAAGTCGCGCTCTCTTCGCCCATCACGCTAACCTGACAGCCGCAACCCAACCGGCTCTATCGCCCGCGGCCCCATCCGCACCACAATCCGGCCGCATCGTGTTAGCAATGCATTTCGAGGCGGCCCTTTTCACATGCGCATGAAATTCCTGCTGGCGATTCCATGGCTCCTGACGCTGCTGCCGGCCATCGCCGCCGCGGCCGACATCACCGGCATTCCCAAAATCCGCGAGGGCGACCAGATCCAGATCGGCAACAGCAAGATCCGTCTCGGCGGCATCGACGCGCCGGCGGTGGATCAGCTCTGCCTCAACAATACCGGCGAGCGCTGGACCTGCGGCGCCGCGGCGCGCGACGAATTGATCAAGCATGTCGGCAACAAGAGCTGGACCTGCCACGTCGCCCAGACCGACCGCCGCGGCCGCCAGGTCTCGCGCTGCGAGGTCGACGGCGAGGACATCCAGAAATGGATGGTGAAGAGCGGCTGGGCGCTGTCCTATGTGCGGTTCTCGCACGACTACGACGCCGACGAGAAAGCCGCGCGCGACGCCAAGGCCGGGATGTGGCAGGGCGCGTTCATCGCGCCGTGGGACTGGCGGGTTCGCAACAAGAAGACCAGCATTCTCGGCGCCGCCAAGGCGCCCGACAACGCCAACACCATCCTTTTGGCATCGGCCTCGGGATCGGTCGCGCCCTCGCCCGACTGCACCATCAAGGGCAACGTCAACCGGTCCGGCGAATGCATCTTCCACCAGCCCACCAGCCGCTGGTACGCCAAGATCGAGATGAAGATCAGCAAGGGCACGCGCTGGTTCTGCTCGGTCGACGAAGCCGAAGCCGCCGGCTGCCGCGAGACCAAGCGATAAAGACGTGGCTGATTTTCAAGACGACTTGCAAGACGAACTGCGACCACAGCCGCACCACGATCATTCGCGGCTCGATCGCTTTTTGCTGGGCTCGCTGTCCGTTGTCCTCGTCTATACCCTGTTTGCCTATGTGGTGCTGCCGGCGTTCTGGACTCACCACGAGCACCAGAAGGGCCTCGCCGCGCTGCCGATGGTGACGCTGACCGCACAGGGCATTCCCGGCGATCCGATCAATGTCGGCCTGGTCGGTGACGACAAGGACGTGCTGTGCGCGATGCAGGCCGCCGGCTGGTATCCGGCCGACCGCGTTACGCTGCGCTCCTCGATCGAGATCGTTGGCAGCGTGGTGCTGGACCGTCCCTATCACGACGCGCCGATCAGCAATCTTTATTATCTCGGCCGCCACGAGGACCTCGCGTTTGAGAAGCCCGACGGCCGGAGCGCCGATCGCCGCCATCATGTGCGGTTCTGGAAGGTGCTCGAACAGGGCCAGGAACAGCGCCCGGTCTGGCTCGGCGACGCGACCTTCGATCGCGGCGTCGGCGTCAGCCACTACACCGGCGCCATCACGCATCATATCGATGCCGACATCGACGCCGAGCGGGCGCTGCTTGCCGCCGACCTCGAAGCCGCCGGCATGGTCAATGCGAAATACCAGGTGACGGGCATCGGACCCACCATGGCCGGGCGCAATGGCGGCGGCGATCTCTATTACACCGACGGCGAGGTCTGGATCCTGCGGCTGGTCGAGGCGTGCCAGAAGCGCGACGCACCCGCTACCATCATTCCCAGTCCGCCCGCGACCGAGCTCAAGGATCAGATCTGGCAGGCGGTCGCCAATGCGCTGCGATGATAGCGTCCCGTCTTTTTGGTAGCTCTGGATTGCTTCGCTGGCGCTCGCAATGACGCTTGCGATCCAATATCATCGCATGATCACTGGGTCTTGGCTTGAAATCCCCGCCATTCCGCGCCATCCAATTCCCTTGCCGTTGTCTCGCCCCTTCCTCGATCCTACCCACAAGGAATAAGAAAAATGGCAGTTCGCGCCGGCCGGGAATTTCTGGCGATCCCCGGGCCCACCAACATGCCCGATGAAGTGCTGCGGGCGATGCATCGCCCGGCGCTCGACATCTATTCCGATCAGATGCGGGACATCACCGAAAGCCTGCTGCGCGATCTCTCGCGGCTGTTCGCCACCAAGGGCCAGTCCTACATCTACATCGCCAACGGCCACGGCGCGTGGGAAGCCGTGCTGAGCAACGTATTGTCGCGCGGCGACAAGATCCTGGTGCTGGAAAGCGGCCGGTTCGCGGTTGGCTGGGGCAATGCCGCGGCCGCGATGGGCGCCGATGTCGAGGGGCTGAAGGGCGACTGGCGCCGCGCGGTACGGCCGGCCGAGGTCGAAGCCCGGCTGCGGCAGGACAAGGACCACAGCATCAAGGCGATCCTGGTGGCGCAGATCGATACCGCCTCGGGCACCGTCAACGACATCGAAGCCATCGGCAGGGCGATCAAGGCAGCGGGCCATCCCGCGCTGTTCATGGTCGATGCGGTTGCCTCATTGGGCTGCATGCCGTTCCAGATGGATGCGTGGGGCATCGATGTCGCGATGTCCGGCTCGCAGAAAGGCCTGATGACGCCGCCCGGCCTCGGCTTCGTCGCCGTCAACGATCGTGCCCGCGAGGTGCACAAGACGGCGGGAATGCGCACGCCCTATTGGGACTGGACCGAGCGTGATCTCGCCGAAAATTACCGGAAATACGGCGGCACGGCGCCGGTCCATCTGTTGTTCGCGCTGCGCCAGGCCATCGATATGCTGTTCGACGAAGGGCTCGAAAACGTGTTCCTGCGCCACCATCTGCTGGCCGAAGCGGTTCGCCGCGCGGTCGCGGTCTGGGCCGAGGGCCAGGTGCTCGGCTTCAACATCACTGAGCCCGCCGAGCGGTCGAATACGGTCACGACGGTGGTGATGTCGAACGGCCACGATCCGGCTGCACTGCAGCGTTACTGCAATGAAAAATGCGGCGTGGTGCTCGGCGTCGGGATCGGCGATTTGCAGGGCCAGGCGTTCCGAATCGCCCATATGGGCCATATCAACGCCCCGATGATCCTGGGCACGCTGGGCGTGATCGAGGTCGGCCTGCAGGCGCTCAACATCCCGCATGGCAAGGGCGGAACTGAAGCGGCCATCGACTGGCTCGGCGAAACTGTGAGTGCCTGAGGGGCCAAGCCTTCCCGGCCCCCCTGCATTCGTGCTTATATTGATCCAGCGATAAATAACAGGCCGCCGACGGCGCACGCATGTTCCGTATTCCCGGTTTTGCGGCCGGAATGCGCGCAAGAAAATACAGGGAGTGATGTGATTGGCGTCCGTTGAATTGCGTGACCTCACCAAGCGATTCGGATCGCTGGCGGTCGTAGACAGCGTCTCCCTGCGCATCGATCACGGGCAGCTGGTCTGCCTGTTAGGTCCCTCGGGTTGCGGCAAGACCACGACGCTGCGGCTGATCGCCGGATTCCTCGAGCCGACCGACGGCGAGATCCATGTCGGCGACCGGCTGGTGTCCTCGGCCGCGCGCACGCTGCCGCCCGAGCAGCGCAAGATGTCGATGATCTTCCAGAGCTATGCGCTGTGGCCGCACATGACGGTGGCGGAAAACATCGTCTATGGATTGCGGCTGCGGAAATTCGATCGCGACACCATCGCCAAAAAACTCAAGGCTATCCTGGACACCACCAAGCTCGAAATCCTGGCGCAACGCTATCCCGGCGAATTGTCGGGCGGCCAGCAGCAGCGCGTGGCGCTGGCGCGGGCGCTGGTGGTCGAGCCGGAAACCCTGCTGCTGGACGAGCCGCTCTCCAACCTCGACGCCAATCTGCGCGAGGAGATGCGCTTTGAAATTCGCCGGCTGCACGACGAATACCGCTACACCACGGTGTACGTCACCCACGACCAGTCCGAGGCGATGACCACCGCCGACCTGATCGCGGTGATGAATGCCGGCAGGATCGATCAGCTCGGCACCCCCGAAGACATCTACGAGCGGCCGCAATCCGAATTCGTCGCGCGCTTCATCGGCTCCAGCAATGTGCTCAAGGGCACCGCCCGCGACGAAAACCATATCGCGTTTTCCGGCGCGACCCTGCGGGTGGTGGGCGCGAAACTTCAGGCCGGCCAGAATGCCGCCGTCGCGATCCGCCAGCACGACATCCAGCTTGCAACGGCGGCTCCATCGACATCCGACAATGCCGTCAAGGCCACCGTGACCCGCCAGGTGTTTCTCGGCGCCAACCGCGACTACATGGTCGAGACCTCGGACGGCACGGTACTGCGCATCATCACATCGACCGAAACCGCCGTTCCCAAGGGCACTGAAGTCTGGTTGACGCTGCCGCCGGAACGCTGCCGGGCGCTCAGCCGATAATGGGGAGCCAGCAGGCCGGCGCCATGACACATCAGAAGCTTTCCAGACGCGGGATATTAAAAGGCGCGAGCGCGCTGGCGCTTGGCACGGTGTTCGCCTCGCCCGCCCGCGCCGAGGCGCCGCCGCCTGAAGCGATCACGCCGCAACTGATCGAAGCGGCCAAAAAAGAAGCCAAAGTGGTGCTGTATTCCGCGATGGACCTGCCGGTCGGCGAAAAGCTCGGCAAGGCCTTCGAGACGCAATATCAGGGAATCCAGGTGCAGATCGAGCGCGCCGGTTCCGAGCGGCTGTTTCAGCGCATCGACCAGGAGTTTGCTTCCAACATCCGCGCCGCCGACGTGGTCTCTAGCGCCGATGCCTCGCATTTCATTCCCTGGAAACGTAATGGCTGGCTGGCGCCGTTCGTCTCGGACGACATCGCCAAATATTTTCCGGAACAATATCGCGATCCCGACGGGATGTTCGCGACCACGCGGCTATGGCTGTCGTCGATCGCCTACAACAGCAATCTCGTCAAGCCTGACGACGCCCCCACGGCCTACGCCGATCTGCTCGGCCCGAAATGGACCGGCAAGATGGTCAAGGGCCATCCCGCCTATAGCGGCACCATCATGTCCACCACCTTCCAGCTCATTCGTGAACTCGGCTGGGAGTATTTCGAGAAGCTGTCGAAGCAGCGCGTGATGCAGGTGCAGTCCTCGACCGACCCGCCGAAGAAGCTGGCGCTGGGCGAGCGCGCCGTGATGGCCGACGGCAACGAATATAATATCGTGCTCTTGAAGGAAGCCGGCCAGCCGGTCGAGCCGGTATATCCGAGCGAGGGCACGCCGACCATTTCGGGTCCCACCGGAATCTTCGTCAACGCGCCACATCCCAATGCCGCGAAACTGTTTCAGGCCTGGCTGCATACGCGCGAGACCCAGCAGTTCCTGACCGACTTCACCGCGCAATATTCGGTTCATGCGCAGGTGCAGACCAGACCGGGACGGCGCAAGCTTTCCGACACCAGACTGATGAAGGAAGACCCCGCCGGGGTCGAGAAGATGACGGAAGAGATCAAGACGCGCTATGCGCGGCTGTTTCGGGTTTGAAATAATCGCTGTCATTCCGGGATGGTCCGAAGGACCAGACCACAGATGTGCTATTGCACATCGGGGAATCTCGAGATTCCGGGTTCGCTCGCTACGCTCGCGCCCCGGAATGACGGCGAAAGAAATAAAATCGGCAGGCACCATGACCATCACCGGCAGTCTCGACACCCCCAAAACAAAAATCGACTGGACCAAGCCGGTGCTGTGGCTGTTCGCGGCGTGCCTGGTCGCGCTGATCGTGTTGCCGCTGTCGTGGCTCGCGATCTATAGCGTGACCGACAAGGCCCACCATTTGACCTTGCAGAATTTCGTCACGCTGTTCACCGATCCCGATTTCCTCGATCCGCTGCTGACCACCGCGATCATTGCCGTCTCCTCCGCCATCATCTGCTGCGCTGTCGCGGCACCCATGGGATGGCTGGTATCGCGCACCGACATGCCCGGGCGGGGTTTCATCCGGGCGCTGGTGACGGCCTCGTTCGTGACGCCGCCGTTTCTCGGCGCCGTGGCCTGGGAATTGCTCGCCGCGCCCAACAGCGGATTGCTCAACCAGCTGTTTCGCTTCGTGACCGGCGCGGAAGCCGACGCGCATCTGTTCGACATCTACTCGATGACCGGAATCATCTTCGTGATCTCCTGCTACACATTTCCATTCGTGTTCGTGCTGGTCGCCAATTCGCTGGATAACATGCCGGGCGAACTCGAGGATGCCTCCGCCATCCTGGGCGGCAAGGCCTGGACCACGGCGCGGCGCGTCACCATCCCGCTGGCGCTGCCTGCCCTGGTCGCCGGTGCCCTGATCGCGTTTCTGCAGGCGATGACGCTGTTCGGCTCGCCGGCGATCCTGGCGCTGCCGGCCGGCTTTCACACCATGACCACGAAAATCTGGAGCCTGTTCCAGTATCCGCCGAAACTCGAACTCGCCGCCGCCGCCGCGGTGCCGCTGCTGCTGTTGACCATCGCGCTGTTGCAGGCGCAGAAATTCATTCTCGGCCGCCGCGGCTATTCGGTGGTCGGCGGCAAATACGGCGCCCCGCGCCGCGTGGAAATGAAGAAATGGCGCTGGGCGGCGCTGGC
>NZ_JBEKCZ010000153.1:0-16876 GCF_050014615.1 Bradyrhizobium sp. | reverse complement strand
CCGCCCAGGAACAGCGACCTCACATCCGGGTCCGACAGAAACACGCTCGCGTCCCATTTCCCCCTGATGCCGCCGGCCACCAGCAGGATGACATCGTGGGAGACTCGCATCGCCTCGATCAGATTTTGTTCGATCATGATCACGGTAACGCCGGCACGGTTCACCGCCGCCACGGCGTCGAGCATCGTCGTCACATAACGCGGTGAAAGCCCCGCCGAGGGTTCGTCGAGCAGCAGCGTGGTCGGCCCCGGAATCAAGGCGCAGCCCATCGCCAGCATCTGCCGCTGACCGCCGCTCAGGGTCCCCGCGGCTTCGCCCAGCCGGGCGGATAAATCGGGAAAGAGATCGAGCACGCGCTCACGCGCCGCGTTGAATTCCTTGTCCGCCACCTTGCGGCGAATGAATTCGAAACCGATCCGCAAATTTTCTCCGATCGTCAGATTCTTGAAAACATTGCGCTCCTGCGGAACGTAACCGAGGCCAGCCAGCGCCCGTTGCGGCGGCGATAAATGCGTAATGTCCCGGCCGTCGGTCAGAATCTGGCCCAATCGAGGCCGCAATAATCCGACCAGCGTCTTCATCAGGGTCGATTTGCCGGCGCCGTTGGGGCCCGCGATCGTCGTGATCCGCCCTCGCGCCGCCTGCAGCGTAATGGACGCAAGGATGTCCGAAGCGCCGTAGCCGGCGCAGACGTCGCGCATCTCGAGGGCTTCAGCCGAAACCGTCATGGCTTCAACCCGAGATAGGCTTCGACGACACGGCTGTCGCCGGTGACCTGCGCAAACGACCCTTGCGTCAGGATCTTGCCAGCCGCCATGACGTAGACGTGCTCGCACAACGCCGCGACCACGTCGAGATCATGTTCGATGATGAGAAAATCGACGCCCTCCGCCGCCAATCCGCGAATGGTGTCGATCAGGATTTCTTCCATCGCAGGCGCGACGCCCGCCGCCGGCTCGTCGAGCAGCACCAGTCTGGGCTTGAGCATCAGCGCGCGGCTGAGCTCAAGCAGCTTTTTCTGCCCTCCGGACAAGGTTGCAGCCGGCGCATCGGCGAGCTGCCATAAATTGACCTTCAGGAGGGCCGCACGCGCGGTCTCGATTGCCGCCTCTTCTTCCTGCCTGACCAGCCTGCCATGCGCGAAAAGCTTCAGCAGCTTTTCGCCGGTTTGCCGCGGGCGCGCCAGCAGCAGGTTCTCCAGCACCGTGAGCTGTCCGAGATCGCGTGAAATCTGAAAGGTTCGCACCAGACCTCGCGCGGCAAGACGGTGCTGCGGCAGCGCGCCGATATCATGGCCCTGCAATAAGACGCGACCGGCGCTAGCGCGTTCGACGCCCGAGATGATGTTGAGAAGCGTCGTCTTTCCGGCGCCGTTCGGACCGATTAGGCCGGTAATCTGCCCGCCGGGCACGCCAGGCAAATCCAGATCGACGCCCGCGACGGCCTGCAGGCCGCCATAGGCTTTCTGCAACCCCAGCACCTGAAGCAGCGGCACATCGCTCCTCGGTCTCTCAACCGCGCCCGTCAATGGCGCGAAGGGGCGTGGAACAGGCAAATCGGACACGGTTCTGAGCTCGAGAGAATCTTGAACCGCGATGACGGAGGAACCCATTGGAATGCTTCATAATGCTTCATGAGGCGAAAGCCGCGCCGGGCGGAGGATACCGCTGCCGAAGCCCGCCAGAACTGAAGCCTACACACTAGTGTGCTTTGCAACATACCGAGCAAGCTCAAAAAAATAACAAATTTGTCCTTCGGACCGGGCATACCGCAGATCAAACCTGCTTAAATCTTATGCGTTCGAGATATGGCGTTTCGTACAGCTCCACACCGCCGCTATCGGCGCCGTCACATCAGGACTGAAGGTGTCCGCGCAGCGTTGAGGCGGTATAGTCCTCGCGGAACACGCCGAGACGCTGCAGTTCGGGCACCACACCGTCCACAAATTCGGCAAATGAGTCCGGCAGGAATGCCGGAGACACCACAAAGCCATCCGCATCACCGGAGCTGAAAATATCCGCAAGCTCGTCGGCGACCTGTTTTGGCGTGCCGCAAAGCTGCGGCACCAGCACGCACTCGCCGTATTTCCGGCCGATCTCGCGCAGGCTGAGCGAATTGTCCCGGGCGATCCGCGACGCCATCGCGATCAGGCTTTGGGTGCCGGTGCTGCGCAATTGCTCGACCGGCGCATCGAGGTCGAGCGTGCTCAAATCGACATTGGCGTGCGCCGACAGCGTCGATAGCCCCACCATCGGGTCGACCAGCGCGTTGGCCATGTCTCTTTTCTCCAGCGCCTCCTCGCGGGTGCGGCCGACAAAAGGCATGATGGCGGTCAGCGACTTGCAGCTTCCCTCCAGCCGGTTCAGCCGCCGCACTTCCTCATGAATTGCTTCGGTAGAGCTTTTCATGTGCTCGCGCGTCGGCGAGATATTGAAAATGATCTCCGCCCATTTCACCGCAAAGGCCCTGCCGCGATCGGAGGCGCCAGCCTGAATGATCACCGGACGCCCCTGCGGACCACGGGGAATATTGAGCGGCCCGCGCGACTTGAAATACGTCCCCTCGTGCTTGACGTAGTGCACTTTCGCCGGGTCGGCGTAGATGCCGTTGGCGCGATCAAGTGTAAGCGCGCCGGGCTCCCAGCTATCCCAGAGCTTGAAGATCAGCTCCATGAACTCCTCGGCGCGATCGTAGCGCTGGTCATGGCTGAGATGGCTCTCCAGCCCGAAATTGAGCGCTTCGCCGTCGTTCATCGACGTCACGACATTCCAGGCAGCGCGCCCGTTCGACAGATGATCGACGGTGCCGAATTCCCGCGCCAGATGATACGGCTGGTCATAGGTGGTGGAACGCGTCGCACCGAGCCCGATATGCCGCGTCGTCGCCGCGAGCGCCCCGAGGATGGGAACGGGATCCATGCGGGTCGAATCCTGGTCGCCGTGCCGGATTCCGACCTCCTTGTCGTCGCCGAAGCGATCGGCAATCGCGAGCCTGTCGGCGAAGAAGATCAGATCGAATTTTCCGCGCTCGAGGGTACGCGCCACTTCGACGTAATAGTCGGCGGTCAGGAACGGCACCTCGTGGGCAGGGTTTCGCCACAGCGCATGGCTATGTGCGACCGGCCCCGCGATGAGAAATCCAGCTAGATTCATGTGACGTCGGGACAACGCGACAAACTCCGTCAGGAATGGTTTTGTCCCTTCTTATACCAGAGATCCCTGATCGACGACCTTGAATCGCTTTGCCAGGCCCCATCCGTCCGGCGGAAAGGCTACCCCGCCGCCGCGACCGCCGGCGCGACATTCATGGCCAATTTGCCGTAGCGATCGCTGAACGCTTCGGTGTCGATCTCCTCGAGCTCGATCGCGCCGCTCATCACGCCAGCCTTCCAGGCGTCGTGCTCGGGATCGGTGCGGAATTCCGGCATTACCTCTTTGGCGAACAATTCCAGGGAGTCGCAGATATGCTCGTGGCTGTTCTTGCCGGCCTGGTTGAGCAGGATCACCTGATCGATATGCGAGCTTCGAAACCGCCGCAGCTTTTTGGCGATGGTTTCGGGCGAGCCGATCAGGCCGCCGCGCAGTGCCGCCTCCTGGGCCTCCGGATTCTCGCGCTTCCATTTGTTGTACTCGTCCCACATGTTGACGGTGCCGGGCGCCGGACGCTGGCGGTTCTGCGACGCGCCGTAAAAGCGCAGCGCGAACTGGAAAAACGTGGCGCCGTCCGCCCGCGCGCGGGCCTCTTCGTCGGTCTTCGCGCACATGAAGAACGACACCAGCGCCATGTTCGGATTGATCTGGTAATCGGCGAGCTTCTTCAGCCGCTTGGTGATGGCATTGTAATAGGCATGGACCCAGGCATGCGCCGCGTCGGCGCTGACAAACTGAAAGCCGAGCGCGCCGAAGCCGTTCTGGCCGGCACGCTCGATGGTCGGAAGCTGCGAACACGCCATCCACAATGGCGGATGCGGCTTCTGGACCGGTTTGGGCACCACGTTGCGCAAGGGAATGTCGAAATATTTGCCGTGATGTTCACTGCCGCCCTCGGCGAACATCGGGAAAATCGCGCGCACCGCTTCCTCGAACACTTCCTTCTTGGTCTCCATGTCGCGGCCGAACGGCGTCAGTTCGGTGATCGAGGCGCTCTCGCCCATGCCGAATTCGCAGCGGCCATTGCTAAGGAGATCGAGCACCGCGACCCGCTCGGCGACGCGCGCGGGATGATTGGTGGTGAGCTGGAAGATGCCGTGGCCGAGCCGGATATTTTTGGTACGCTGGCTGGCGGCGGCGAGGAAGGATTCCGGCGACGGCGAGTGCGAATATTCTTCCAGAAAATGATGCTCCACCACCCAGGCATGATCGTAGCCGAGCCGGTCGGCGGTTTCGAGTTGTGTCAGCGCGTCCTGGTACAGCCGAAGCTCGTCGCCCGCCTCCCACGGGCGCGGCAATTGCAGCTCATAGAAGATGCCGAATTTCATGACGTTTCTCCCCGGATCGGCTTGTTGTTCGGCGCAGTGTAGACCCGGGAAAAGCCGAGTCCAGCATCTCACCAATTCCGCGTGGCGGAAGCCGCTTGCGCTGAACGCATGAATGGTTAGTTTTGCGGTTGATGAGTCGTGGCTTCGTGCACGACCCTTCCCCACCGAGACCCCAAGCCCATTTCATGACAACCTTTACGCCGCATCAGGACTCCGCGCTGAAGGCCGTCGCCGACTGGCTGAAGGCGAAACCGGGCAAAAACGGCACGCCTCCGGTATTCCGGCTGTTCGGCTATGCCGGCACCGGCAAGACCACGCTGGCGCGGCACATTGCCGACGGCGTCAATGGCGAGGTGAAGTTCGCCGCCTTCACCGGCAAGGCCGCCTTGGTGATGCGCAACAAGGGCTGCGACAACGCCTCGACCATTCATTCGCTGATCTACCGCGCGCGCGAATCCGGCGTCGAGCAGCCGAGTTTCGAATTGTGGGACGACGCGCCGGCCTCAAAGGCCAAATTGATCGTGATCGACGAATGCTCGATGGTCGACGCTGAATTGGGCCGCGACCTGATGTCGTTCGACTGTCCGCTGCTGGTGCTGGGCGATCCCGCGCAACTGCCGCCGATCCAGGGCGGCGGCTTCTTTACGGATTGCGAGCCCGACGCGATGCTGACCGAAGTGCATCGCCAGGCGCAGGACGACCCGATCGTGCGGATGTCGATGGATGTGCGCGAGGGCCGCGACCTCGACATTGGCCGTTACGGCGAGAGCGAAGTGGTCTCCCGCGCCGAGCTCGATCCCGACCGGGTGATGAGCGCCGACCAGGTGCTGGTCGGACGCAATAATACACGCCGCTCGTACAACATGCGGGTGCGGCAAAAGCAGAATATCGAGGATCCGTTGCCGGTGGCGGGCGACAAGCTGGTCTGCCTGCGCAACAACCGCAAGAAGGGCCTGTTCAACGGCGGATTATGGCGCGTGAAGTCGCGCGCGCAGTCGAAATCGAAGATCATCACCATGCGGCTGTCGCCGGACGAGGATTTCGGCCACAAGGTGACCAAAGTCTCGGTCCGCGGCGACTGCTTCGGCGGCGCGATCGAGACCATCCCGTGGGAACAGCGCAAGCCCTATGACGAGTTCGACTACGGTTACGTGCTGACGGTGCACAAATCGCAGGGCTCGCAATGGGACGACGTGGTGCTGTTCGACGAGAGTTTTGCCTTTCAGGAGAGCCGCGCACGCTGGCTCTACACCGGCATCACCCGCGCGGCCAAGCGGCTGAGCGTGGTGGTGTAGAGGCCACCGTCATTCCGGGATGGTCCGAAGGACCAGACCCGGAATCTCGAGATTCCGGGTTCGATGCTTTCGCATCGCCCCGGAATGACTGCTGGATTGCTTCGTCGCTTGCGCTCCCTTGCGCAAACGCTTTGCGTTTGTCGCTGGCAATGACGTGGATGCCCTACTTCCCCGCCACGAAGTAAAAATCTTCCCGTCCGGGCGGCGAGCCGTAGGTGAACGGTTGCTGCTGATGTTTGGAGGCGCTCCAGACGTCGTCGCGAACGAGGTCGAACAGCTTGCGCACTTCGACATGCGGCTGCTTGATATCGCGCGCCACCGCGACCGCGAATGGACTGTCGACGCCGTCGCCATCGAGCGCCGTCTCGCCATGTTTGGCGGCGTACACCACCATGAACCCGGCCGCGGGTTCGATGTTCGAAAACCCCTTGTCGACCAGCTTCAATTCCATGGTCCGCTTCATGGTCGGCGCGAACGGGTTGTCGCGGCAGGCGTCCAGCATCACCAGCCGCAGCTTGCGCGCGCCGCCGACCGCGGCGATCACCTGTTCCAGCGCCACCGCCTCGGTTTCGGCGTCCTTGTCCGTGGCCAGTTTGGCATCGACCGGCACCAGGTAATTGATGCCGCCGACTTCCAGCCCATGGCCGGCATAATATACCACCGCCCAGTCGGCCTTTTCCGCCTCAGTGGCGAAGGCACGAAGCGCCCCAAAAAACTTGTCGCGGGTGAGATCATTGCCCAGGGTCACGGTCTGAAAGCCGACGTCGCGCAGCGCATCGGCAATGAGTTTGGCATCGCGCGGCGGGTTGCCGAGCTCATGCACGTTCTGATAGGCGCCATTGCCGACGATCAGCGCGACGCGGCGAGCCTTGTCCGGCACAGTGGGCGCTTGCGGCGTCAGCGCGGCCAGCCGCTCCCGCGCGATCTGACGCGCCAACCCGGTTTCGAAATTGTCGTAAGGCGTCAGCGCAAAGGCGGCGGACCGATAGTCGGCGCGGGCCTGGACCAGATCGTGCTTCTTCTCGGATAATTCGCCGCGGCCCGCATGGGCGCGCACATTGTTGGGATTGAGCCCCAGCACGAAATTGAAATCCTTGAGCGCGGCATTGAGGTCGCCCTTGGCCAGGTAAGCATCGGCCCGGCTCACCACGGCGAACTGGAACTTGGGCAGTTTTTCAACCACGCTGTTGCAGTCGGCGATGGCCTGGTCGAATTTTCCCATCGCGGTATAGGCCAGACAGCGATTGAGGGGGGCCTGCGTGGCCGATTGATCGATCCGTTCGGCTTCGGCGAAATCCGCCAGCGCCCCCTCAAAATCCCTGTTGATCGTCAATACCCGCCCGCGGTCGGTATAGGCGCGATAGAATTTCGGATTGAGTTTCACCGCGGTGTTGAAATCGTCGAGCGCGCTTTGCAGCGCTCCCTTGCGCAGATACAGCGTGCCGCGATTGTAGACCGCGCCGGCGAAGTTCCAACGCATCTGCAGTGCGAGGTTGTAATCCGCCATCGCGTGGTCGTCGTCGCCCTTGGCCTCATAGACAAAGCCGCGGGCATTGAGAATCCCGGGATCGTCCGGATCGGCGGCACGGGCCGCATCGAAAGCGGCGATCGCCTTGTCGTAATTGCGTTTGATCCGAAACGCCTGACCCCTGACCGAATAGGCGATGGCCATATCCCTGTTGGATATGTCTTTGCCTGATCCGTCCTTTGACCCGTCCTTGCTGGAGGCGTCCTTACCGGAGGCGTCCCTACTGGAGGGGTCTCTGGCGGACGCCTGCCCCGCCGCAATGACCTTTTCGCACGCTTCCAGGCGCGCCGCCTTGTCATCGGCTTGCCGGTCGCGGCAGATCTCGACGTCATCGGCCAGCACAGGGCCCGATATCCCCAGTACGACCGCGGACACAAAAAAGGCGCGCAACATTCCCGAAATGCTCCCGGCGAATGCATCATTTGTCGGTCCATCGCGGCCGTGGTTCATCAGAGCTCCATTTTTACGATTTCGCCGACCGGTCGCGCGACCCTGCGGCTGACCGCCTTTCCGGCCGTAACAGCCTGCAAACGCGCGGATTTATTTCACGAACTCGTGTCCCTTTGGCGGTAACAACACCCGCTTTGCCGCGTATCTTGAGGCATTGGGCAGGCCGGCCGCGATTGCGAACCGCCGCTCCCGCTCTAAACTGCCCTCAACCCGTCACCCCGAAGAGGAAGCCCCATGTCCCGTAGCCAATTCAGCCGTTTTTCGCTTTACGCTGCCGCCATCGGGGCGCTGGCGATATCAGCCTTCGTGGTCGCGCCCTCGCTGGCCGCGGAAGACGCCGTGGTCATTCCCGCGCCGGCGGCGGATGTGAAGGCCGCCGATGGCATCCAGACCGTCGTCGTCGCGGGCGGTTGCTTCTGGGGCGTGCAGGGCGTGTTCCAGCACACCGCCGGCGTCGTCAACGCGGTGTCCGGTTATGCCGGCGGCAGCAAGACCACCGCCGACTACAGCACCGTCTCGACCGGCACCACCGGCCACGCGGAATCCGTCGAGGTCAAATACGACCCGAAGAAAATCAGCTACGGCAAGATCCTGCAGATCTTCTTTTCGGTGGCGCACGATCCGACGCAGCTGAACCGCCAGGGTCCGGACTCAGGTACGCAATACCGCTCCGCGATCTTCACCACCAATGACGAGCAGAAGAAGGTGACGGAAGCCTATATCGCGCAGCTCAACGCCGCGAAGGTCTACAAGAAGCCGATCGTGACCAAGGTCGGGCCGCTGGAAGGGTTTTTTCCGGCGGAGGCCTATCATCAGGACTACCTGACACTGCACCCGAACCAGCCCTATATTGCCTATAATGACATTCCGAAGGTCGAGAACCTGAAGAAGATTTTCGCCGAAGACTATATCGAGAAGCCGACGCTGGTCAGCGCAAGGCTCACCAACTGACGATAAGGATTTAGAGGAGGTTCGATGTCCAACACCAAGACGATGCCCGGCAAGGTCGAGAAGAGCGAAGCCGAGTGGCGCAAGGAACTGACGCCGATGCAGTATGCGGTGCTGCGCGAAAAGGCGACCGAGCGGCCGTTCTCCGGCGAATACGAGCATGAGCATCGGGCCGGCACCTATACCTGTGCCGGCTGCGGGCAGACGCTGTTCGAATCCGACGCCAAATTCGATTCCGGCTGCGGCTGGCCGAGCTTTACCGCGCCCGCGGTGGAGAGCCATGTCGATGAGGAACGCGACATCACCCACGGCATGATGCGGACCGAAGTGCTGTGCTCGAGCTGCAACGGCCACCTCGGCCATGTGTTCGACGATGGCCCCGGCCCGACCGGACTGCGCTACTGCATCAACTCGGCGGCACTCAAGCTGCAACCGAAATAGCCGCGCTCATTTGCGTCACCCGGTTCCGGTGCTGGAACCAAGTGGCGGGATATGCTTTGTTCCTGACGGGGCGGCGGATTTTCGTGCGCCGGCCGCCCGTTGGGGAGAGTGCCATGTCGCTTGGAATGATACTGATCATCATCCTGATCATTTTCCTGCTCGGCGGCTTCAGCGGCCGATTTGGGGGTTATGGCTACGGGATGGGCCATTCCGGGATGGGCCTGGGCGGCGTCATTCTGATCGTACTGCTCATCCTGTTGCTGCTTGGCAAGCTATAAACCACGCAAGCTATTGAAATACCAGGATTTATTCTGGATCTGGGGCTTGGACGCCCGGATTCATCATCAGGCCCGGCAGGAGTCGCATTTCTGTCAAACGAGCTTATATTGGGGGCTGTCCTGAAATGACGTGTGCCGGCGCCATCGCTTGAGTTGCGCCCGTACGATCCGTTCGCGATTTCATTCGCGTTCTCACTAAAAAATAAGGGTCACTGACCATGGCTTCCTTCAGCTACAACACTGCCGCCGAACTTTTCCCCGCCGCGATCCGCAAGAAGAAGCGAGCGGGCTTCGCGTATCGCCGTTTCGACACCGCGGCCGCCGCGGTGCAGTTCGCGATCGAGCAATTGCCGGCGGATTCGCTGAACGGCGCCTATCTGCAGGTCGACGAGGCCCGCTTCGATCAGAGCGGCATCCGCACGCTGTATGAGAGCCAGGACTTTCCGCTGCCGCGCCGTCCCCGCGAGCCGGAGCCCGCGCCTGCCAGCAACGACGCCGACGCCGACGCGGCGTAATTCTGCATCGCTGAACGAACGTGCGCCCTCTCCCTCAGGAGAGGGTTGTGCCGAACGATAAACCCGCCTTATTCAAGATTTCAATTTAGCGCGGCTGCCTGTCGATCCAGCGCCGCAGCATCCGCACGTTGCGGATATTGGCGCGGAACAGCACGTCGAAGGCGTCGCCCGCGACCGGCACCAATCCGACCACGCCATCGAGCGCGACATTGCCAAGCATCCGCGCGGTGACATGCCAGGGCGCGCCGATCGCGCGCGCCTCGCGCACCAGCCACAGCGAGAACGCGGTGGCAAAGAGATCGCCGATCACCGGGATCAGCCGGATGATGCCGTCGATGCCATAGCGGATCTTGGTACCGGGCAGGACGAAGGCGACGTCGAGCAGCGTTGCCAGCATATCGAGCCGCGCCAGCCGCTGCTCGCGGGTCAGATTGCCGAACGGGTTGGCGCTGGAATGGCCGAAATCGAACCGGAATCGCTGGAACTGCTCGCCCAGCGTTTCCGCCGGAACTTCGCGCCCGTCCTGATCGATGACCGGGCCACGCGCCGGCTTGCCGCGAAACGCGGCGCCGGACCGCGCAGGCCTGCCGGGGAAAACATCTTCGTTTGTCATGACCATCACATGGGGAGCGCCCGGGACCGGCGCAAGTTGCGTCGCGCCGCCGTCACGTCGTCGCCGGTTTACCGATCGCCTCATGCGCCAGCCACGACGAGACCGTTCCGGGGATAAAGCCCACCAGGCCATAAAGGATGAACTGGGTGACGCCGCTGTCCGGTCCGCGCGAGCCGTAGAGCAATTCCGCCGCGATAAAGCTGATCGCGCCGACGATCAACACCCGCACGGCCCAGCCGATTTTTTTGACATGAAAGAGAATATCATCCACCGCGCCGATCATCAGGGAGGGCAGGATACCGAACAGATAACTGTACTGCAGCGTCCGGGCGACCACCGCGAGCAGCTTCTCGGTCTCCGACAGGCTGGGGGGATGGCTCCAGTAGCCCGACATCACGGTGGTCGTCAGCAATAGCCAGAACCCGCCGAGCAGCGGGCCGAGCACTGCGAAAATGATGTACCGCTTCATGCTGCACCTCGCACGTTCCGGTCTCGGACATGAGAATTGTGAGACAGTTGATAAGCCTACAGCGACGACATCCTGTTCGACAAGGTAATCGGACCCTGCGACGACTGTGTGCAGCGCTTCACGACCGAACTTGAGGAATTGTCGCCCTACTCGCCCCACGCCGTGAAGGCCTCGTTGAAGGCGCGCTCGCCGGGGGCGCCCTTTTCGATGGCGATGATGGCGCGGCGCTGGTTGACATAGACCAGCGGCACGTCGAACCACGAGCGCTCCTTCAGCAGCTGAAGATTGCGCGAGCGGTCGGCATCGACATTCGACAGGCCCACCAGGAAGAAGCCGTCGGTGACCTTGACCGCGAGCCCGGCCAGCGGGGTGCCGCGCGCCTGCTCGTTGGATTTCATCAGGATGCCGGGCACGTTGCTGACGCCGCCGCCGGCGAAATCCGGCGGCAGGATGAAGGTCAGTTCCGCGGTGTGGCTGGCCGGCAGCGAGGTGTCGGTGTTGCGGCGGAACGACATCGTCATCTTGAACTTGCGGTCGGGGATCTCGATGTCGGCGCGCACGGCGAGATCGGCCTTCTGGCCGGCGGAGGCCTTGATCTGTTCGGTGCGCCAGATCACCGTGCCGACATATTGCTTGCCCTTGGGGTCGGCGGGGTCCTCGTCATACAGCACCACGCGCTGCGCCACCGGCGCGACCTGGTCGCTCGACGACGGCTGGCCGACGCGATCGGGAATCTTCGGCTTCGACAGCGGCGTGCCGCCGTCCTTGGGCGCTTCCACCACCGTCGTCGACGGCTTGAACAGGCCGCTCACCGTCGTCACCACCGACTTGCCCCACAGGATCGCGGCACCGACCAGGATCAGGACGATGCCGATCGCGATCGCGCTCTTGAACGGGAATACCGTGCCCGATCGGCCGCGCTTCTTCGGCTCGCGGCCGCGGTCCTGCGCCAGACGCGGACGCGGCGCGGGCTGTTGCGGCGGCGCGTAGCGTTCGGCCTCCTCGATGGATTCGTCATACGAATAGGGCGCGTCGGGATCGGCGCCGCGGTTCTCCATGCTCGGCTCGAGCCGGTCGAATTCCGGCGAGGGCGACGGCACGTTGGCATAGGTCTTTCGTGCAGAGCGGCTGGCCTGCGCCGCGGCACGGCCGAGATCGTCGGCATCGGCGGCGATGTCGCGGAAGCCACGCACCGCCTGCGGCGCGCTGTTGTCGGGGCCCCGGCGCGGCGCACCCATCCGTTCGCGGGTCGGCGGCAGCTGCGGATCCTGCATCGAGACTTGCGGCGGCAAGGGCGGCGGCCCGTCGCGAAGGTTGCGCTGCGGGCGCGGGTCTTGTCTGTCCTGCCGATCTTGCCGGTCTTCCTGTCCGAGCGGCGGCCGATCGTTGCGCTGTTGCGGCGGTGAAGGCGGTCGCGAACGTGGCGGTGCCGAAGGTTGTGAGGTCGAGGGCTGCGACGTCGCAGGCGGTTGCGCCGGATCGGCGGGCCGCGCATTGGGACGGGTGTTGGCACGGAACGCATCGCCGGCACGGGCGCCGCTGCGCGATGCATCGCCGGAGGATCGTGTGGCATCCCGGGCGCGCTGGGCGGCCTCGGACATTTCGGATTCGCTCAAAGGCGGCTCGACGCTGCGCAGCTGCGCGATCAGCGCGGCGCGCGCCCGCTCATAAAGCGCACGGCGGCTCTCGCCGGGAGCACTGGGATCCAGTCCGGCGATGGCACGGGCAATCAGCGGGTAGTAGTCAGCCATTTCTACTCAACAATGCGGGCTTTCCGGTAACATCTCGTTAAGCCTCAAACGGATTTTGGACCAGAATAGTATCCTCGCGTTCCGGGCTGGTGGAAAGCAAGGCGATCGGACAGCCCACCAGTTCTTCGACCCGGCGGACATATTTTATCGCCTGCGCCGGCAAATCCGCCCAGGAACGGGCATTGGCGGTCGGCTCCTTCCAGCCCTCGATGGTCTCATAGACCGGCACCACCCGGGCCTGCGCGCCCTCGCCGGCCGGCAGATGGTCGATTTCCTTGCCGTCCAGCATGTAGCCGGTGCAGACCTCGATGCTGTCGAAGCCGTCGAGAATATCGAGCTTGGTCAGCGCCAGGCCATTGATGCCGCAGGTCCGCACGGTCTGGCGCACCAGTACCGCATCGAACCAGCCGCAGCGCCGCTTGCGCCCGGTGTTGACGCCGAACTCCTTGCCGCGGCGGCCGATCTCCTCGCCGATCGCGTCATTCAGTTCGGTCGGAAACGGGCCCTGCCCGACCCTTGTCGTATAGGCCTTGCAGATCCCGAGCACATAACCGACCGCCCCCGGGCCCATGCCGGTGCCGGTCGCCGCCTGCGCCGCCACCGTGTTGGACGAGGTGACGTAGGGGTAAGTGCCGTGGTCGACGTCAAGCAGCGCGCCCTGCGCCCCCTCGAACAGGATCCGCTTGCCCTCGCGGCGCTTCTGATCGAGCAGCCGCCACACTGTTTCGGCGTAGGGCAGAAGCTGGGGCGCCAGCGCCGTCAGTTCGCGCAAGATTCCCGCGCCGTCGATTTCTGCCAGATTGAGCCCGCGGCGCAGCGCGTTGTGATGCGCCAGCAGCCGGTCGATCTTGTGCGGCAGCGTGTCGAGATCGGCGAGGTCCATCAGCCGGATCGCGCGGCGGCCGACCTTGTCTTCATAGGCCGGGCCGATGCCGCGCCGCGTGGTGCCGATCGCGGTGATGGCGTTGGACGATTCGCGGATCGCATCGAGATCGCGATGCAAGGGCAGGATCAGCGTGACGTTCTCGGCGACACGCAGATTTTCCGGGCTGACGGCGACGCCCTGCCCCTTCAGTTTGGCCACTTCATCGAGGAATGCCTGCGGATCGAACACCACGCCGTTGCCGATCACCGCGAGCTTCGAGGGCCGCAAGACGCCCGACGGCAGCAGCGCCAGCTTGTAGGTCTCGCCGTTGATGACGAGCGTATGGCCGGCATTGTGGCCGCCCTGGAAGCGCACGACGATGTCGGCCTGCTCCGACAACCAGTCGACGATCTTACCCTTCCCCTCGTCACCCCACTGGGCGCCGACGACGACAACGTTGGCCATTTCGCGCGTATTCCCTCTGCAACTATCTCAGTTCGAGCATGATCGGTTCGGAAAGCCGGTCCCCCCTCGGATCACCTTCGAGGGCATGCTTTTCCGGATCATGCGCCCAGCCAAAACACGGCCGGGGCCGCTCGCATGCGAGGCATCCCATCGGATAAAGGATGCGGGCTAGCGAAGCAAGCAAGAACGGGCGTCCGGCACCGCCTTGGTGGCCCTCCAACCCATTGATATCCCCCGAAAATATGTGGCCGCGCCAAGGCAGCGCCGCGGCCGCGTCCGCAATCCCCGCAGTTTGACGGATGTCGGCAGGCGGAGGACCGGCCGTCACCGCCAGCCCGCGCGCTACGGTCGTGCGGTTCGGCAAAGGCACCACGGCCGACCTCATCGCCGCGGTCAGATGGCCGACACGTCCACGGACTGACGCCGATCGCGACCTGCTCCGCGCATGGTCGCGATGCATCCGGCACCATTGATGCGCGGAGAAAATCCGTGTCTGTCAGGCAAGCCGGGTCGAGATTCCGGCCCGGTGCCTGCCGGGCGGGGGACGCGGCGTCATGCTTTCCAGTCGCAACCGGCCCCAGTGAATGTCTGCTTCCGATCCCACCGCGAGCGCCACCTCCCCGGGGAACTGGGTCGCCAACCAGCCCTATCTGCTGCTTTGCGTCGCCGCGCTGTGCTGGGCCGGCAACGCCATCGTCGGCCGCCTCGCTGCCGGCCATATCCCGCCGGTGACGCTGTCGTTCCTGCGCTGGTCGATCGCCTGTCTCATCATTCTCCCGTTCGCCTGGAAGCATCTCAAGCGCGACTGGCGCACGATCCGCGGCCGACTCGGCATCATGATCTTCCTCTCCGTCACCGGGATTGCCGCCTTCAACACGCTGCAATACTGGGCGCTCGAACACACCCAGGCGCTGAACACGCTGCTGCTGCAGTCGGCGACGCCGCTGTTCGTCGCGGTGTGGTCGCTGATCCTGCTCGGCGTGCGGCTGACGCTGATACAGGCCGGCGGGATCGCGTTGTCGCTGATCGGCGTGCTGGTGATCCTGCTGCATGGCGACCTCTCGGCGCTCACCGGCATCATGTTCAACAAGGGCGACATCATCTTCACCGTGGCGCTGGTGATCTTCGGGCTGTATTCGGTGCTCACCCTGAAACGCCCGCCAATTCACGGCCTGTCGTTTGCCGTCTTCACCTTCGGCTGCGGTGCGGTGTGCCTGATCCCGCTCCTGATCTGGGAATTGATGTCGCGCCCGGTGATGGAGCTGAATGCGGCAAACCTGCTGGCGACGCTCTACGTCGCGGTTTTTCCCTCGACCCTGGCGTATCTGTGCTTCAATCGCAGCGTGCAGCTGATCGGCGCCAACCGCGCCGCGCCGTTCTTTCATGTGGTGCCGGTGTTCGGAACCGTGATGTCGATCGTCTTTCTCGGCGAGCACCCGCAACTGTTCCACGTCATCGGCTTTGCGCTGGTGCTGACCGGCGTTTTCGTGGCGTCGCGCAGGCCGGCCAAGGCTGGATAATCTGGTTGGATAATCTGGCTGGATAATCTGACCGCATCGTCTGGCCGGATAGTTTACGGCTGGAGACCTCGCGACGATGACATTGTCCGCGATCGCTCTCGATGAGCTCAGGACATTGTAGCATTGCGGGCGCGGGACTTGTCGCAGCTTGAGAATCCGGCACAATTTCATCTGAAGCCATGACGATTCCCGCCCCACCGCCGCTGGCCATCGGCCCCGTCAGATGGCTTAACAACCAGCCTTATCTGCTCCTGAGCCTGACCGCGCTGTTCTGGGCCGGCAATATCGTACTCGGCCGCTACGTCGCCGGCCACGTGCCGCCGCTGACATTGTCATGCATCAGATGGATCGGTGCGTTTTTCATGCTGCTGCCGTTCGCCTGGCCGCATCTGGCGCAGGACTGGCCGGCATTGCGGGCGCGGCTTCCGCTTATGATAGGGCTGTCGGCGACCGGATTCGCCATCAACAACGCGCTGTCATACTGGGCGCTGCAATACACCCAGGCGCTGAACGCGCTGTTGATCCAGTCGTCCGGACCCCTGTTCGTGGCGCTGTGGTCGCTGACGCTGTTCGGCGTGCGGCTGACATGGGCCCAGTTCGCCGGCATCGCCATTTCGCTCGCCGGCGTTCTCACCATCATCCTGGGCGGCGATCTCACGGCGCTTGCCAGCATCCGGTTCAACAAGGGCGACGTCATGTTCGCCGGCGCGGTGCTGGCGTTCGGACTGTATTCGGCCCTGATGCCGCGCCGGCCGGTAACGCATCAGCTGTCGCTGATCGCCTTCACCATCGGGTGTGGCGCGCTGCTGCTGTTGCCACTATCGATCTGGGAGTACTCGACCGGCGTCACGTTGAAGTTCGATGCGATCACGCTCGCCACCCTGATCTATGTCGTGATCTTTCCCTCGACGCTGGCCTATCTGTTTTTCAATCGCGGCATCGCGCTGATCGGACCGAACCGGGCCGCGCCGTTCTTTCACCTGGTACCGGTGTTCGGCTCGGCCATGGCGATCCTGCTGCTCGGCGAGCAGCCGCGGCTGTTTCATCTCGTCGGTTACGTGCTGGTACTGGCCGGCGTCGTGATCGCGTCGCGACAGGCCTCAGCTCCGGTGTAGATGATGGACTCCGGATCAGCGCATTACGCCGCGCGGACCTTGGCCAGGAATTCGTCAACCGCGTGACGCAGCATGCCCGACTGGTTGTCGAGTTCGCGCGCGTTGGCGAGCACATCCGAAGCGGCGAGGCCGGTGGCAGCTGCCGC
>NZ_JBEKCZ010000152.1:0-13180 GCF_050014615.1 Bradyrhizobium sp. | reverse complement strand
GATCGGATCGTACCGGGATCTTTAGTGCCCCACGGTACCGCGGCAGAAGGAGGATCGAGCCTTTCTGTAACAGAGTTTGGTAATCAAGACGGTGAGGTCGTTTATTGGCCACAAGTACCGGGCGGGGCCGTCTATCAGAGAACTCCCGAAGGCTATCTGGTTCACAAGATCGATGGTGGCCCCGAGCAATTTAAGCAAAAAGCCTTCGATATGTTTGGCAAGCCGGTCAGCATCTGGATTGGTGAACAGCCTCCTGGCACAATCAAGAAGGTTTCAATTCTGCGAGACAAGAAAACGGGTTCGATCAACCTTGTCGTGAATCAGCATGAAAACGGCCTGACCTTCCACGCTCACAATTTGCGGACGCCGTTTCAATCAAATGTGGGGATTCATATGGCATCAGACACACCCCCGTCAGATTTACCCTTGCAGATCGATGTTTCCGAAGATCGAAAATCAGTCTCTCTCACAATGCCAGCGGAAGGCGACTCAATTACAACGCTGAACTTAGATGCGAGTACTTTGGACAAGTTGATTTACGAATTGAGCAGGGCTCGAGCAGATTTATTAGAACAAACTCCAGTTGATGGTCCAATATCGGGACAAGAGATGTCTGTTCAAATCGACCCGGCTTGGCGAACAGATAAAAGCCCGATTTCGAACATCTCAGGGATTTTTCTCCGACTGCGGCATTTAGGGTACGGCTGGTTAGGGTTTATACTCCCACATCACGAGGCAACTGCCCTCGGCAAATGGCTTCAGGAAAACTCAGAACGCAACGATGTCGTAGCTCCTAAGACGTGAATTCCCATCGATTGAGTCGAAGCGCCGCTTTAAGAGCCAATCTCTCCGCTAGAGGGTCGAGTGGAGGCCCCCTCCCCTCCTCGCTCGCCATCACGCCCTATCACCGCCCGCGCCCATCGTCGTCGTCCCCACAGCCGGCTTGAAGATGTTCCAGCCGCAGTGGTCCGCAAACTTTTCCGGCTCGGCATAGATGCAAGTCCCGAGAGAGAGCCGGCGCCGCGGTTTCCCCGAATCACCGGGCGATCGACCGGCGACACTCCCCCCTCAAACCTTATCCTGAATCACCCGCTTAACCGCAGCGATCGCGGCTTCGTCGCGGCTATACATCGTCCATTGCCTGATCCGTTTGGCGCGCACCAGTTTCGCCGCGATCAGGACGCGCATGTGCTCGCTCAGCGTGGGCGCGCTGACGCCGAGCTTTTCCGCAATCAGAAGGCCGCACACGCCGTCGTCGATCAGGTCGCCGTCGACCTGTTCGCGAAAATGCTTCTTCGGATCGCGAAGCCAGTCCAGGATCAGAAGGCGGCGCTCGTTGGCCAGAGCGCGCAGCGCGATCGCAACTTTCATTTAGCCATTTTGCTAATTAACTAATTGATGTCAAGCTTGAGAAGCGATATAAAACCGCGATGGATCAGGTCACTCCGATCACACGCGAACGCATCGCGGCCACTGAGGCCGCGATCCGGCCCTTCGTCCGGCGGACCCCGCTGGTCAGAGCTGATGGCGCCGACTTCGGTCTGTTGCCGGGATCGCTGACCTTCAAGCTGGAAATGTTGCAGCATTCGGGCTCGTTCAAGGCCCGCGGCGCGTTCGCCAATCTGTTGTTGCGCGAACCGCCCGCCATCGGCGTGGTCGCGGCGTCGGGCGGCAATCACGGCGTGGCGGTCGCCTACGCCGCGCACCGGCTGGGCGTGCCGGCGACGATTTTCCTGCCCGATATCACCTCGCCCGCCAAGGTCGAACGGATCCGCAGCTATGGCGCTGATCTGGTGGTCGCCGGTTCGCGTTATGCCGATGCATTGGCCGCGAGCGAAGCCCATATCGCCGCCACCGGCGCGATGGCGATTCACGCCTTCGACCAGACCGAAACCCTGCTGGGACAGGGAACGGTCGGCCTCGAGCTCGAGCAGGACGCGCCTGACATCGATACGCTGCTGGTGGCGGTCGGCGGCGGCGGATTGATCGGCGGCGTCGCCGCCTGGTATGGCGGCCGGATCCGGATCGTCGCGGTGGAGCCGGAGGCCGCGCCGACCTTGCACGCCGCGCTGGCGGCGGGCCGGCCGGTGGATGCGCCGGCGGGCGGAATCGCGGCCGACAGCCTGGCGCCGCGCCGGGTCGGTGAACTGATGTTTGCGATTACCCGGACGAATGTCGCGCAAGCCGTACTGGTCAGCGATGACGCCATCCGTCAGGCACAGGCGGCGCTGTGGTCGGGACTGCGCGTGGTGGCCGAACCCGGCGGCGCGGCGGCCTTCGCCGCGTTGCTCTGCGGACGTTACCGGCCTTCGCCTGGGGAACGAGTTGCGGTGCTGATCTGCGGCGCCAACACCACCGCGGTGAGCTTCGACGACTAGAGATCGAACGTCTCTCGACAGACGCGATAGAACACGAGCGCGAACTGGACGCCATATGCCCGCTATCGTGCATAGCACGGACTGCGACGCCGGATCCTTGCTTCAAGGTGCCCTTTATTAAATTAACGCTTCGATAGCAGGCGGCGGCGAAGGCGAAGCATGATCGGGGTGAGGCAGCGACCCGCCGATCAGACCCACCCGGCGCTGAGGTCTATGCCGAACGTGATCAGGCACAGCGAAGCTATCAGCCCAACACCGCAAAACAGAACAATTGTCTTGAGCGGGTGGTCATCGGCTGGCGCTTCGGAAACTGGAGTTATTGAAGTAATAGAAACGGTAGACATGATATCCCCTCTGTCAGCCCCGATATGCTCCGGGGTCGGGGAAGTTATAGGCCCGGTGTATTTACGGGTAATTGCCGTGCATCGTTATTGAGTCGTAAAAATGAGCGCCGTTGGGGTGCCCAGCACATGCGTCGGATTCGCGGATCCGGCAAGCTCGTTAGCGCGACACCCAGACAGCTGTTAGCCAAATATTAGGGTCAAAGTGGTTAATCTGATCCGTATTTCAGCCGGGACCACTATTGATTTCAGCCGGGACCAATATTGTGCTTTCAAGACTTTCCATCAGCGCCAAACTTTTCACGATCGTCTCGTTCCTGTTTCTGGCGATCGCCGTGATCGGCGGATTTGCATTCCTGCAGATGCGCTCCATCAATATCGCGGCGCAGGATATTCAGGCCCAATGGCTGCCCAAGGTGCGGTGGATCGGCGAGATGCGGGTGCAGTCCGCGCGGTATCGCGCGGTGCTGCGCGACTATCTGATCGTCGCGGATGCGGAACGCGCGGACGTTGACAAGAATCTCGCGGCTCGCAAGGCCGATTTCGAAAAAGCCGCCAAGGCCTACCAGTCGATGGCCTCTTCGGCCGCGGAGCGCGACCTGGCGGACGAACTGGAAAAGCAGTGGCAAGCGTTCCTCGGCGCGGCGCTCGACGTGCAGTCGCTTGCCGCCAAGGGCGATCTCGCGGGTGCCAAGGGCGTCAACGCCGGCAAGGTGGTGCCGGTCGGCCGCGCCATGGACCTGACGCTGGCGAAACTCGTGGACTTCAACGACAAGGGCGCCGAAGTGGCCGGAGAGGGCGCCGAAGCCACCTATCTGAGCGCGATCCGCCTGACCGCGGTCATTCTCGCCGTCGCGATCGTGCTCGGCCTCGGCGCGGCGATCTACATGGTTCGCGACATCCGCCGCGGCATCGGCTCGATCCTCAAACCAATGGGGCAATTGACCGACGGCGAACTGACCGCCGAAATTCCCCACCGGGGCGAAACCACCGAGATCGGCCGCATTGCCACGGCGCTGCAAATCTTCAAGCAAGCCCTCGTCGCCAAGAAGGCGTCGGATGACGCGGTCGATGCCGACCGGGCGGTCAACGCCGCGCGCGCCCAGCGCATCAGCACGGCCACCGGCGATTTCGAGGCGATGATCGGCGAACTGGTTCGCTCGCTGGCGTCGGCCTCGACCGAACTCGAAGCCTCCGCCAGCACACTCTCCTCGACCGCCGACCATACGCAGGAGCTCACCACCATGGTCGCGGCCGCGTCCGAGGAAGCCTCGACCAACGTGCAGTCGGTGGCCTCGGCGACCGAGGAACTGAGTTCGTCCGTCAACGAGATCAGCCGTCAGGTTCAGGAATCGGCACGGATGGCCGGTGACGCCGTCGACCAGGCGCGCAAGACCAATGACCGCGTCGGCGAACTGGCGAAGGCGGCTGCGCGCATCGGCGACGTGGTCGAGTTGATCAACACCATCGCGGGCCAGACCAATTTGCTGGCCCTGAACGCCACCATCGAGGCCGCGCGTGCCGGCGAGGCGGGTCGCGGCTTCGCCGTTGTCGCTTCCGAGGTCAAGGCGCTGGCGCAGCAGACCGCGAAAGCGACCGGCGAGATCGGCCAGCAGGTCGCCGACATCCAGGCGGCGACGCAGGAATCCGTGAGCGCGATCGGACAGATCAGCGGCACCATTGAAAAACTGTCGGAGGTCTCCTCGACCATTGCGGCGGCGGTCGAGGAGCAGGGCGCGGCGACGCAGGAAATTTCCCGCAACATCCAGCAGGCGGCGCAGGGCACCCAGCAGGTCTCCACCCACATTACCGACGTCGAGCGCGGCGCCAGCGAGACCGGCTCGGCCTCGTCGCAGGTTCACGCGGCGGCGAAATCCCTCGCCGGCGAAAGCGACCGCCTGAAGAACCAGGTCGAGAAGTTCCTCCATACCGTGCGGACCGCCTGACCGGACACGCGCCTGCGCGGAGCGAACTACCCCTCGCCCTCGTCGCTCGCCAATACGCCCTTCACGGCTCTGGCCCAGCCCTTCAATTTCCGCTCCCGCGTCGCCGCGCTCATCGCCGGCTTGAAGCGATGCTCCAGCCGCCAGTTGTCGGCGAATTTTGACGGCTCGGGATAGACGCCGGCGGCGAGCCCCGCGAGATAGGCGGCGCCGAGGGCGGTGGTTTCCTGGATCATCGGGCGATCGACCGGCGCGTCCAGCAAATCGGCGAGGCGCTGCATGGTCCAGTCCGACGCGGTCATGCCGCCGTCGACGCGCAGCACGATGTTGGCGGCTTGGGCATCGGGCCAGTCGGCGCGCATCGCGGCCAGCAGATCGACGGTCTGGTAGCAGACGCTCTCCAGCGCGGCATGCGCGATTTCGGCCGGGCCGGTGTTGCGCGTCAACCCCAACAGCGCGCCGCGCACGCGCGGATTCCAGTAGGGCGCGCCCAGGCCGACAAAGGCCGGCACCAGATAGACGCTCTGCATGGAATCGGACTTGTCGGCGAGCGGGCCGGTCTCGGCGGCGCTCTTGATGATGCCGAGCCCGTCGCGCAGCCATTGCACCGACGAGCCCGCGACGAAGATCGAACCTTCGAGCGCGTAGGTGCGCTGGCCCTTCAATTGATAGGCGATGGTGGTGAGCAGCTTGTTGTTGGAAGCCACCGGCGTGGTGCCGGTGTTGAGCAGCGCAAAGCAGCCGGTGCCGTAGGTCGACTTGATCATCCCGGGCGAAAAGCAGGCCTGGCCGATGGTGGCGGCCTGCTGGTCGCCGGCGATGCCGGATATGGCGATGGAGCCGCCGAACAGATCGGCCACGCTGTCGCCGAACCTTGCCGAAGAATCCTTCACCTGCGGCAACATCGAGCGCGGCACGCGCAGGATTTTCAATAGCTCGTCGTCCCACTCTCCGCTGTGAATATTGAACAGCAGCGTGCGCGAGGCATTGGTGGCGTCGGTCGCGTGCACCTGGCCGCCGGTCAGCCGCCACAGCAGATAGCAATCGACGGTGCCGAACATCAATTCGCCGCGCTCGGCGCGGGCGCGCGCGCCGGGCACGTGATCGAGAATCCATGCGACTTTCGTTCCGGAGAAATAGGGATCGATGATGAGACCGGTCTTGGCCGAGATCGCCGGCTCGTGGCCCTCGCTCTTTAGTCTGGTGCAGATGTCGGCGGTACGGCGGTCCTGCCAGACGATGGCGCGGTGAACAGCGGTCCCGGTGGCGCGGTCCCATACCACGGTGGTTTCGCGCTGGTTGGTGATCCCGATCGCGGCGATATCCTTGGCGGTGACCCCCGCCTTCTGCAGCGCCGCGCGGCAGGTCGCGACCGTGGAGGTCCAGATATCCTCCGGCTCGTGCTCGACCCAGCCGGATGCCGGAAAATGCTGCGGAAATTCCTGCTGCGCCGACGCCGCGATTGAGATGTCGCTGCGAAACACGATGGCGCGGGACGATGTGGTGCCCTGATCGATGGCCAGCACATGGGACATGATGATGGTTCCTGGCGGTTTTTTGGCGTTGCTTCCCGGGGGATTGTTATGTGGTGTTGCGTCAAGGCAAGCGGATTGGGGCGCGAAGGTCAATATGGCGGAACGCTGATGCTTCACCCTCCCCTGGAGGGGGAGGGTCGGCTCGCATCGAGCCAACGGGTCGGCGCGAAGCGCCGCCCGATGATAAACTCAGCGAGATGCGAGACGGGGTGGGGTGATCCCTCAATTCGGGCAGCGCTCAAGGGGAGAGACTGTCACCCCACCCCGATCGCACCGGACGATGCTCCGCATCGCCGAGCGCGATCGACCCTCCCCCTCCAGGGGAGGGTAAGAAAGAGGGCTACACCGACGCCGTCGTCACGCCGCCGTCGACCACGATGGTCTGGCCGGTCATGAAACTGGACGCATCGGAGCCGAGATAGGCCACCGCGCCGGCGATCTCGTCGGGCTCGCCGATCCGCCGCAACGGCGTGGTGGCACAGCGGCGCTTGAGGCGATCTTCGTCTTCCCACAATGCGCGGGCGAAATCGGTCTTGACCAGCCCCGGCGCGACGCAATTGACGCGCACGCCCTTGGGGCCCCATTCGCCGGCCAGGCTTCGGCACAAGGCGAAGTCCGCCGCCTTGGAAATCCCGTAGGCGCCGATCACGGTCGAGCCGCGCAGCCCGCCGATCGAGGATATGATGACCACCGAGCCATTGCCGCGCTCGGCCATTTGCGGGATCGCAAGCTGACACAGCCAGATGTTGCTCTTGACGTTGGAGTTCATGATCTTGTCGAAGGCGTCGTCCTTGATGTCGAGCAGCGGACCATAATAAGGGTTCACCGCGGCGTTGCAGACCAGGATGTCAATCTTGCCGTAATGGCTGACCGTGCCCGCGATCAGCGCCTCGACTTCGTCGCGGCGCGAGATGTTGCAGGCGATGACATGGGCATCGCCGCCCGCCTGGCGGATACCGCCGGCGACCTCCTCGCAGGCCTCGGCCTTGCGGCTGGAGATCACGACCTTGGCGCCGAGTTTGGCCAGCAGTTCCGCCGAGGAACGGCCGATGCCGCGGCTCGACCCGGTGATGATTGCGACCTTGCCGGTGAGATCGAACGGGGTGTGTTTCATGGGTGTTTCCTGAATTATCCGCTGCCGTCATTGCGAGGAGCGAAGCGACGAAGCAATCCATTCTTCGTATGTTGCGCGATGGATTGCTTCGCTTCGCTCGCAATGACGGGGCTGGGTTCGATGCTTCGCATCGCCCCGGAATGACGGTGGCTGCTACACCAGCCCGCCGCCCTGGGTGACGCGGCGCAGGTGGTAGTCGGTGTCCCCAAACGTGTTTTCGATCATGGTCAGCCGCTTGAAGTAGTGGCCTATCTTGGCCTCCATGGTCATGCCGATGCCGCCATGGAGCTGGACCGCCTGCTGGCCAACGAATTTCAGCGACTTGCCGATCTGGACCTTCGCGGCTGCGACGGCTGTTGCACGCTCCTTGGCGTCGTCGAAGTCGCCCGCCATGGTCGCGAACATCGCCATGCTGCGGGCCTGTTCGACGGCCACGAACATGTCGGCGGCGCGGTGCTGCAGGACCTGGAAGGTCCCGATCGCCACGCCGAATTGGGTGCGGGTCTTGAGATATTCGACGGTCGATTTCAGCGATTCATCCATCACGCCGACGGCCTCGGCGCACAGCGCGATGCGGGCGTCGTCAACCACGCGCTCGATCAGGCCTAAGCCATTCTCGGGATCACCGATCACAGCGTCAGCGCCGACCTCGACGCCGGTGAAGGTGATGTCGGCGGCATGCAGGCCGTCCTGGGTCGGATAGCCCTTTTTGGCCACGCCCTTGGCGTTGCCGGGCACCAGGAATACGCCGACACCATTGGCATCGCGCTGGCCGCCCCTGGTGCGCGCGGTCACAACAAGCATGTCGGCGCTCTCGCCGTTGAGCACGACGAATTTCTCGCCGTCGATGACGTAAGCATCGCCCTTTTTCTTGGCCGAGGTCGAGACGTCGCCGAGATCGTAGCGCGAGTTCTTCTCGAGCTGCGCGAAGGCAAAGGTTTGGCTGCCGTCGATGATGGCGGGAATATACGCCGCCTTCTGCGCGGGCGAACCGCCGCGGCGCAGGAAGCCGCCGCCGATCACCACGGTCGCCAGATAGGGCTCCAGCACCAGCGCCTTGCCCAGCGCTTCCATCACGATCATGGTTTCGATCGCGCCGGCGCCGAAGCCGCCATCGTCCTCGGAAAACGGCAGCCCGAGCAGGCCCTGCTCGGCGAACTTGCCCCAGACGGCTTTGCTCCAGCCGCCCTTCTGCGCCATGTATTTCTTGCGCGCATCGAAATCGTAGGAACTGCCGAGCAGCCCGTCGACGCTTTCCTTGAGAAGCCGCTGCTCCTCGGACAGATCAAAATCCATTTTACAGTCTCTCCAAAATCAACATGGGCAATGCTGTTGCCCGACATTCTGTCGTCATCCCCGCGAAAGCGGGGATCCAGTAATCACAGCCACCATTCGTAACCGCGATGGCCGCGGCGTACTGGGTCCCCCGCTTTCGCGGAGGACGACACCTCTGTTATTGCGCTCCGCCGATCACAACCCCAGCACCGCCTTGGTGATGATGTTGCGCTGGATCTCGTTGGAGCCGCCGTAGATCGAGACCTTGCGGTTGTTGAAATAGCTCGGCGCGATCTGCGCGGTCCAGTCCATCGCTTCGTTGCTGCCGTCGTCGCCATGCTCGTCGAACGGTGCGGCGAACGGGCCGATCACTTCCATCAACAGCTCGGTGGTGGCCTGCTGGATTTCCGAGCCCTTGATCTTGAGCACTGACGAGGCCGGATTGGGCTTGCCCTTGCCGTGCTTGCCTTCGTCGGCAACCACCCGAAGCTGCGTCAGCTCGAGCGCCTTGAGCTCGATCTCGACCGCGGCCAGTTTTTCGCGGAACGCCTGATCTTCCATCACCGGCCGGCCGCCGGATTCGACCTTGGAGGCCAGATCGCGGATGCGGCGCAGCCGTTCCTTGGAGACGCCGACGCGGGCAATCCCGGTGCGCTCATTGCCGAGCAGGAATTTGGCGTAATCCCAGCCCTTGTTTTCCTCGCCGACCAAATTGCTGACGGGAACCACGACGTCATCGAGGAACACCTCGTTGACTTCATGGCCACCGTCGATGGTCTGGATCGGACGCACCGTGATGCCCTTGGTCTTCATGTCGATCAAGATGAAGGAGATGCCGGACTGCTTCTTGGCGGAAGGGTCCGTGCGGCACAGACAGAAGATCCAGTCGGCATATTGCGCCAGTGTGGTCCAGGTCTTCTGGCCGTTGATGACGTAGACGTCGCCCTTGCGCTCGGCCTTGGTCTTGAGCGAGGCGAGGTCAGAACCGGAGCCCGGCTCCGAAAAACCCTGACACCACCAGTCGTCGACATTGGCGATGCGCGGCAGATAATGCTTCTTCTGCGCCTCGTTGCCGAAAGTGTAGATGACAGGGCCGACCATGCTGACGCCGAAGGCGAGCGGCGCCGGAGCCGGCACCATCTGCAGCTCCTCGTTGAAGATGTAATGCTGCACCGAACTCCAGCCGGTGCCGCCATATTCCTTCGGCCAGTGCGAGACGCCCCAGCCCTTCTTGTTCAGGATCCGCCACCACTCGACCATCTCGTCCTTGCCGAGGTGACGGCCTTCCTGGAGTTTCTGACGTGTCGCCGGCGGCACGTTGTCCCGGAGGAAGGAACGCACTTCGTCACGAAACGCCACTTCTTCCTTGCTGAAGCTGAGATCCATCGGATCCTCCTGTGAGCGAATGAATTAGTTCTCTCGTCGTCCCGGCGAACGCCGGGACCCATAATCCGCGGCCGCCGTCATTAGAAAAAGGTCTCTACCACAACGCCTCAATATCAAGACCTCGCGGTATGGGTCCCGGCCTTCGCCGGGACGACGCGCTTGTTACTGCAAAATCTCGAACAAACCGGCAGCGCCCATGCCGCCGCCGACGCACATGGTCACGACCGCAAACTTCGCCTTGCGGCGGCGGCCCTCGATCAGAGCGTGACCGGTGAGACGCGCGCCGGACATGCCGTAGGGGTGGCCGACCGCGATCGCGCCGCCGTCGACATTGATCTTTTCCGGATCGATGCCCAGTTTGTCGCGGCAATAGATCACCTGCACCGCGAAGGCCTCGTTCAATTCCCACAGATCGATGTCGTCGATCTTGAGGCCGTGGCGCTTGAGCAGGCGCGGCACCGCGAATACCGGGCCGATGCCCATTTCATCGGGCTCGCAGCCGGCGGCGACGAAGCCGCGGAAAATACCGAGCGGCTTCAGGCCGCGCTTCGAGGCTTCCTTGTCGCTCATGATCACGGACGCACTGGCGCCGTCCGACAACTGGCTGGCATTCCCTGCGGTGATGGTAAAACCGTCGCCGCGCACCGGCTTGAGACCGGCCAGGCCTTCGGCCGAGGTCTCCGGGCGCGGTCCCTCGTCTTTCGAAAACGTGATGTCCTTGAAGGAAATTTCGCCGGTGGCCTTGTCGGCGACGCCCATTTTGGTGGTGATCGGTGAAATCTCGTCGTTGAATTTGCCACCCTGCTGCGCCGAGGCGGTGCGGCGCTGGCTTTCCAGCGAATACTCGTCCTGCCGCTCGCGCGAAATGCCGTAGCGCTTGGCGACGACTTCAGCGGTGTCGATCATCGGCATGTAGACTTCGCCCTTGATCTTCAGCAGCGCCGGATCCTGGGTGTGAAACTTGTTGGCATGGTCGTTCTGCACCAGGCTGATGGATTCGCCGCCGCCGCCGACCGCGATCTCGACGCCGTCGAAAATCACCGAGCGGGCCGCCAGCGCGATCGCCTGCAGGCCGGAGGCGCATTGCCGGTCGATCGTGGTGCCGCCGACCGTCACCGGCAGGCCGGCACGCAACAGCGCCTTGCGGGCGATGTTGCCGCCGGTCGAACCCTGTTGCAAAGCCGCGCCCATCACCACGTCCTCGACTTCCTTCGGATCGACCTTGGCACGGGCGACGGCCTCGCCGATGGCGTGGCCGAGCAGGGTCGCGCCTTCGGTGGCATTGAGGGCACCGCGATAGGCCTTGCCGATCGGGGTGCGGGCGGTGGAGACGATAACTGCATCGGTCATGAACGACCTCCTGTTGCAAGTTGTTGTTGTTTGGATGGCGCGGGTTGTTGCAAGGGTTGTTGATTACGCAATTCATGGCGCGAGAGCTTGCCCACTGAAGTTCGCGGCAATTCATCGACGAAATCAAGCGCTGTCGGAATCTCGTGCTTGCCGAGCTTGCCGGCGAGAAACGCCTTGAGCTCATCCAGCGTGAAGGCATCGGCGCCGGCGCGCAATTTGACAAAGGCCTTCGCCGCCTCGCCGCGGTAGGGATCGGGGATTCCGATCACGATCACTTCCTGCACCGCGGGATGTTCATAGATCGCCTGCTCGATCATCTGCGGATAGACGTTGAAGCCGCCGGAGATGATCATGTCCTTCTTGCGGTCGACCAGATAGAAATAGCCGTCGGCGTCCATGTAGCCGATGTCGCCGGTCAGGAAACGGTCGCCGACGAAGGCCTCCGCGGTTTCCTTGGGCCGGTTCCAGTAGCCCTTGGTGACGTTCGGTCCCTTGATGCGGATTTCGCCGACTTCGCCCGGCGGCAGGGTCTTTTTGGAATCCTCCAGCGACACCACGTCCATTTCGACCCCAGGCAGCATCAGCCCGATCGAGCCCGGCTTCTCCGGTCCCTCCACGGGATGGCCGGTGCCGGGCGAGCAGGTCTCGGTCATGCCCCAGCCGCTCTTGAGCTTCATGTTGGTCTTGCGCTCGAACACCTTGGCGACCTCGACCGGCAGCGGCGCGCCGCCGGATCCGCAACTGACCAGCGACGACAGGTCGCGGCTTTCGAGATCGGGCAAGCTCGCAATCGCGATCCACATCGTGGGGACGCCGGGGAATACCGTCGCGCGCTTGACTTCGATGTCGCGCATCACCGCCTGGACGTCGAAGCGCTGGTGCAGCGAGATCAAATCACCGCGCTCGAGACAGCGCAGCATGATCACGGTCAGCGCAAAGATATGAAACAGCGGCAGCACGCAGATCGTGCGCTCGACGGCGTTGCGCTGCTCGCTCGCCTTGCGGCCCCAGACCGCATAGATCGACACCGCGGAGGTCAGATTGCCATGGCTGAGCATCGCGCCCTTCGGCAGCCCGGTGGTGCCGCCGGTATATTGCAGCAGCGCGACATCATCAGGCGAGATCTGCGGCCATTGCGCAGGTTTACTGGCGCCCTGCACGAACGTTTTGAAAGTCACGATCGCCGGATGGTCGGGGATCGGCGTATGCGGATTGCCGACCGCGCCCCAATGGTCGTCCTCGCAGACGATCAGCCGATCGAGCAAGCCTTTCTCCAGGAACTTCAGCGCCATCGGCAACAAGGTTGCGAGATCGCTGGTGACAAGAATGCGCGGGCGCCGGTCTTCAGCGCGCCGAAGAAATTCACGGGATGATCGGGCGAGTTGCCGAGGAACAGCGCGATCGAATCGTTCCGGCCGTAGCCGGCGCGCAGAAACGCCGAGGCCGCAACCTCGACCATCTCTTCGAGTTCGCCATAGCTGATGGCGCGGTCGCGAAATTCGATCGCCGGCCGCGCGCCGAACCGCGCCGCCGATTTCGACAGCAGATCGGGCAACGATCCCTGGGTCAGCGGATCGTCCCAGTGAATCCCTTCCGGATAGAATTGCTCGCCGGGGTGGGTCATGTGTACTCGGCATGGTCATTCCGGGGCGCGCGGAGCGCGAACCCGGAATCTCGAGATTCCGGGTCTGCGCCAAACGGCGCATCCCGGAATGACGGGTGTTGAGAGCAGTGCGCCATCACGCCGCTTTCGCGGTCTGCGCCAGCGACGCGAAGGTCTTGCCTTCGGCCGCCAGCTGCTTGAGCAGCGGCGCCGGTTCGAGCGAGGGATCGTTGGTCTCTTTGGCGTAGAACGACA
>NZ_JBEKCZ010000151.1:0-14112 GCF_050014615.1 Bradyrhizobium sp. | reverse complement strand
GGCCGGGTCTGGCGGGTGGCGGAAGCGCTGGAGTCAGGGATGGTCGGGGTCAACACCGGGCTGATCACCACCGAAGTGGCGCCGTTCGGCGGCGTCAAGGAAAGCGGCCTCGGCCGCGAAGGATCGCATCACGGCATGGAAGAATATGTCGAGATCAAATACGTGATGATGGCGGGGATTTAGGCAACTACAGGCCAAGCGTCACCTCGGCCCAGTGCACGACGACCTCGCTGTTGAGGAACTCGATGACACTGGGCTCGATCGCTTCCGGACGGTCATGCGCGACCAGCGTGGTGGCGACGATGGCGTCGCAGCGGTCGTTGAAGGCAATCGCCAGCGCTGATTGTCGCGCCCGGTAGGGATCGGCGATCGCAAAGGCCCGGCTGCGGCCCTTCATCCAGGCGACGTTGATCTGGCGGCCGGGCCCCAGCCCCGAAAGCTTCTCGCCCATCAGCCGAAAGTCGCTCAGACGATCGAGTTCGGTGTCGTCGGATACGCCGGTTTGGCAGTTGCAAAAGCCGATCTTGGCTCGAATATAAAGATTGACCTCGACGCCACAGTCCGCGGCCGCGCAGCGAAAGGCTTTACCCTGGCCCCACTCGTCGGTCGGATAAGGCCATTGAATTTCCGAAAACCTGACATGGCTGGGTGTCGTCACTGCGCTGTCGTGGCCCGGCATCGGCCAGGCGAAGAACAGGGAGGCCCCGGCCAGCCCGCCCAGGGCGAAGCCGGCGACAGCAGCAATGATGGTGGTTCGTTTCATCGCATTCCCGGCCGCAATCGGTTACGGTCCTCTAATTGCTCGCGACGAACGCTTGTGCCGCGGCAAGCGTCGGTCGCCCGGGGTCCGAGCCCGCCGCCAGCGCGATCAGCTTTTCATACGCCGCCTTCGCCTTCATCGTATCACCGAGCGCCTGTTCGGCTTTCGCCGCGCCGACATAGCCGTTGAAGCGGTTTGGCTCCTTCGCCATCGTGGCTTCGAACGCCGCCAGCGCCTCGCGGGCCATGCCGCGATCCAGCAGCATGAAGCCATATAATTCGCGCGCCGGCGCCAGCGGTCCAGGCGTGACCGGCGCCTTTTCGGTGCTGTCCTCAGCCGCGGCGGCGGCGCTCATGGCCTGAAGCGCCTCGTCATATTTGCTGTCGGCGTACAGGATCCAGGCATTCGCGACCTGCGCCTGAACATCGACCTGGCCGGCCCAGTAACTGTTCTTCGCCTCGCGCAATTTGTCGCGAATCTCAGCGAGCTTAGCGGCATCGGCCCTGGCGGCGGCGGGATCGCCGGAACGGGCGGCGCCGACCGCGCGCGCAAAATGGGTGATCGCCATGACGTGGGGGAACTTGCTCGGCTTGACCTCGAGCTTTGCCGCGCCCGCCCAGTCGCCGCGCTCCACCAGATAGCGCGCGGGCGCGGCGGCCTGCGAAAAGGCGGCGCCGAAGGCATCGGGATCGGGCTGCATCGCTTCGATTTCATCGACGATAGTGCGAGCCTCCTTGTCCTCACCGAGTTGCAAATAGGCGTAGACCAGATAATCCTGCCCATGCAGTTGCTCGCCGCCCTCCTTGTTGGCCTTCGCGGCCTGCACCGAGGCCAGGTTGGCCGCAATCGATTCCTTCCAATAGCCGACGCGCGTGAAAATGTGCGACGGCATATGCTGCGCATGCGGCGCGTTCGGCGCGATCCTGGCGTAACGCAGCGCGGCCGGCAGGCCCTTGGCGGCGATGGCCGGATAATCATATAAATGGATCAGATAATGCGCGACGCCCGGATGTTGCGGCTGGCGCTGCCAGATCGGCTCGAGAATGGCCGCGCCCTTGAGCTGGTTGGCGTAGGTCTTGTCGGCCGGCGAGGCCGCCACATTGAGGGTGATCGCGTAGAAAATCTGCGCTTCGTCGTCAGTGGGATATTTGGCCGCCAGCGCTTCCATCGCCTTCAAATAGGACTGCACGCGCGCCGGCTGCGGGGTGTTGTCGTAATCGACATACATCACCGCCAGCGCGTCGATGTAGTCGCGCTCGCGCTCGGTCTTGGCGCCAACCGCTTTCGCCTTCTCGATGGCCGCAAGCCCGAGCGGCAGATTGGGTGCCGGGATGGCGCCGTGCGGATTATTGAGCAGCGACAGCGCGATGCCCCAATAGGCAATGGCGCATTCCGGATCGGCGGTGATCGCTTCCTGGTAGATTTCCCTGGATTCCGCGTACCAGAACGAATGCTGGTAACGCATGGCGCGATCGAACCGGCGTTGCGCCGTTTCGTTGCAGGATGTCGCGAAATGAACGGTGCCGAGTTTCTGATCGGCATTTTCTTGCGCCATGCCCGGGGTGCAGGGTCCGAGCATCGTCACGGCCGCGATGGCCGCCGCCGACAGCAATTCACGCATGACGTTCTCCTCAACGCCGATCAAACCATCATACCGGCCCTTACCCGGCCGCGGCAAACCTATCTTCTGAGCACCGCAATCAGGCGGTTGGCGAAGGTCAGCCGCTCGGCCATCACGGAGACGAAATAGGTCAGCAATTTCTGGCCAAGCAGCGGGTTTTCGCTCTTGAGCGCCTCGAATTGTTGCGTGCTCAGGACATAAAGCACGCTGGCGACTTCGGCCTGGATGGTGGCGTTGCGCGGCGTCTTTGAAACCAGCCCCATTTCGCCGATGGTGGTGTAGCGGCCGAGGCTTCGCACCCGGGTGGTGCCGCCGTCGCCCTTGGGGATCATGATCCCGACGCGTCCGTCCAGAATGAAATGCATGGAATCGGCGGCGTCGCCGGCGCTGACGATAATCTCGCCGGCATCGACCTCCAGGCGCTCGCAGCGGTGGATCAATTCCGCGGCGTCCTCCGTGGTTCCGAGAATCTGGGTGAACCAGTCGCGCAACGAGGCTTCTTCCTGTTCGAGGCCCTGATGCTGCACGATGATTTCGTTCTCGCATTCCTCCAGGGCATGATCGAGTTCCGGCACGATGCTGACCTCGTTCGAGATGAAGCCGCTCGATCGCAAGGCCTTCTCGGTCGCCGAAGGAAGATGCACCAGCACCAGTTTGATGCCACGCTCCTGGGCGGTCCGCTTGATCTGGTCGAAACTGTAGGCCGCCGAGGAATCGATCCCGGTGACAAGCTTGAAGTCGAACACCAGAAATCGGCATTCCGGGTGACGCGCCAGCAGCGCCTTGACGTGCTGGTAAAGCCGGTTTGCAGAGCCGAAGAACAGATAGCTCTGCAGGTTCAGGCCCTGGATCTTGCCGCCATGCGCCGCAAGCACCGCCTGGTCGTCGCGCGAACGATCAAGCGAACTGCGATATTCGGTGCCGTCGAAGCTGTATTTGATGGAATCGATGCGCGACGCGCTCAAGGCAAAGGTCGCGCAGCCGATCACGACGCCGATCGGAATGCCGGCGATGAAGCCCCATTGGACGATGATGACGATGATCGCCAGCAGCGACAGATACTCGGTGAATGAAAGCCGCCGCCGCGACTGCACCACCCATTTATGCAGCTGGTCGGCGCCGAGATAGATCAGGAGGCCGCCGAGCACGAATTTCGGCATATAGCCGAGCAGCGTGGGAGCGAAGGCCAGCATCAACGCCGAGATCGCGGCGACGGTCAATCCGGACAGCCGGCCGGTACCGCCGCCGTTGAAGTTGAGCACCGTGCGGCTGATGGAAATGCAGCCGGTATAGCCGCCCAAGGCGCCCGACAGCATGTTGGCGATGCCGGTGACGTTCAGCTCCCGTTCGAGATTGGCTTCACGCTGCACCGCGACTTCGACGCCCGTGGTGTTGAACAGGGTGCTTGACGCCGTCACGAACACGACCGCGATCAAATTGCCCGAAAGTTCCGGCAAGGTGTACCAGGGAAAGTGGCGGATCTCGTCGGCGCTCCATGGCAACATCAGGGTGACGCTCGGTGGCGGCTGAAAGATCCAGCCCGACGCCTGGGCCTCGACCGCCGAGATACCGGCCAGCCAGAACACGATATGGGCGGCGATCACGCCGCCGATCAGAATGACCGGCAGGCCGAACGGGGTGCGGGAGCGGTGCCACGTCAGATAAAGGATAAGCGCCATGACGCAGGCAGCCGCCAGTTCGGACAGCGTCAGGATGTTTTCGAACTGGCCGAGCGTTGCGAATTGAAGGCGCTGGCCGGTGATGACGCGAATCGCGCCGAGCAGGATCAGGCAGCCGGTTGCGCCGAGAAATCCGCCGACCACCGGATAGGGCACATAACGGATCGCGCGGCCCAGCCGCGTCAACCCGAAGCAGCACAGCACGATGCCGGTCACGACGGTGGCGAGGGCAAGAGTAAGCAGGACCGGTGCCAGCAGCGGCGTCGATGGATCGGCGGCCGTTATTCGCTCCACCATCGATGACGCCAATATGCCCGTCATCGCCGCAGTGGAACTATCCGGAGCCCCGACCGCGAATGGAAACGAGCTGCCGAGCCCGATCACGGTGGCGAGAACCGCCGATGAAACGAAGGTCGCGGCGACGCCATAGGACAAATAGGGCGCCAGCGGGCCTGCGAAGATCAACAGCGCGTAGGACAAGCCGAAGGTCACGGTCAGAACGCTCGCGGCGCCGCCGCCGAGAACGTCATTGAGCGCGGTGCGCAACTGCAACTTCGGACGAAGACTGATGGATTGACTGACCACGCGCGCCCTTACCCCCCACACCCGCGTCAGTGGTAGACGACTGCGGGGCACCCGCAAACATTATTTGTGCCGGCGCCGGTCATCGGTTCCTCCCCTGCGATCTTGTTGTGTGCACGAATCAGCGCTCTATCACCCAGCGGGTGACGGCCTGATGATAGTTGAGCGGGCCGGGCACGGTCATGTGGGTCTTGAGATACTTGAATCCGGCCTTTTGCAGCGTGCGATTGGGCGCCACGTTGAAAGCATTTGGTTCGCAGAACAACCGTTTCAACTGCAATCGATCGAAATAGATATCGACGCTGCGCCGCACACATTCGACGCCGTAACCCTGGTTCCGGCGCCCGGGATCGATCACATGCAGGTGCATGTTGGCATGTTCGCCGTAAGCGATCTTGTCGGCGGTCGAAAAGCCGATCGGCTGGTTGTCCGACAGCCAGGTGACGGCAATCCAGCCGCGCTGCTCGATCGGTTGTTCGCACGCGCGCCGGAAGCGCTCGCGCCAGCCATCCGGAGCGGGCAGGCGGGAAGGGTCGACGCCGAGAATCTCCAGGTATTCCGGGGTGGATTGAAAAAAGTATTCGATGATGAGATCGACCTCCGAACCCGTCATCTCCCGGACCGTCAGCGTCATCGACCGGTTCCTCAGATCTTCAGATCGGCGCCGGTGACGCGGCGATAGGCTTCGAGATAACGCTGGCTGGTGGCCTCCACCACGCTCGCCGGCAAAGCGGGTGCCGGGGCTTCGCCGTTCCAGCGGCCGGCGCGACGCTCGGCATCGAGATAATCGCGCAGCGGCTGCTTGTCGAAACTCGGTTGCGGCCGGCCGGGCGTGTAGGCATCCGCCGCCCAGAACCGCGAACTGTCGGGGGTCATCACCTCGTCGATCAGGATGATGCGTCCATCGGCCTCCCGGCCGAATTCGAATTTGGTGTCGGCAATGATGATGCCCTGGTCGCGGCTGATTTTTTCGCCGAGCGTATAGACCGCGCGGGTCATGCTCTCCAGCGTATACGCCACCTCGTCGCCGACAATCTCGCGCATCCGCTTGACCGGAATGTTTTCGTCGTGGCCGGTCTCGGCCTTGGTCGCTGGGCTGAAGATCGCGGGCTCCAGCCTGCCGCTTTCGAGCAGGCCCGGTATGAGCTTTTCGCCCGCCAGCGTGCCCTGCGCGGCATATTCCTTCCACGCCGAACCCGACAAATAACCGCGGATCACGCATTCGATCGGAAACACCGTGGTGCGCCGGCACAGCATCGCGCGCCCGGTCAGCGAGGCGCGGTGGTCCCTGAGCGCGGGCACTTCGGCGATGATGGCATCGGCGTCGGCGCTGATCATGTGATGCGGCACCACGCCTTCGAGTTCATTGAACCACCACGCGCTGATCTGGGTCAGCACCGCGCCCTTCATCGGAATGGTCTCGGCCATCACAATGTCGAAGGCGCTGATGCGGTCGGTGGTCAGCAGCAGCACGCGATCGTCGCCGACGGCATAAATATCGCGCACCTTGCCGCGCCCGATCCGGGGAAGGGGCAGGTCGCTGGCGAGCATCGTGGTCATGGGTCAAACTTTCGGAAAACGGCCGTCTCGCGCGGATGCGCGGGGCAAACAAGGGAAACGGGATTAGCTCATTCCGGCAGCGGAATGAACTCATGTTCGTTGGGGACGTGGGCGAAGCGGCCGCTCTTCCAGTCCTGCTTGGCCTGCTCGATCCGCTCCTTGCTGGAGGAAACAAAGTTCCACCAGATATGGCGAGGGCCCTCCAGCGCGTCGCCGCCGAGAAACATCATCCGCGTCGGCGTGACGGCCTTGACGGTGATGCGGTCGCCGGGCCGGAAGATCAGCAGCCGCGGACCCTCATGGCGCTCGTTGGCGATCTCGACCTCGCCGTCGACCAAATAGATCGCGCGCTCTTCATGGTCGGGGTCGAGCGGGACGCTGACGCCCTGTTGCACCGTCACCTCGGCGTAAAACCACGGCGACACCATCGTCACCGGCGATTTCACGCCGAACGAACCGCCGGCGATGATCCGCGCGCTGAAGCCGCTATCCCTCACCACAGGCAGATCGGCCGCGGCATAATGCTGGAACGACGGCGCGATTTCCTCTGAACCTGCGGGCAGCGCGATCCAGCTCTGCAGGCCCAGCATCTTCTGGCCGTTCTGGCGCTGCAGGTCCGGGGTGCGCTCGGAATGCGCGATGCCGCGGCCCGCGGTCATCAGGTTCATGGCGCCGGGTTCGATTTCCCGGATGTTGCCCTCGCTGTCGCGGTGCATGATGCTGCCGTCGAACAGATAGGTGACGGTGGCAAGTCCGATATGCGGATGCGGGCGCACGTCCATGCCCTTGCCGGACATGAATTGCACCGGTCCGAAATGATCGAAAAAGATGAAGGGCCCAACCATCTGCCGCTTGCCGTGCGGCAGCGCGCGGCGCACCTCAAAACCATCGCCGAGGTCGCGGGTGCGCGGCACGATCACCAGTTCCAGCGCATCGCAGGATTGGGGATCGCCGAGGATGGGGTCGTTGGAGGGAAGCCAGCTCATCGGTATTCCATCGTTCGTTCACGGCGATCATAACAGCAATTATACAGCGCCGTCACTCCGCCGCGGCGTTGCGCGGCCGTCCGACATAACCGGTCTCGTCGCCGAAGCGCTCGAGCATCACCGCAGGGAGGTCCTTGGCCTTGTCGGTGACGCAGCCGCCGGAACGCACGGCGTAGCGGTCCTGATGCCCAAGCTGCGGCGGCGGCTCGCCCTGCTGCAGCGCGCGGGCGGCTTCCATCACCAGTTTGCGGAAATGCATGATGCCGAGATCGGTCGGGCCGAGATGCTCGCGGGTGCGGTCGGCGATCGGCCCCTGGCTGTCCTGCACCGCGGCGTCCTGTTCCGAGACGCCCTTGATGCCGGTATAGCTTCTGGTCTTCTGCAGCTGGCGGTCGATCAGATAGTCGTTCGACTTGTTGCGCAGCGGCACGTAATTCTCGTCGACCTCGGAGATCACGCCGTTGCCACTGCGATACATGTCGCGCTCGGCCTGCGTCAACGGACGGTCCGGATTCCAGGCATAGGTGTAGATCCAGCATTTGGTGTCGGTGACCGGGATAAAGCTCTGGCCGAAAATACTCTCGCCCGGCATCGCGCTCGGCGCATAGGCATGCACCGGCATCAGGAACTGCGCGATGCGCCAGTAGATGTTGTCGCTGCAGTTGTTGTCGTTGCCTGTGAGCCGGCCGCCCGCGATCGTCAGCCCGGCGTCATGCGGCTGGATCTTGATCACGGGGCGCGGGTCCTCGGCGATCCAGCGCATGTGGTCGACGTTCATGCGCGCGATCGGATTGACGAAGTGCTTCTTGATATCGAGCACCTCGTCCTCGTCCTTGTCGAAGCTTAAGTGCGCGAAGGTGAAATGCGCGGTATCGATCGAGCCTTCCAGCGCCTGCACCCAGTTGCAGTCCTGCCATTTCTTCGAGACGTAGCGGTGCGAGGCCGGCAGCAGCGCCATTTCCAGGTCAGGCAGATCGGGGATTTCGCCGGCCGGGCCCATATAGGCCCAGATCATGTCGCCCCATTCGCGCACCGGATAGGATTTGATACGAATGAGATCCTTGGCGTTGAGGTCGGGATAGGAGGTCGGCATATCAAGGCATTTGCCGTCGGTGTCGAATTTCCAGCCGTGATAGACGCAGCGGATGCCGCATTCCTCATTGCGGCCGAGCCAGAGATTGGCGCCGCGATGCGGACAATATTGATCGATCACGCCGACCACGCCGCGGGAGTCGCGAAACGCCAGCAGCTCCTCGCCCATCACGACGATCTTCTTCGGTGGGCCGTCGGCCGCCGGCAATTCCTCGGACAACAAAACAGGCAGCCAGAACCGGCGCAGCAACTCGCCCATGGGAGTGCCTGCACCGCTTTCGGTCAGGAACCTGTTATCCTCCGCTCGGAGCATGGTGTGTCCTCCGGATTTGGTTATTGGTTTGGCGCGAGCTTGGCGCAGCCAAAGCGAGGCGTCAACGCCACTTGTTCTCGCGGCGCAATGCGCCCGAGTTGTGCATGGATTGTTCGCCCGAAGAGGGCGTGGGGAATGCCGGGTGCCCGCGCACCCGCAGCCCCCTGTGCAACAAAAAAGCACAGGGGTAGAAGCCACAGGTACGCCGGAACACCCGGCATTCCCGCACGCAATGGTTTTAACGGTTTCCTTCGTGATCTCCCCGGTGATCGGGCTTGTTTGTCACCGTCGCCGATGGAGTTGCCTCCGTCGGTTTAACGCCAGCGTCGAGGCGTCAGGACCACACGACTTCGCCGTCCGCGTCCGCGCCGTTCGTCTTTCAGCGCACCCGCGTCCACCGCATCCCGTTCCAACGTCCGTGACGATCGCGAAACGCCCCTCAAGTGGGACGGGATGCGCAAATTGTAAAAGTGATTTGGGGCAGGCGCGAAAGGAAATATTTTTGAGAGGGGGGACTGGACAGGTGGAATCAGATTGATGCGGTTCGATAAATTAGCGTTTTGCGAAAATCTGATTCCTGGCCCGCATTCACCCGGTCGCGCTTGATCCAATGATGCCAGGCCACTGCGGCGAGATGCGCGGCCACCACAGCAGCCGCTACTTTCAAGCGCTTGCCAACGACCGCGGTGCAACATTGTAGGTCAATATGCGATCCAAAAAAATGCCATTTGTACCCGTTGTCCATGAGCGTCATAGTTACAAAAAATATAACCCGGAATCCTAAACGGGCGTCAAACCAAGCGGGAGGCTATGCCATGGAAGACGTAGAGAAGCGTGTGATCGGCAAGGTTATGCGTCGGCTCATTCCGTTCCTGATCGTTTGCTATTTCGTCGCCTATCTCGATCGCGTCAATGTTGGCTTCGCCAAGCTGCATATGAACCAGGCGCTTGGTTTGAGTGAGGCAGCCTTCGGACTGGGCGCTGGCCTATTCTTTATCGGGTATTTCCTGTTTGAGGTGCCGTCCAATATCTTTTTGGAAAGGGTCGGCGCGCGAGTTTGGATCGCCCGCATCATGATCACCTGGGGAATTGTCTCCGCTGCTTTCGCATTTATCCCATCGATATCGGCCGCGACCGGAGTCCCGACGACCGGCGTTTTCTATTCTCTCCGTTTGCTTCTCGGTGCCTGCGAGGCGGGCTTCTTTCCAGGCATCATCTTCTATCTGACCCTGTGGTTCCCGGCGGTTTACCGCGCGAGGGTGATCAGCCTGTTCATGCTGGCGATCCCGATTTCGTCGATCATCGGATCACCTATCTCCGGGATGCTGCTCAGCGTGACAGGGTGGGGGCTAGAAGGTTGGCAGTGGCTGTTCATTCTTGAGGCGCTGCCGTCGATTCTGGTGGGCATCTGCGTCCTGGTCTATCTGACCGATTTCCCGGGGCAGGCCCGCTGGCTGCAAAAAGACGAGATCGCCTGGTTGGAGAACGTGCAAGCGACCGAAAAGAAAAATAAGGAGAAGGTCGAACACCTTTCCTTGGTGCAGGCACTCACGGATCCCCGCATTTTACTGTGCGCTCTGGTGTATTTCTGTCTGAACGCGGCAAGTTACGGCGTAGCTTTCTTTCTGCCGACCATCATCAAGGGTTTTGGCGTCAGCGATACCCAGACCGGACTGCTTGCCGCGCTGCCGTTTGTTTTCGGGGGCATTGGCATGGTACTGCTCGGCCGTCATTCCGATCGGACCATGGAACGAAAAGGCCACGTCGCCGCGGCGCTGTTGATGGCCGCGGTCGGAATCGGATTGTCAGGCCTTGTTACTAATCCCATCATCGTCATGACGTTACTTTGTTTTGCGCAAATCGGCGTCTCCTCGGTGCCGCCGATGTTCTGGCCACTTCCGGCAAGCTTCTTGACTGGAGCATCGGCCGCCGCAGGGATCGCCGCGATTAACTCGCTCGGAAATCTTTCCGGTTTTGCCGGTCCATACATGATGGGTTATCTGAAAGATTTGACCGGCAACTTTACTTCGGGCCTCCTATTGCTGTCGGGCTGCGCTTTGGTGGGCGCGGTCGTTGTCATGATGCTTCGGATCGATGCAAGGCGTGAGCAGTTGTCGAGGGAAGTAGCGATGGCGCACTAAGGGCTTGATGATAGGGAGCAGATGCCCTCCGCGATATTTTGTATTTGACGGCTGCTGTTGGCACACGTTTGAGACATGCCGACTGGCTCTGAGAATGTCCGCTCCTCGGAGAAGACCGGAAGTCGTCGCGGCACTCGGATTTGAATGGTCTTCCCGCAGCCGATTGTCTATGCTGTGCGTATGTCGCGCCTCATGTGTCTATCCATTGCTGTCGTTGTGTCGCTGCTGCCGGTCGTCGCGCCGGCGGCGCCGGTTCGTAAGCCGCCGCCGTCACGCTGGCATGGCTACGGCTTCCTGCCGGGCTACCATCAGCCGCTGAACAACAGCCTGCCACTTTACGCCCAGAAAGATGCGATACGGCGTTTGGCGCACCAGGAGCGACGCCCCTGGTATATCGACCCGGTCCCCAGTTATTACGGGTATGACGGCAACAGGTACTATTTCGGCCGGCCCGGCATTGACGGCGGCCGCTACAATGGCGGCAGCTATGGTCCGTGCTGGACGCGGACGCCTATCGGACCGATCTGGAATTGCGGCTGATTGGCCTGTCGCTCCAGTTCGTTGATCATCGATGAACGGCGGATTGCGCGGAGTTTATCATCGGGCGCGCGTTCGCGCGACCCGCTGGCTCATCCGCCCTACGCGCTTCACTCCGCCGCGGTCACCGTGCTGGATGGCACGTTCGCGCCCGCGCCGTAGCGCTGATCGATATAGTCGATCACCATCGCCTTGAATTCGGTCGCGATGTTGGGGCCGCGCAAAGTGCGGAATTTCTTGCCGTCGACGAACACCGGCGCGGCCGGGGTTTCGCCGGTGCCGGGCAAGGAGATGCCGATGTCGGCATGCTTGGATTCGCCGGGGCCGTTGACGATGCAGCCCATGATCGCGACGTTGAGCGATTCGACGCCGGGATAGCGGGTCTTCCACGCCGGCATTTCGACGCGGATGAAATCCTGGATCGAGCGCGCCAGTTCCTGGAACGTGGTCGAGGTGGTGCGGCCGCAGCCGGGGCAGGCCGCGACCAGCGGCACGAAGGTGCGGAAACCCATGGTCTGCAGCAATTCCTGCGCGACCTGGACTTCCAGCGTGCGATCGCCGCCGGGCTCGGGGGTCAGCGAAATCCGGATGGTGTCGCCGATGCCGTCCTGCAAGAGAATACCGAGCGCGGCCGACGAGGCCACGATGCCCTTCGATCCCATGCCGGCCTCGGTGAGGCCGAGATGGATCGCATAGTCCGAACGTTCGGCGAGCGTTTGATACACCGCGATCAGGTCCTGCACCGCGGACACCTTGGCCGACAGGATCATCCTGTTCTTGGGCATGCCGAGTTCTTGCGCCCGCGCCGCCGACAAGAGCGCCGACTGCACCATGGCCTCGCGAGTCACCGCGCGGACGTCCTTCGGCTCGGCCAATAGCGCGTTTTCATCCATCAGCTTGGTGAGCAATTCCTGATCGAGCGAGCCCCAATTGGCGCCGATCCGCACCGGTTTGTCGTTCTTGTTGGCGATCTCGATGATGTCGGCGAACTGGGTGTCGCGCTTGTTCTTGAAGCCGACATTGCCGGGATTGATACGGTATTTGTCGAGCGCCTCGGCGCAGGCCGGATAGTCCGCCAAGAGCTTATGGCCGATGTAATGGAAATCGCCGATCAGGGGCGTGGTGATGCCGCGCTTGCGGAGCGCATCGCGGATATGCGGCACGGCGGCCGCGGCTTCCTCGCGGTCCACCGTGATCCGGACCATTTCAGAGCCGGCGCGCGCGAGTGCCGCGACCTGGGCCACCGTGCCCTCGATATCGGCGGTGTCGGTGTTGGTCATCGACTGCACCACGATCGGGGCGCCGCCGCCGACCGCGATATTGCCGACCATCACCTGTGTGGTGGTATGCCGGGCGCTGGGGCCGGCGACGTCGTTGTGGGGTGGTTTTACGGGCTTGTTCATGGCGTCCAAATATCAGGTTTCGGTGACATTCAGCAATGGATCAATCGCGACCGGGGCCACGGGAGGGACCCCGGGACCCGGCCGGTTGACCAGATAAAGCCCCGCGATGCGATCACCAGCAGGGCCGCGGCGCCGAAGGCCGGGGTCAGGGTGTCGTGCAGGATAAAGTAGCTAGCCACGACGCCAAACAAAGGGGTGATGAAGGTAAATGCCGACAATTTGCTGGCGGAATAGGTTTTGACCAGCCCAAACCATAGCAAAAACGTCAATCCGACCACCCAAAACGCCTGATAGGCCATTAACGATAGCGCCAGCGGACCGGGAACCCGGGTCAGGGTTTCGCCCGAAATCCACGCCGCCAGCCCCAGAATTGGGATCGACAGCGCCACCTGGTAGCTAAGGGCTTTTTCGGGCGGGGCCCGAAGCAGTGAGGTGGCCTTCACCATCAGGGTGGTGGCCGCCCACAGCGCGCCGCCGCCGACGATAAACAAATCGCCCAGCAGCACATTGGCATCGACATTGGCCTGGGGCACGCCGATCGCCAGCGCCACGCCGGCGAAACTCAAACCCAGCCCGCCCCATTGCGACGTCCGCAGCCGCTCGCCGAGAAACTGATAGGAGCCGAGTGCGACAAAAAACGGCGCGGTGTAGAGGAACACCACCGCGCGTGACGCCGAGGTCAGCAACAGGCCGCGATAGATCAGCACGAATTCGAAACCGAACAGCAGCCCCGCGAACAGTCCGGCGCCAAGCGTGCCATCGGCGGCGAACATTTTCACCCCGCGCAGACGGGCGATCAGCAGCAGCACCGGCAACGCGCACGCCGAGCGGATCATGCCTTGCAGCATCGGCGGAATATCAGGGAGTACCAGCTTGACCGCGATCTGGTTGAAGCCCCAGCTCAGGCAGAGCATCAGCATCAGCGCCACCGCGCCGGGGCTGAGCGGGCGCCCGGCCGGGCCGATCGGCATTTCCTGTGATGACATGAACCCTCGTGCCGGCTTATCGCCGTGTTGCTATGGGGGCATGATCCCGAAAAGTGGCTTTCCGGTTTTCGGAGAAGATCATGCCCAAAAAATCAAACCTTCTGGCAGTGTGCGCAGGTACCTGTGATCTCGACCACCGACAGTTTCGGCATAAAGCCGCTGGCGCGCGCGGCGGCGTTGAGGCTTTGCGCCACCGGCGCGGCTGGAATCTCGCCGACCGAGCCGCAGCGCTCGCAGATCAGAAACGCCACCATCGCCGCGGCGTCATGGTCATGCGCGCAGGCGAGAAACGCGTTGCGGCTTTCGATGCGATGGACCAGGCCGTTCTCCATCAGGAAATCCAGCGCGCGATACACCGTGATCGGCGCCGGCCGCGGCATCGATTTGGCGAGTTCGTCGATCACCTCATAGGCGCCGAGCGGCCGGTGGCTGGACAACAGCGCCTGCAGCAC
>NZ_JBEKCZ010000150.1:0-12944 GCF_050014615.1 Bradyrhizobium sp. | reverse complement strand
GGCGGTGGAGCGGCACTGCCTAATTTTATGACGTTAGCTTTGGGGTGCTTGCCGCACGCGAGAGCTGCAGCGAGCACATCATAATGAATTCTTATTTCAAGCGTCAGCTTGCGGTTTACGTGGAATATCACCGCAACCACTGGAATGGCGTGATGCATGTGTTTGGCATCGTATTTTTGTTCCTGGCCGCGATTCTTCCGCTTAGCCTGTGGCCCGTTCACGCGTTCGGCGTGCGAACCACCGTGGCGCCGATCATGGCCCTGCCCGTCCTGATTTACTGGTTCCTGCTCGACGCGGCCCTCGGCATGGCGATCCTGGGCGCTGCGGTCATTTTACTATCAACCGCTGCGGTTATCGTGACCTATGCGAGCGTTGCTGGCGTGTGGTCGATCTCGGGCGCATTGATCTTCATCGGCGTGGGTTTTCAGATTATCGGGCATCGATTGTTCGAACGCCGGCAGCCTGCGCTGCTGGATAATCCAAGTCACTTGTTGCTCGGACCGATGTTTGTGATGGTAAAATTGTTTATCGCGCTTGGCTTTCGGCACGATCTTGCCGTTATTATCGAACGGGTTCCGCAACCAGCGCCTAGCAACGCTTCATCCTACGCCGAGGAACATCAGGTCGAGCCACTGCCGTATTCATGACCAGGGTACTTGTCACTGGCGGCAGCGGCTTTATCGGACAGCACCTGGTATCGGCGCTTGTCGCCCGAAATCGACAGGTGCGGGTTCTCGATCTTCTCCCGCCGGCCCACCTCCTGCCCGAAGTGCAATATATCCAGGGTTCGGTGCTCGATCCGGATCTGGTGAATGAGGCGCTCCGCGATATCGGTGAGGTTTATCACCTTGCGGCTCTTCCGGGCATGTGGCTGCCGAAAAAAGGCGACTTCCACACCATCAACTACCACGGCACGGAAGCCGTCATCAAAGCCGCGCGCAAGCGCGGCATTGCCCGCTTCCTGCACTGCTCGACTGAATCGATCCTGTTCCGCGCGTCGACGGCATCACATGCCGTTTGCGAGCATGGCCTGCAGTCATCCCATGACATGCCAGGGCTATATACGCGTTCGAAATTGCTCGCGGAACAGCTCGCCTTGCAAGCTGCGTCATCCGGTTTTCCGCTGGTCGTCGGCACACCGACGATGCCAATCGGGCCTCATGATCACAACCTTACCCCACCGACCGCGATGCTCCGGCACTTTCTTGACGGACGTCTGCATCTTTATCTCGATTTCATCGTGAACCTCGTCGACGTGCGCGATGTCGCCGCGGGCCTGATTCTCGCGATGGAACACGGGCAAGCCGGGCACCGCTACATTCTCGGCAGCGAGAGTATTCCGCTGAAGCGAATACTGGAACTCATAACGACGATCAGCGGCCGCCGCCATCTCAGCATCCCGGTTTCGGGCCGCATGGCGGAAATGGCCGCCACGATGCTGGAGTTCATCTCCGATCATGTGACGCGCCGCGCCCCGACCGGTACGGCGGAAGGTGTGCGGATCGCATTGCGGGCCGAGGATCTATCGATCGAAAAGGCGCAACAGGAACTCGGCTACGCACCCCGGCCGGTTGAGCCTGCGTTGCGCGACACCATTGCGTATCTCCTCGGCGCCAGCAGCAAGCATTAGGACCGCAAATCCAGCCTCGATCTCGGCAGTTCCGTCATTTGCCAGCACCACGCAATCCGGAATATAAGCTGCACCATGATGCATGATCAGAACTCATTTTTGGCTTTCGTCTGGAGCGGATGGACCGCCACCTGGCCCACGCAATTGCTCGCGCTGATCTGGGTTGCATGGCTCATCAGCTGGGCGGTGGGCTCGTTCTTTTCCGGTCGAACCGAAAAGCACGTCAGGACCTGGGACTCGCGTGCTTACCGCATCCCCATTCTGATCGGTGCCGTCCTGCTTACGCCATGGACCGAACAGGTCCTGGGAGAACAGCCGCTCTGGCACGTCGGCAACGGCGGGACCTACCTGCTCGCCGCGCTGACCCTGGCGGGCACCTTGTTCACGTGGTGGGCGCGAATTCACCTTGGACGTTTTTGGTCGAACGCGATCACGCGCAAGGAAGGCCATCGGGTTATCGACACCGGCCCTTACGGGCTGGTTCGCCATCCGATCTATACCGGGCTTATCGCCGCCATGCTGGCGACAGGCGTTGCGGTCGCGACCGTCACGGCGCTGCTCGGTACCGTGCTGATCGCCTTCGGCCTCTGGCAGAAGGCCCGCATGGAAGAAGGCTTTCTGACGACGGAGCTTGGCGCGAGTGCGTACGGAACCTACTGCCGCCGCGTTCCGATGCTGGTTCCATTCCTGCCGCAACGCTGAGCATGCAGCATTTTCAAGCGCCGTGAGAGCACAGCTTTACGCCAGGAAAATGCGTCACAACAAAGCCGGCATCTGCAACATCAGCGCCTGGATGGCGACGGCCGCGAGACCTCGGCCAGCGGCACCAGATGGCGCGGAACGATAACACGCTCGCCCGGCACCAACGGTGTGTTCTCCGTGCCCTTGTTGATCTGGGTGACCGACCAGAGCGGCACGTGATAAAGCGCCGCGATCGTCTGCAGACTATCGCCCGGGCGGGCGAACACCGACATGCCACTATCCCACAGCTCGATGGCGGCATTGGGAGGGACAACATAATTAAGCGGCAGCGCGTCCCCTTCCGCCTTCGCGGGCATGTTCGCGATCTGCACGACCTTGCTGACCAATTGTTCCTGGATGGCGTCCATCTTTTCGATATTGATGTGCGAAACCTCTTCATGTTCCGAGAGATCGAAGCTTGCATAATGACTTCGGTAGCCCGGCTTCGGCTTCATGTGGCTGCCACCGAAGACGCTCTTCGACAGGAAGATATTGATATAGCGCTCGATATTGAGCGGCACGTCGGGGCTGACCTGAGGCGGATCGATCGTGACAACGAGACTGACCGGAATATTTTCCGCCTCGAGTAATTCAGAAAATATCAACGCGCAATAACCGCCCATGGAGTGCCCGATCAGGATGATCGGCGCAGGGCTCTCGCGGTATTCGCGAATCGCACTCGCGGCGATGATGCGGCAGATCGTGAACTCGTAGACATCCGCCGTGATGCCGGCCTGTTCGATCCGTTCGGTCAGACCATCCATGCCGCGCGAGAAGATCGGGCCCATCGCGCCACGGAACAGGTAAGCGCGCCCGTGCGGCACAAGCGCTGGCTGGGCGGCCTCCGGCGGCGATGCGGCGGTCTCGCTCCTCGCCGCAACCGGGCCTGCCGCCGCCCGTTCGATACCGTCGCACAACAGCAGGGCCGAAAGCGTCACGCCAAGAACGATCGTTGCAATCGGCGTCGGATTGATCATGCGCTCCGCGAACCATCCTCAACGCTGGTAGCTCATTGCACGGCGCCGACTCACCGCGTCACGGCCCCAAGATGCGCCATTCGATGCGCGAGTTTCACCTTAGGGCTGCCGAGTTGGTAAAATTGTGGCGTCGATCGGTACGGCATCACCCGACCGGCGGCGTTTACCTCGCTCGGCCCAGGGCCACCGCATCGATCTCACTGATCACCTTCCGCTGCATGATCTCGTTCTTTTCGATGGTGAGATGCCCGACACCGGGGACGTTCTGCACATCGACATTCTCCAGCGTGCCATGCAGACGGCTGGTCCTCACCACAGGTTCACCGTTGCCATTGGCGATGTAGAAATTGATATAACGCCCAACGTGGCCCTGCAGGCTGGTGCGAAACACCGAATCCAGGCCGATCGCCAGTTTGACCGGAGCGCCAAGCTGGTCCAGCCGCGCCACCATATCAGGCAGCGCCGTCGCACCCGAGGAGTGCCCGACCAGGATGATGGTCCGCACCCGCCCGCTCCTGTAGTCCGCGGCGACTTCGTCGGCGAGCGACGACCACCCGAGATAGTTGATGACGGTGACGGGAATGCCCTGCGCCCGCAGCTTGTCTGCGATGTCATCCAGGCCCAGCGAGAAGATGTTGAGCACGCCACGCAACAGGTAAACGTGAGCGTCCGACGCTCCCGAGGCGGAAACCGCCGCCTTCGCTGGGGTGCCAATCGGAAGCATCAGCAGCAACAGTGTCAGTGCCACTGCGCGCAACGATCTTAACCACCATCGACCAGGAAACCAACGTTCGCCGACAAATCCCGTGTAACCGCTAGATGATTTCATTGATTCCCCTTGGAGGCGTAGCCGCGCGGGCCGGAACCTAGCCTCCGCATGCTCGCATCTGCAACAAGGGGTGCCAAGCCCGACCATTTAATCCGCACGACGTGTCCGTATTGCAACACCATTGACGGGTCGCAGTTCTTTCGGGGATCCGGTCCGGTATTTCGCAACCGTGCTGAAGCAGCGGCGCAGCGTCCAAGCACATCGTAGGATGCGACGTTGCGCCGCCCCGAAACATCAAGAGCTTGTGATCACTTCGTCAACGGGCAGCCACTGTCCTTGGCGGACGGGAACGCCTTGTCGCCCGGCACGACGGCAAGTTGCTTGTAGTAGTCCCAGGGCTTCTTGGATTCGGACGGCTTCTTCACTTCGAACAGATAGAGATCGTGCACCATGCGGCCGTTTTCGAGCACCTTGCCGCCTTGGGCAAACACGTCGTCAACCGGCAGCTCCTTCAGCTGCTTGACCACCGCGTCGGAGTCCTTGGTACCGGCGGCCTTCACGGCCTTCAGATATTGCAGCGTCGCCGAATAGGTGCCGGCCTGGATCATATTGGGCATGCGGCCGGTTCGCTTCATGAAGCGGTCCGAGAACTCGCGGGTCTTGTCGCTCTGGTCCCAGTAGAAACCCTCCGTCAGCACCAGACCCTGCGCCGCCTGCAGCCCGAGGCCGTGCACTTCGGCGAGCGTCATCAATAGTCCGGCCAGCTTCTGACCGCTGGCAACAATGCCGAATTCGGCCGCCTGCTTGATCGAATTGGAAGTGTCGAGGCCGGCATTGGCAAGCCCGATGATTTTCGCCTTCGAGCTTTGCGCCTGCAGCAGGAACGACGAGAAGTCCGACGAGTTCAAGGGAATGCGGACCGAACCGAGGATCTTGCCGCCATTCGCCGTGACAATCTCGCTGGTATCCTTTTCAAGCGCGTAGCCGAAAGCGTAATCGGCGGTCATGAAAAACCAGGTATCTCCGCCCGCCTTGACCAGCGCGCCGCCGGTGCCGACCGCGAGCGCGTGGGTGTCGAAAGCCCAATGAAAGCCATAGGGCGTGCAGGCGTCACCGGTGATGCGCGAGGTCGCGGCACCGACGACAATATCGATCTTCTTCTTTTCCTTCGACAGCTCCTGAACCGCGAGCGCGACCGACGACGTCGTCAGCTCGGTGATCATGTCGACGCCTTCGACCTCATACCAGCGTCGCGCAATGCTGGTGGCCAAATCAGGCTTGTTCTGGTGGTCGGCGGTGGTGATCTCGATCTTCTGGCCGAGCACGCTGCCGCCAAAATCCTCGATCGCCATCTTGGCCGCCTCGACGGAATATTTGCCGCCGTAATCTGCATAGACTCCGGACTGATCGTTCAGAATCCCGATCTTGACGCCCTGCGCCGACGCCGGAACCGCAAGCAACACGCCGCATGCCGCAACGGCCGCCGACAACATTCCCGATTTCATATTGGCCTCCCCAAAAGTCTTGTTCCGGGCATGATATTTTATAACCCCACAACTGCCCATCCATTTCAAATGAGCCATTAGTATGGATTGGGGCACAACCCAATATCGATTGATGTGACCGGCTATCCCGCCGGGGCCGGGGGTTTCCGGTGCGGCCGGTCGGCCAGGTTGCGGACGATCATGTAGAAGATCGGCGTGAAGATCAGCCCGAACAGGGTCACGCCGAGCATGCCGAAGAACACGGCGACCCCGACCGCCTGACGCATTTCCGATCCCGAGCCGGTTGAAACAACCAGCGGCAGCACACCGAGAATGAAGGCAAAGGATGTCATCAAAATCGGACGCAGCCGCAGCCGGCAGGCCTCGATGACAGCTTCCAGGCGTTCGCGGCCCTCGAGTTCGATATCGCGGGCAAACTCGACAATCAAAATCGCGTTCTTCGCGGCCAGTCCGACCAGGACCACAAAGCCGATCTGGGTGAGAATGTTGACGTCCTGTCCCATCACCCGCACGCCGATCGTCGCGGCCAACAGACACATCGGCACGATCAGAATCACGGCGAACGGCAGGCTCCAGCTGCCATACTGCGCCGCCAGCACGAGGAACACGAACAGGACGCAGACCGGAAACACGTAGAGGCCCGAATTGCCGCCGGTGACCTGTTGATAGGACAGGTCCGTCCAATCGTAGGCAAACCCGCTGGGCAGCGTTTGCTCCGCCAGCCGCTTCATGGTGTCGATGGCCGTCGCCGAACTGGTCCCGGGGGTCGTATCCCCCTGAAGTTCAGATGACGGGTAGAGATTGTAGCGCGCGACCCGATCCGGTCCAGCTATGTCGTGGAAATCCACGACGCTGCCGAGCATCACCATATCGCCGGCCGCATTGCGGGTGCGCAGGCGGGCGAGATCGGAAGTCTCCTTGCGAAACGGCAGGTCGGCCTGCGCGGTGACATGATAGGTCCGGCCGAGGATATTGAAGTCGTTGACATAGGCCGAGCCGAAATAAGTCTCGATCGCATCCGTCACACCCTGGATCGGTACGCCGAGCTTCTGCGCCTTGATGCGGTCGATATCGACGAACACCTGCGGCGTATTCGCGGTGAACGGCGAAAACACCGACGTCAGCCCCGGCGCCCGGCGGGCCGCGGCGACGAGTTCGTCGGTCGCTGCCGCCAGCAATTCAGGACCGCGGCCCTGCCGATCCTGGATGCGCATGGTGAAGCCGCCGCCGGTGCCGATGCCGGGAATCGAGGGCGGCGGAATAACGATAATGAAAGCGCCCTCCAGGGCGGAAAGCCGCATTCGCAAATCGCCTGTGATCTTGGCGGCCGACAATCCCTTTTTCAAACGTACTTCCGGCTCGTCGAAGACCGGGAACAGCGCCGCGGCATTGCTGGCCTGGGTGCGCGTCGCGCCGGACAATCCGGCGAACACCGCCACGCGAACGATGCCGGGGGTGCCGAGCGTGATGTTTTCGACCTCGCGCACGATCTCGGTGGTTCGCGCCAGCGAGGCTGCGCCGGGCAATTGCACCGAGATGATGACGTAACCGCGATCCTGCGCTGGAATGAACCCTTGCGGCGTCGTGAAGAGCAGCCATCCGGCACTGCCGATCAGCGCCACATAGATCAGCAACATCACCACCGAATGCCTGATCACAAAGCCGGCGGCGCTGCCATAGAGATGGGACAGCCGATCGAAACCGCGATTGAAAAAGGCCGTGAATTTTTCCCAGCCGCGCCCGATCAGGTTCCAGCCCGCGGGCGGCCGTTTCTCCTGATGGGGCTGCAGAATCTGCGACGCCAGCGCGGGCGAAAGCGTCAGCGAGCAGAAACAGGAGATCGCGGTCGCCACTGCGATCGTGATCGCGAATTGCTGAAAAAACTGTCCGGAAAGACCACCGAGAAAGGCGGTCGGCACGAACACGGCGCATAACACCAGCGCGATCGAAACCAGCGCGCCACCGACCTCCTCCATGGTGCGCAACGCCGCATCGCGTCGGCTCATGCCGTCGCGAAGATGCCGCTCGACATTCTCCACCACCACGATCGCATCATCGACCACGATGCCGACCGCGAGCACGAGGCCGAACAAAGTCAGATTGTTGATCGCAAAGCCGAGCGCCGCCATCGCGGCGAAGGTGCCGACCAGCGACACCGGGATCGCCACGATCGGGATGATCGCCGGACGCCACCCCTGCAGGAACACCAGTACCACAATGACGACGAGAACCATCGCCTCATAGATCGTCTTGATCAATTCGCTGACCGACTGCGCGATGAACTCGGTCGGATTGTAGCCGATATTGTAGTCGAGCCCCTTGGGGAAATCGGCCTTCAGCTTCACCATGGCATCGGAAATGTTTTTCGCCGTGGCCAGCGCGTTCGAGCCAGGGCGCTGGGTCACCAGCAGCGCCACCGCGGTTTTCCGGAGCAGGAAGCTGTTGGTGGTGTAGTCCAACGCCCCCAGTTCAACCCGGGCCACGTCACGCAGCCGCACGGTGCGACCGTCGGCGCCGGCTTTGACGAGGATATCTTCGAACTGCTGGATATCCTTCAGCCGGCCGGTGAAGGTGAGGTTGGGCTGAAAGGCCCGGTCCGCGATCGGCGGAGCGGCAAGCTGGCCCCCGGTGATCTGCAGGTTCTGCGCGCGAATCGCCGCCAGCACATCGCCGGCGGTCAGGCCGAGATTCGCGATCTTGTCGGGATCGAGCCACAGGCGCATCGAGTAATCGCGCGCGCCGAAAATCTGGATGTCGCCGATGCCGTCCAGCCGCAACAACTGATCGCGAACCTGGAGCAGCGCATAGTTGCTGATATAGAGCTGGTCGAAAGTATCGTCGGGCGACAGCATGAACACGACCATCAAGATGTCCGGGCTGTTCTTGCGCGTGACGACGCCGTTTCGCTGCACCTCATCCGGCAGCTGAGGCTGCGCGATGGCGACCCGGTTCTGAACCAGCACCTGGGCCTTGTCGAGATCGGTGCCGAGTTTGAACGTGACCGTGATCGTAAGCTGGCCGTTCGAGGTCGCCTGGCTGTAGAGGTAAAGCATGTCCTCGACGCCGTTGATCTGCTGCTCGATCGGTGCTGCGACGGTATCGGAAACGGTTTGCGCGGAAGCTCCGGGGTATTGCGTGGTGACCACGACGGTTGGCGGCACGACTTGCGGATATTCCGCCACCGGCAATGTGGTGTAGGCGAGCGCGCCGACGATCAAGAGCACGATGGACAGCACCATCGCCAGAATCGGCCGGTTGATGGAAAGCTGGCCGAGGTTCATGTCTTGTTACCGGCCGCCTTTGCGGCGTGCGGACTTACCTTTGCCCCGACGCGTGCGCGCTGCAGGCCATCAACAATCACGCGGTCTTCCGGCTTCAGGCCTTCGCGAATCACGCGCAAGCCGTCGTCGAGCGGGCCGAGAATGACTGGCCGCGCCTCTACGGTGTCATCGTCCTTGACTACGAAGACGATCTTGCGCGACTGATCGGTCGCGACCGCGACATCCGGCACCAGCAACGCTTCATAGGGCGCGCTTCCGATCAACCGCACACGGCCGAACTGGCCGGGCAGGATTGAATAATTCTGGTTCGGAATCACGGCCCGGCCGCGCAGCGTACCGGTCGAGACATCCATTCGGTTGTCGACGAAATCCATCTTGCCGTCATGCGATGGCTTGGTTTCGCCGGTCAGCGTGACCTGAACCGGATTTGGGGTGTCGCGCGAGCTGGGGCGCTTGCCTTCGAAATAAAGCCGGTTGTTCCTGAGATAGGTCGCCTCATCCATGTCGAAATAAATGTAGATCGGATCGAGCGAGACGATCGAGGTCAGGAGCGTCGATCCGCTGTCACTGCCCTGCACGAGATTGCCAGCACTGACGAGATGGCGACTGACCCTGCCGCCGATCGGGGCTATCACGTGGCTGAACTCGATATTGAGCTGCGCCGCCTTCAGCGCGCCCTCTGCCTGCATCTCGGCGGCGTGCGCCGCCTGCAAGGCCTGGCGGCGCTGGTCGACGACCTGTTCGGAGACAGCACTGGTCTGGACCAGGGCCAGGCCGCGGTCGAGGTCGCGCTTGGCGAGTTCCGCCTTGGCCCGTGCGTCCGAGAGCTGGCCGTCCGCCTGCTCGGCGACCGCCTCAAAGGGACGGGCGTCGATCACATACAGAAGGTCGCCGGTCTTGACGAATGCGCCGTCCCGAAACTCGACGCTGGTGACGAAGCCGCCGACCCGGGCGCGAACCTGAACCTCTTCGACCGCCTCGAACCGTCCGGTGAACTCGTCCCAGTCCGTGACGGTGCGTTTGGTGGGCTGAGCGACCGTGACAGGCGGTGCCGCGGCCGCGGCCGGTGGCGGCGGTTTGTCCCCGCAGCCGGACAGGGCAACGGCGAGCAGAACGATCAGCGGCCTGAGATCGCGCAACCAACGGACATCACGCAACGAACCGACATTGACAGTTTGAGCTAAACGCTCCGATTTCTCAGTCGCGCTCAATTCCATCTCCTCTGCACTCTGTTGCCGTGATCAACCGAGATTACCGTGATCAGACGAGGCAGCCGCACCCGCGGCAGGTTCAAGATGAGATCGATCAGCAGTCTGTTCAAGAACCGGCCGGGATCAAGCAAAATCGTTATGCATTGGCGCTACCAGCTTCCAAACACGCCTGCGCCGGCCGACCTTGTTGGAATAATCTGCCAGGAGGCGGTATGGCCGTCGGCGCGGCCATGGTGCGATTCATTACGGGCTACGCAGGCTTATTCCGGACGTCGTAAATCTGTCGCGCTGAACACGGCGGGGTCATTTTATGGCTCCCCTCCTCGCGGTTACTCCGCTAAATTGCGTCCAAAGCGACAACAAAAATCAAGATCGTCCGGGGGAGGACAAGCGCCGTGCACAAGGAGCGTGCCGTTTGCAGTGCGGTGGACGACACTATTTTCGGTCGCCCTGCCGCCATGGTCGAACCGATCGACCTTTTGCGCCCTGCTCGCGCATTTCGGACGGTCAGCGACGCGCTCGACCGCGAGAACTCCCGGATCGATGAAGTATCCAGGCCCAAAATCCGCAAGCCCAAAATCCACAAGGCAATTCGCAAGCCTTGGAATTCGCGCAACCCGCGCGAAATCAATAGGTCCGCGCTGATGCGCGGAATTGTTGTTCTGGCCGCATAAGATTCTCGGAGGGAAAATGTATACCGGCAAGCACGCTCATCTCCGTCCCCTTCAGCCCGCTTTCATCATGGCAAACTCCGGCGAGAGCGTGAGTTATGCCGAGCTGGAGGCGCGCAGCAATCGCCTGGCGCATCTGTTTCGCAATCGCGGCATGAAGCGGCTCGATCACTATGCCATCTACATGGAGAACAACAGCCGCTACCTGGAGGCCTGCGGCGCAGGCGAGCGGGCCGGCCTGTACTTTACCTGCGTCAATTCCTACCTGACCGGAAGCGAGCTCGCCTACATCGTCGACAACAGCGAATCCCGCATTCTCATCACGTCGGTGGCAAAGCTGGCGGTCGCTCGCGAGGCCCTCAAACAATGTCCCAAGGTCGAACTCTGTATCGTGGTCGATGGTGAAGGCGACGGCGAACGCATCGTCGGCCTGCGGGAAGCCACCCGCGGGCTGCCCAGGACGCCGATCGCGGACGAATGCATCGGCACCGCGATGCTCTATTCGTCGGGTACGACCGGGCGGCCGAAGGGCATATTGCGGCCGCTGGCCGAACAACCGCCGACGCAGCAGCTGCCGATCTTCGACTTCCTGCAAAAACTCTGGCAGTACCGCGAAGGCATGATCTACCTGTCGCCGGCGCCGCTGTATCATTCGGCGCCGCAGGCCGCGGTCAATCTCGCGATCCGGATGGGCGCCACCGTCATCATCATGGAGAGCTTCGATCCGGAAAATTATCTCGCGCTGGTCGAGAAATGGGGCGTGACCCACAGCCAGCTGGTGCCGACGATGTTCTCGCGCATGCTGAAGCTGCCGGAGGCGGTGCGGACGCGCTATGACCTGTCATCGCTCGAAATCGCGGTCCATGCGGCGGCGCCCTGTCCGTCCATGGTGAAGGACGAGATCATCAAATGGTGGGGACCGATCATCCACGAATATTATGGCGCCACCGAAGGCCTCGGCTTTACCGCGTGCAACAGCGCGGAATGGCTGGCCCACCGGGGAACGGTCGGCAAGGTCCTGCTCGGCGACCTTCACATTCTCGACGAAAACATGCAGCCATGCCCGGTCGGCACCTCCGGCACGGTGTGGTTCAAGACCGCTACCCCGTTTGAATATTTCAACGACCCGAACAAGACCCGCGAGGCCCGCTCGCCCGACGGCAGCATGAGCACGGTCGGCGATGTCGGCTATGTCGACAGCGACGGCTTTCTCCATCTGACCGATCGCGCGACCTTCATGATCATCTCGGGAGGCGTCAACATCTATCCGCAGGAATGCGAGAACCTCCTGATCACCCATCCCAAGATCGCCGACGCCGCGGTATTCGGCGTTCCCAATGCCGATCTTGGCGAGGAGGTCAAAGCCGTGGTGCAGCCGATGCCCGGGATTCTGGCATGTCCGGATCTCGCCGAGGAGTTGATCCTGTTTTGCAGCCAGTCGCTGTCGCGCCAGAAGGTGCCGCGCTCGATCGATTTTGCGGCCGAACTGCCCCGGCTACCGACCGGAAAACTCTACAAACGGCTGTTGCGCGACCGTTACTGGGGCGACAAAACCTCACGGATCCTGTGAGCAAGCGCGCTTGATTGATCGCGGGCTTTTTGCTGAAATGCTTGCGGGCCGAGGTGAGCCATGAAGTGGAAAAAGGAGCGCGATCTTCTGATCGCGCAAACCATGGCATTTGTTCAATCTGTCGCCGGCAAGAAGGCGACCGCTGAAGCTCGGGAAGTTCCGCGGGAAGCCCTGATCGAACCAACTCTGATTAAATCAACTCCGGCTGGTGAAATTGCGGAAGTGAAACGGCCTGCCGATGCCGCGCAGATCGAGACTTTGCAAATCGAGACTTTGCGAATCGAGACTTCGCGAAACGAGACTGCGCGAAACGAGACTGCGCGAAACGAGACTGCGCGAAACGAGACTGCGCGAATCGAGACTGCGCAGATCACCCGCCCATCCCCGGTGCGTGTCAGCGATATTCGCCAGGAAATCCGCGGAAGGGTGGCTGCGTTCCGCGCCCATCAGGAGCTGTTCCATCGCGAACGTGATGACTATTACAACTCTGTGGTGACAAGGCTTCGCGCTTCGACAGATCACGCGTCCAAGGCGCCGGGCGATCATCTCCCCAAGCCCTGATCCGGGCCTTCAGGCATGGAAACGCCTC
>NZ_JBEKCZ010000149.1:0-13022 GCF_050014615.1 Bradyrhizobium sp. | reverse complement strand
TGCAGTCCGGAATTGGAAAGATATTCGGCGACCACCTGGCTGCCCGGCGCCAGCGAGGTCTTGACCCAGGGCTTGGCGGTCAGGCCCTTGGCGGCAGCGTTGCGCGCCAACAGTCCGGCGCCGATCAGCACGCTCGGATTGGAAGTGTTGGTGCAGGAAGTGATTGCCGCGATCACCACATCGCCATGGCCGAGATCGAAATTGCGATTCTCGACCGCATAGCGCTTCGATGCGTCGGCGGCTTTCTTGTATTCGCTGGCCATCGCCGCGGCGAAACCTGCCGCGACCGCGGGCAGCGCGACGCGGCCTTCGGGGCGCTTGGGTCCGGCCAATGAGGGCACCACGTCGGCGAGATCGAGCGTCAAGGTCGCCGTGAATACCGGATCGGGAGACTTGGCGGTGCGGAACAGGCCCTGCGCCTTGGCATAGGCGGTGACGAGCGCGACACGGTCAGCCTTGCGGCCCGAGGTCTTGAGATAATCGATGGTCGCGGCATCGACCGGGAAGAAGCCGCAGGTGGCGCCATATTCCGGCGCCATGTTGCCGATGGTGGCCTTGTCCGCGACCGAGAGATGGTCGAGGCCGGGGCCGAAGAACTCGACGAATTTTCCGACCACGCCCTGCTTGCGCAGCATCTGCGTCACGGTCAGCACCAGATCGGTGGCGGTGACGCCTTCCTTCAGCGCACCCTTGAGCTTGAAACCGATCACTTCGGGCAACAGCATCGACTGCGGCTGACCCAGCATCGCTGCTTCGGCCTCGATGCCGCCGACGCCCCAGCCGAGCACGGCGAGACCATTGACCATCGTGGTGTGCGAGTCAGTGCCGACCAGCGTGTCGGGATAGGCGACCTCGAAGGTGGCCGTCTTCTTGCCGACGGTCATCTTTTCCTTGCGGGTCCATACCGTCTGCGCGAGGTATTCGAGATTGACCTGATGGCAGATGCCGGTACCGGGCGGCACCACGGAGAAATTCGAAAACGCCTTCTGGCCCCATTTCAGGAATTCGTAGCGTTCCTGGTTCTGCTTGTATTCCTCGACCACATTCTTGCCGAATGCCTTGTTGTCGCCGAAGAAGTTCACGATCACGCTGTGGTCGATGACGAGATCGACCGGCACCAGCGGATTGATCTTTTCGGCGTCGCCGCCGAGCGCCTGCATGGCGTTGCGCATCGCCGCAAGATCGACCACCGCGGGCACGCCGGTGAAATCCTGCATCAGCACCCGCGCCGGGCGAAACGAGATTTCATGTTCGAGCGCGCGCTTTTTCAGCCATTTCGACACCGCGACGATGTCGGCTTTCTTGACGCTGCGGTCGTCTTCATGGCGCAGCAGGTTTTCCAGCAGCACCTTCATCGAATAGGGAAGTTTCGAGATTCCCTTGAGACCGTTTTTCTCGGCCGCGGGCAGGCTGTAATAGACGTAGGTCTTGCCACCAACCTTGAGGGTCTTTTGGCATTTGAAGCTGTCGAGCGAGGTCATGTGAGGCAATCCCAATTGTCAGTTATACCCGGCAGAGGTATTAGAACACCGGCGGAGAGGCTTGGCCGATAGCTTGCAGCCGCGGATTGTGTGCTGCATCAAGTTCCGGCTTATAGAATCTTTCTAGAAGCACCGCCACACCGACAATCGTGCCGCAGCAATGCGGCACCCACAAATTCCGACGCGCTACCCACAGGTTTCCAGAGGGCTGTGAAAGGACAACATGCGGCTCTGCGGACGTGGCATCAGATGCGTGCGGGGCGGTCGGGAAGTGTTCTCGGCGCTGGATTTCGAGGCGTCCTCCGGCGCGGCGCTGGCCGTCACCGGCCCCAATGGATCAGGCAAAACCTCGCTGCTGCGACTGATCGCCGGCCTCCTGACCCTGGCCGGCGGCACCATCGATCTCGAGGGTGGCGGGGTGGAGTTGAGCTTGCCCGAACAGGCCCATTACCTTGGCCATCGCGATGCGCTGAAGCCGGCCTTGAGCGTGCAGGAAAACCTTGAATTCTGGCGTGATTTTCTGGGTGGCGAGGCGTTCGATCCCGCGCAAAGCCTGGCCGCGGTGGGGCTCGACCATGCCGCCCGGCTGCCGGCGGCGTATCTGTCGGCCGGTCAGCGGCGCAGGCTTTCGATCGCCCGGTTGCTGGCCGTGCGGCGGCCGGTCTGGCTGCTGGATGAGCCGACCAACGCGCTGGATGCCGCCGGACAAGGCCTGTTTGCGGGGTTGATGAACGACCACCTCGCGCGCGGCGGGCTGATCGTCGCCGCCACCCATGCGCCCCTGGGACTGCAAGCCCGGGAATTGCGGATCGGGGAGGCGTCGTGACCGCCCTCGCCGCGCTGATTCGAAGGGATATCCGCATCGCGCTGCGGGTCGGCGGCGGCGCGCTGATCGGCGTGCTGTTCTTCCTCACCGTGGTGGTGCTGATGCCGTTCGCGGTCGGCCCCGATCTGGCGTTGCTGACGCGGCTCGGGCCGGCGATCCTCTGGCTCGGCGCCCTGCTCGCAAGCCTGCTCACCCTCGACCGGCTGTTCATGGCCGACCACGAAGACGGCTCGCTCGACCTGATCGTGATGAGCCGGACCCCGCTGGAACTGACCTGTGCCGCGAAAGCGCTGGCGCACTGGCTGGCCGCCGGATTGCCGCTGGTGATCGCAACCCCGGTGCTGGGGCTGTTGCTCAATCTCGACGCGACAGCGACCTCGGCTGTCGCGTTGACGCTGCTGGCGGGCACGCCGGCGCTGACCTTTACCGGCATGATCGGCGCAGCGCTGGCGGTGACGCTGCATCGCGGTGGACTGCTGCTGGCGGTATTGGTGCTGCCGCTGTCTATACCGGTGCTGATCTTCGGTGTGGCCGCCTCGGAGGCTGCGATCACCGGGCCCGTGTCGTTCGGCGCGCCGTTCTCGATCCTGTGCGCGCTGTCGCTGATCAGTTTTGTCATTGGACCGTTCGCCGCGGCTGCGAGCCTGCGGCAAGGATTGGATTAGAGCGTTTTCAAGCGAAGTGGGTACCGGTTCGCATAAAGAAAACGCGTCAAAACGAAAGATTAGAGCCTGGGTTCTGATTCGGTCAGAACCCAGGCTCTAGGTGCGATCAACTAAACCGTAATCAACTCTTGCGGAGACGGCATGAAACAAAAACAGCCGCATTGCCTGCGACAATGATGATGATTATCAGGATGTCATGACGCTGATCGATCTCGCCAACCCGACCCGGTTCCTGTCGTTGACCGCGCGCCTGTTGCCATGGCTTGCGGCCGCAACCGCCGTCTTGCTGCTGATCGGCCTCTATCAGTCCGCGATGGCGCCCGATGACTATCAGCAAGGCGCCACCGTGAAGATCATGTTCATCCATGTGCCGAATGCCTGGCTGTCGATGTTCGTCTGGGGCGTCATGAGCCTGGCGGCACTGGGCACGCTGGTGTGGCGGCATCCGCTGGCGGATGTCGCGGCCAAGGCCGCCGCGCCAATTGGGGCGGCGTTCACGTTTCTCGCTTTGGTCACGGGTTCGCTGTGGGGACGGCCGATGTGGGGCACCTATTGGGAATGGGATGCGCGGCTGACTTCGGTGCTGATTCTGTTCCTGATGTATCTCGGCCTGATCGCGCTGTGGCGCGCGGTCGAGGATCCTTCCCGCGCCGCCCGCGCCGCGGCCATCCTGACGCTGGTGGGCGCGATCAATCTGCCGATCATCAAATTCTCGGTGGATTGGTGGAACACGCTGCATCAGCCGGCATCGGTGATGCGGCTCGGCGGCCCGTCGCTCGACCGCGTCTTCCTGATTCCGCTCTTGGTGATGGCGGTGGCATTTTCACTTCTGTTCGTGACCCTGCATCTGGCGGCGATGCGCAACGAGATTCTGCGCCGCCGGGTGCGCGCGTTGCAAATGATGCAAGTGGCGCAAGCCAGCCAGCGTTCGGCGTGAAGGCGATGTCGCTTGGCCCCTACGCGTCCTTCATCGTGACGTCCTATCTGCTGGTGGCGGCGGTGGTGCTGATCCTCATTATCTGGATCGCGATCGATTATCGCCGTCAGAAGCAAACCCTGCACGAGCTCGAAGCCGGCGGCGTGGCCCGACGCTCCGGGCGCAGCGCCACGGACATCACATGAGCAAACCTCCGCCGATACCTATAAATGCTGCGCCGCGAACCTCGCGCTGGTTGATGGCGCTGCCGCTGATCGGCTTCATCGCACTGGCCGCGATCTTCTGGTTCCGGCTTGGCAATAGCGACCCCTCGCGCATTCCATCCGCCCTGATCGGTCATCCGGCGCCGCAAACCGCGTTGCCCGCGCTCGATGGCCTCGTCAATAATGGCGTGCCGGTGCCCGGGCTCGACCCTTCAGCGTTCAAGGGCAAGGTCAGTGTCGTCAATGTCTGGGCCTCGTGGTGCATACCCTGTCACGACGAAGCGCCGCTGTTGACCGAACTCGGCAAGGACACAAGGCTGCAGGTCGTCGGCATCAACTACAAAGATTCGCCCGACAATGCCCGGCGATTTCTTGGCCGCTACGGCAATCCGTTCGGCATTGTCGGCGTCGACGGTAATGGCCGCGCCGCGATCGAATGGGGAGTCTACGGCGTGCCGGAAACCTTCATCGTCGGACGCCAGGGCACCATCGTCTACAAGATGGTCGGCCCGGTCACCCCTGACAATATCAACACCATATTGCGGGCCGAGATCGACAAGGCGCTGAAAGCGGGAAGCTAAGTCTTTCCGCGAAATCGCGCGGCGAGAGGGAATGGCTCACCCCTTGGTGACGTCCCCCTCCGCCGCGTCGCTTGCTTCCAGCGAGACCGGCTCCAGATGGTAGCGCTTGATCAGCGGCATCTGCGTGACCGCGAAGATCATCGTCAGCGGGATCACGCCGAACGCCTTGAAGGCCACCCAGAAATCGGTGGTCTGGGTGCGCCAGACGATTTCGTTCACAATCGCCATCGCGAAAAAGAACAGCGCCCAGCGCAGCGTCAGGGCGCGCCAGCCCTGCGGTGTCAGATTGAACATCTGGTCGAACATGATCGCGATAAAGGAGCGGCCGAACAACAGGCCGCCGCCGAGCACCGCGGCGAACAGGCTGTAGATGATGGTGGGCTTGACCTTGATGAAGGTTTCATCGTGCAGCACCAGGGTCAGCGTGCCGAACACCAGCACCACGACGCCGGTGACCAGCGCCATGATCGGCACATGCCGCGTCACCACGTAAGACGCGATCATCGCCGCCACCACCGCCACCATAAACGCGCCGGTGGCGACGAACAGGTGGAATTTGGCGTTGGCCACGAAAAACACCACCAGCGGACCGAGTTCGGTCGCGAGCTTGAACAGCGGATGCGGCGTGGTTTTGTCCATCTCATACCCCGTATTGCCGTCATCATCCGCGAAAGCGGATGATCCAGTATTCCGAAGCGCCTCGATTCCAACTGACGGCGCGGCGTACTGGATGCCCCGCCGGAGCCTGTCATCGGGCTCGCCAAAAGGCGAGACCCGTTGGCGGGGCATGACAAGAAAAACCCTAAGATTCGATCCCGGCGATCGCCTGCGCGAAATCGCGCGCGGTGAACGGGGCGAGATCGTCGATGCCCTCGCCGACGCCGATGAAATGCACCGGCAGTTTGTGCTTTTCCGCGAGCGCCACCAGGATGCCGCCGCGTGCGGTGCCGTCGAGCTTGGTCATCACCAGGCCCGTCACCCCTGCGGTACGATGAAACGCCTCGACCTGCGACAGCGCATTTTGTCCCACCGTGGCATCGAGCACCAGCAGCACCGCATGCGGCGCCGACGCATCGACCTTCTTGATGACACGAACCACCTTTTCAAGCTCGTTCATCAACTCGGCCTTGTTCTGCAGCCGGCCCGCGGTGTCGATCAGCAGCACGTCGAGCTTTCCCTCCCGTGCCGCCGACAACGCATTGAAGGCCAGGCTCGCCGAATCCGACCCCTGCGCGGCCGCGATCACCGGCGACTTGGTACGCTCGCCCCAGATCTTCAATTGCTCGATCGCGGCGGCGCGAAAGGTATCGCCCGCGGCCAGCATCACCTTGCGGCCCTCAGTGGAAAGCTTGGCTGCCAGCTTGCCGATCGTAGTGGTCTTGCCGGAACCGTTGACGCCGACCACCAGAATCACAAACGGTTTCTGCACCGCGTCGATCACAAGCGGTTTCGCCACCGGAACCAGCACTTTCTCGACCTCGGTCGCGACCACCGATTTCACGTCATCCGCCGAGATCGTCTTGTCGTAGCGCCCGGCGCCCACGGCAGTTGCGATCCGCGCCGCGACCTCGGTTCCCAAATCGGCGCGCAGCAGCACGTCCTCGATATCCTCGAGCATCGCGCGATCGAGCTTGCGCTTGGTGACGAGATCGGCCACGGCGGCGCCGAGCGAACCCGAGGTGCGCTTCAGGCCGCCGGATAGCCGCCGCCACCAGCTCAGTTTGGTCTGTTCCGGAATGGTATCGTTCATGTCCGACGTGTGTTAGCCGTTTCATCCTTCAAACGAAAGTCTTGACGATTGATGGACGTTGCCGAACTGACTGCGGACGAAATCCAGGCCCGCGTGCTCCATCGCGACGGGCTGATGCTGGTGATCGACAAGCCCGCGGGGCTGCCGGTGCATCGCGGCCCCAAGGGCGGTGCCAACCTGGAATCTTCCTTCGACGCGCTGCGATTCGGCCTGCCGCGTCCGCCGGTGCTGGCCCACCGGCTCGACCGCGATACGTCCGGCTGCCTCGTGCTGGGACGCCATCGCAAGGCGACGGCGTCGCTGGGCCTGCTGTTCAAGCACGGCAAGATCTCCAAAACCTACTGGGCGGTGGTCGAAGGCGGGCCGGTCGAGGACCGGGGCACCATCGACATGCCGCTCGGCCGCCTCAATGCCGAGCGCGGCTGGTGGCAGAAGCCGGATCCAGAGGGGCAAAAGGCCGTCACCAACTGGACGGTGCGGGGTCGTGGCGACGGCCTCGCCTGGCTCGCGCTCGAGCCCGTCACCGGCCGCACCCATCAATTGCGCGTTCACTCCGCTTCGATGGGCTGGCCGATCGTCGGCGACAATATCTACGGCACCGGCCCGCGTTTCGGCGAGCCGAGCCTGCATCTGCATGCCCGCGAGATCGTGATTCCGATCTCCAGAAATAAAGACCCGGTGCGGGTGACCGCGCCGGCGCCGGCGCATTTGCACGAGCGGTTGCGGAAATGCGGGTGGAACGGGGAGTGATTTCGTGAGAGAGCCCGTCGTTGGCTCCGATCACGGCTGTCATCATCCGCGAAAGCGGATGATCCAGTATTCCAGAGACCTGCGGATTGATCGAGAAGCCGCAGCGTACTGGATCGCCCGGTCAAGCCGGGCGACGACGAGTTGAGATCGTTAGCGCCTCACACCGTCAACCGCGCGCCATCATTGCCGGCGATCGTCAGCGCCCGCACCGCGCCTGATATCTCGCCACTGATCGCCACCGGCAGAAAATGTTCGGTGCGGCCCTGGGTCGCGCTCTCGATCAAAACATGGCGCATCATACCGATTTCCGATGCCAGTCGCTTCCGCAGCGCGGCTTCTCCCGCGGCCCGCAATCGGCTGGCGCGCTCTTTGATCTTGTCGCCGGAAACCTGCGGCATCCGCGCCGCCGGGGTGCCCGGGCGCTTCGAATAGGGGAACACATGCAGGAAGGTCAGGCCGCATTGTTCGACCAGATCCTGCGAGCGCGCGAACATCTCCCCGGTTTCGGTCGGAAAGCCCGCGATGATATCGGCGCCGAGCGCGATGTCGGGCCGTAACCGCCGCACCTGCGCGCAGAAATCGATCGCATCGGCGCGCGAATGCCGCCGCTTCATCCGCTTCAGGATCAGGTCGTCGCCGGACTGCAGCGACAGATGCAGATGCGGCATTAAACGTTCGTTCTCCGCGATCACGTCGAGCAGATCCTTGTCGACCTCGACCTGATCGATCGACGAAATGCGAAGCCGCTTCAGTTCCGGCACATGGCGCAGGATCTGCTTTGTCAGCAGGCCGAGTTTGGGCGCGCCCGGCAGATCCGCGCCGTAGCTGGTCAGGTCGACGCCGGTCAGCACGATTTCGGCATGGCCGCGCGCGACCAGCGCGCGAACCTGATCGACCACCGCGCCCATCGGCACCGAGCGCGAATTGCCGCGGCCATAGGGGATGATGCAGAAGGTACAGCGGTGGTCGCAGCCGTTCTGCACCTGCACGAACACCCGCGGCAGGCCGCTCTGAAATCCTTCCAAGAGATGCGGCGCCATCTGCTTCACCGCCATGATGTCGGCGACCGCGATCTTCTCATCTGCCGCGATGCCGAATGCGGGCGCGGCGTCGAGCGCCGTGCGCGCATCGCGCCAGGCTTCGCCGCGCATCTTGTCGTCATTGCCGATGACCCGATCGACCTCGGCCATATCGGCGAACATCTGCGCCTGGGTCTGCGCCGCGCAGCCGGTGACCACAATGCGCGCCTGCGGCCGCTCGCGCTTGAGCCGGCGGATCGATTGCCGCGCCTGCGCCACCGCCTCGTTGGTAACCGCGCAGCTATTGATGACGATGGTATCCATCAACCCGGCGCGTTCTGCCTCGCGGGCGATCACCTCGGATTCGAAGGCATTGAGGCGGCAGCCAAAGGTGATGACGTCAACGCTCATGGTTCAAGCGACGGACGCAAACAATGCGGGATCGAAGCGGCCTTCATATTCGAAATCGGCCGTGCCCGTCATCAGCACGTGGTCATCGCGCTCGCGCCACTCGATCGCGAGTTCGCCGCCGGGCAGCGCGATCTGCACCAGGCGATTGGCGCGGCGCAGCCGCGCCGCGGCGACTGCTGCAGCGCAGGCCGCCGAGCCACAGGCCCTGGTCAGTCCCGCGCCGCGCTCCCAGGTGCGGATCGTGATGTGATCGCGATCGACGATGTGCGCGAGCGTGATGTTGGCACGCTCCGGAAAGATCGGATGGTTTTCCAGAAGCGGGCCGAAGCGGGCGAGATCGTAGGCGTTGACGTCGTCGACCCAGAAGATCGCATGCGGATTGCCCATGCTGACCACGGACGGCGTGTGCAACACCGGCGCGTCGATCGGACCGATCTGCAGCTCGATTGAGCGCGTGTCGCGGAATTCTTCGGCGAGCGGAATATCCTTCCAGCCGAATTTCGGCGGGCCCATGTCGACGGTGTAGAGATCGGCCGACGGACCCTGCCAGCAATTCAAAAGGCCGGCCCGGGTCTCAAACGTCACGGCGGTCTGGCCGGTTTTCTCGAACAGCCGGCGCACCACGCAGCGCATGCCGTTGCCGCAGGCCCCCGCTTCCGAGCCGTCATTATTGTAGATGCGGATAAAAGCCTCGGTGCCGGCCAGGCGCGGCGGCTGCAGCACCATCAGCTGGTCATACGGCACGCCCGCAGGCTGGGCCACCGCGCGCGCTTCTTCCGCGCTGACCGCGGCGGGGTGGTCGCGCAGATCGACCACCACGATTTCGTTGCCGATGCCGTTCATCTTGGCAAAGGGTCGGTTGGCGAGCGCGCTCATGGAATTTCCCGGTCTGTGCCCGTCTTATATGGCGAATGACGGCGGATTGGCCAGTGCGGCAAATCTGTGTCGGGTCCTCACCGGACGGGGGCGGCCATGAAATATCTGTCATGGGACTAAAACGGCCCTTGCGTGTTAGGATGCCGTCGCTTCGTCATACGCTTCACCGACGTGAACCGGGACATCTGGGCGAGGCGCGCGCGCTGATCACGGCCATGGAGAATACCGAATGAATTTGCCCCGCCATTTCCGCCTTGCCATGGTCGCGCTGGTCCCGGCAGCCGCGATTTCGCTGGGTCTTGGCATCCTGGGTCTTGGCATCGCAGGTCTTGGTCCCGCGCTGGCGCAGACGCCGCCGCCTACGGCGAGCACACCGGCCCCCGCACCGAGCCCGGCCCCGAGCCCCGCCGCGGAGGCTCCGGCAGCGTCGACCCCGGCAACGCCTGCACCGGTTCAGACCGCCGATCCGTTCGGCGAACAGATCGCGCTGACGCCGAAGACGGTCGTCATCGCCAAGGGCTCTGCCAATTGGGATGCGGCGTTCGACACCCTGATCGAATCATTCAAGACGCTGTCAGGCTTGCTCGATAAGCAGGGCATCAAGCCCGCGGGCAATCCGATGATCGTCTATACGTCGACCGACGATACCGGCTTCACTTATCTCGCGGAAATTCCGGTCGATCAGGAACCGAAGAACCTGACCAAGGCCATGAGCATGGGCAAGTCGCCCGACGGCAAGGCCCTGAAGTTTGTCCACCGCGGTTCCTACGACAATATGGACAACACCTATGAGGCCATCACCAATCACCTCGACGACAAGAAGCTCGAGGCCAAGGATACCTTCATCGAGGAATACATCACCGACCCGCTGAAGACGGCGGAGGACAAGCTGGTGATCAATGTCTATGTGCCGCTGAAGTGAGCCCCGTGAAGCCCGCGCTGTTCACCGCGGCGATCATGGCGGCGGGCATGCTGCTCGCAGCGCCCGCGCGGGCACAGACCGCGCTCCCGGCCATGATCTCCGTCACCGGCGAAGCCACTATCTCGGTGCCGCCCGATCTGGCGCAGGTCGAGGGCGGCGTCACCTCGGAAGCCAAAACCGCGCGCGAGGCCTCGGAGGCCAATAATGCCGCAATGGGCAAGGTGCTGCTGGCGCTCAAGGGCGCCGGCATCGATGAGAAGGATTTCCAGACCTCGCGGCTGTCGCTGCAGCCGCAGAGCGCGCCGAATAGATCCAGCGGGCCCCCCGTCATCGTCGGCTACCGCGCCAGCAATCGGGTGACGATCCGGCTGCGCGACGTCACCAAGGTCGCCAGCGTGATCGATACGCTGGTCGGCGCCGGCGCCAACGATATCGGCGGCATCAACTTCATGGTGGCGCAGGCCTCGAAACTGCTCGACGAGGCGCGCGAACAGGCGGTCGCCGACGCCCGCCGCAAGGCCGAGATCTATGCCAAGGCCGCCGGTGTCACGCTCGGCGCCCCGATCAGCATCTCGGAAGGTGGCTCGCCGGTGCCGATGCAATTCCGCAAAATGGCCGGCGCGATGGCCTCCACAGCGCCGGTGGCACAGGGCGAAGAAACCATTGGCGTCACGGTGAGCGTGTCCTGGGCCATCAAGCCGGAGCAATCGGCGCAATAAAACGAGTCGTCGTCCCGGCGAACGCCGGGACGACGAGAATCTAAATCTCGAACACCTGCCCCGGCTTCGGCGCCACAAACCGTTCGCGCGGGATCTTCGCTTCGTCGAGCGCCACGCCCAGCGCAATAACCGGGGCGTCGATCGCCTCGTCGGTCAGCTGAAAGGTGCCGTTGTGATGCGCCAGCGCCTGCTGCGCGCCGCAATCGGCCAGCGCCTTCACCGCGTCCTGCGGATTCATGTGCTGATCCTTCATGAACCAGCGCGGCTCATAGGCGCCGATCGGGAGGATCGCCAGCCGCAACGGACCGTGCGCCTCGGCCACACGACGGAAGTGCTTGCCCTCGCCATAGCCGGAATCGCAGACGATGTAGACCTTGCCTGCTGACGTCTCCATCACAAAACTCGCCCACAGCGCCTTGTTGCGGTCGAACAATCCGCGCGCCGACCAGTGCCGCGTCGGCACCAGCGTCACCGCGACGCCGCTGCCGAGCTCGACGCGATCATGCCAGTCGAACGCCTCGGCTTTGATCGCGTTGTCGGCCTCGCGCATGGTGAGATCATTGCCGAGCGGGGTGATGACGCGCGGCGAGAACTTTGCGGCGAGTTTCGACAAGGTCGCGACGTCGAGATGGTCGTAATGCCCGTGCGACACCAGCACGATGTCGATCGGAGGCAGCGCGTCGAACGCGACACCAGGATCGTTATGGCGCTTCGGTCCGGCGAAACCCAGCGGCGAGGCGCGGTCCGACCAGACAGGATCGACCAGGATGTTCAGCCCAGCGGTCTGGATCAGCCAGCTGGCGTGGCCGACGAATGACAATCGCACCTTGTCGCCAGTCACGCGTGGCGGCGGCGTATCGGCATGGGGGCTCGGCACCCATTCGGGCCATGCCTGCCGCTGCCGGCCACTGCCGAACTGCCAGCGCAATACGTCACCCAGCGATTTCGGCGGCACGCCATCGGGATCGAAGAAATGCGTGCCGTCGAAATGATCGGACGGCGGCCCGGCATAGGTTTTCATGCGGTAAATCCAGTAGGACGGGACGCCGGCAACAGCGGCAGCACCGGCGAGGAGGCCGAGAACAGTGCGGCGGGTGGTTTTCATGCCCGATTGGCCTCAAAACCTGCGTTTCGGCAAGGGGGTGCCGAGCGGCAAGACTCCCGAAAAATACCACTTTTGCGTGACTTTTCTTGACTTCCGGGGGCTGCGGGGGTTTAACCGCCGCAATTCTCGGAAAGACGTTCTTTTCGACCCGCCGCCCGGCCCTTGAGGCCGGAGGCCAACGCCCGACAGCGCGATGCGCCCTCGGGCGCAAAATTGTTTGGACTATCGTTCCGCCCCGTGGCGAGAACACAAAATGAACCGTCATCACCCGCGAAGGCGGGTGATCCAGTATCCCGGAGCGTTCGCTTTGACGCGAGGTCTCGGCGTACTGGATAGCCCGCTTTCGCGGGGTATGACGGAAGTTAGTTGAGCGATGCTGTGCCCGCGACGGGCATGACAAGGGAAAACGGAATTGTTCGACAATCTGTCGGAAAAGCTTGGAGGCATTCTCGATCGGCTGACGCGGCGCGGCGCGCTGACCGAGGCCGACGTCGATGCCGCCATGCGCGAGGTACGCCGCGCGCTGCTGGAGGCCGACGTCTCGCTCGACGTGGTCAGGAGCTTTACCGAAAAGGTCCGCGAACAGGCGATCGGCGCCACCGTGGTCAAGTCGGTGACCCCCGGCCAGATGGTGGTGAAGATCGTCCATGACGAACTGATCGCCACGCTCGGCGCCGACGGCCAGACCATCGACCTCAACGCCGTGCCGCCGGTCGCGATCATGATGGTCGGCCTGCAGGGCTCCGGCAAAACCACCACCACCGCCAAGCTCGCCCG
>NZ_JBEKCZ010000148.1:0-13109 GCF_050014615.1 Bradyrhizobium sp. | reverse complement strand
CCCAAACCACATCAGGCCGGATCCGATCACCAGCAGGGCGCCGAACGCGGCGATCCACGGTTTGCGGCGACCACTGGCATCGGCGATGGCGCCCAATACCGGCGACAACAATGCGATGATCAGGCCCGCGGCCGCGGTGGCAAACCCCCAAAGGGACTGCCCGCTGGCGGGATCGGCCGCCACATGGGTGGCGAAATAAGGCGCGAACACAAAGGTGGTGATCAGGGTGAAGTAAGGCTGTGCGGCCCAATCGAAGAAAATCCAGCTGATAACCGCCGAGCGCGGCGGATAAGTCTGCGGCACGCCCGCAATGCTTGGGGAAATGCTGGGGTCCGAAGTGCTTGGGTCCGAAGTGACGACCGCCATGCTCGAAATGTCCTGCCAGATCACGAGGAGGCGTTTTGCCCTGCGTATCGGAACCCATATAGCATTGGTGGAACTATGGCGTTTGCGTTTTTCGGACCTTGAACCGACTTCAACCCGCGGCGGATTTTCGATGACCCTGGTCACAGCAGGAATACGCAGAACATTCACAGCCATCATGCTGGCCCTTATCTGCGCCATGCCGGCGGCCGCGCAGGAGCAGCGCCGCGGCTTCTACACGCCTCCGGCCGCCGACGCGATTCATCCCGTTGTCGCCGAGCACGGCATGGTGGTGACGCAGGAGAAAATCGCGGCCCGAATCGGCGCCGACGTGCTCAAGCGCGGCGGCAATGCGGTCGACGCGGCGGTTGCCACCGGATTTGCCATGGCCGTGACCTATCCGCGCGCGGGAAACATCGGCGGCGGCGGGTTCATGGTGATTCACTCCAGGGAGCGCGGCCAGGACATCACCATCGATTATCGCGAGACCGCGCCGGCCGCCACCACGCCCACGATCTTTCTCGGGCCCGACGGCAAACCCGATATTGCCAAGTCGCGCGACTCCGCGCTCGGCATCGGCGTTCCCGGCACCGTCGCAGGATTGACCCTGGCGCTGGAAAAATACGGCTCGGGCAAATTTACGCTCGCGGAATTGCTGAAGCCGGCGATTGAGCTGGCCCGCGACGGGTTTGTCGTCACCGATGATGTGACCGACACCATGCCCGAGGAGCGCGAGCGGCTGGCGCGCTGGCCCTCGGCGATCAAGATATTTTCAGGCAAGGACGGCGCACCGTTGCACGATGGCGACCTCCTGGTTCAGGCCGATCTGGCGACCACGCTGTCGGCGATTGCGGAACAGGGACCGCGCGGGTTCTATGAAGGCCCGGTCGCGGCAAGGCTGGTGAAGGCGATCGGCGACGCCGGCGGCATCATGACGCTGGACGATCTAAAATCCTATTCCGCCGCGATCCGCCCACCGATGCGCGGCAGCTATCGCGGTTTTGACATCGTCTCGATGCCGCTGCCGTCGTCGGGCGGCATCGTGCTCCTGGAAATCCTCAATATCGTGGAAGGCTTTCCGATGGGTGACATGAAGCAGGGCTCGGCGCCCTCGCTGCATATCCTGATCGAGGCGATGAAGCGCGCCTATGCCGATCGCGCCCGTTATCTCGGCGATCCCGCTTTCGTCAATGTGCCGGTGGCGACCCTGACCTCAAAGGATTACGCAGCCAGGCAGCGCGCCAGCATCGATCTCGACCGCGCCACGCCGTGGACCGATGTGCTGTCGGCGACGATGCCGCGCGAAGGCAGCAACACCACGCATTTTTCGGTGGTCGACAGTCTGGGCAATGCGGTCAGCAACACCTACACGCTGAATTTCAACTATGGCCTCGGGATGGTCGCGGAAGGCACCGGCGTGCTGCTCAATAACGAGCTCGACGATTTCACCGCGGCACCCGGCGCGTCCAATGCCTTTGGCCTGGTCGGATTCGAGGCCAATCTGCCCGGCCCCGGCAAACGGCCATTGTCCTCGATGTCGCCGACCATCGTGCTGAAGGACGGCAAACCGGTTCTGGTCACCGGTTCGCCCGGCGGCAGCCGCATCATCTCCGCGGTCCTGCAGGTAATCGTCAATGTGCTCGATTATCACATGGACGTCGCGGCCGCGGTGGCCGCGCCCCGGCTGCACCATCAATGGCTGCCGGATGAAGTACGGATCGAACACGGCTTCACCGACGACACGCTGGCGGCGCTGCGGGCCAAGGGCCATCGCGTGATCGAACCATTGGGGCGGACCTCGGCCAATTCGATCGCGGTGACCGATCAGGGATTGCTGGGCGCCCCCGATCCACGCAGCCGTGGCGCGGGAGCGGCGGGGCAATAGGCCCGTCAGGACAACCGATTGCGGATTTGCCTGTCGCGGGGATCAGCGTAGGGTTTGCATGACCTCCGCGCCAGCCGGCCGCCGTGGGGGCAATGAACAAAAGGCCGGTCAGAAATTCTCCGGGGAAACGTCCGTCATGAGCAGCACCGTTGAGCCATCGGGAGCGATTGAAGTCGCTGCCATCGAAGATACCAGCCTTCTCGCATTCTATCGCGACATGAACCTGCCGGAGCGGCGGACGTTCTGGGCCTGCGCGGCCGGCTGGGCGCTCGACGGCATGGATTTCATGATCTATCCGCTGGTGATCGGCACCATCATCGTGCTGTGGAAGGTCGATCCGGGCACCGCGGGCCTCGCCGGCACCGTGACCTTGCTGGCCTCGGCCATCGGCGGCTGGCTTGGCGGCTATCTTGCCGACCGCATCGGCCGGGTCAAAACCTTGCAGCTGACGATCCTGTGGTTCTCGGTTTTTTCGCTGGTCTGCGCCGTGGTGCAGAATTTCGACCAGCTGTTGATCGCCCGCGGCTTGCTCGGTCTTGGTTTCGGCGGCGAATGGGCCGCGGGCGCGGTGCTGATGGGCGAAGCGATCCGTCCGCAATATCGCGGCCGCGCGGTGGGCTCGGTACAGTCAGGCTGGGCGGTCGGCTGGGGCCTCGCGGTATTGTCGCAGGCCGTCCTGTTCTCGTATCTGCCGCCGGATATCGCCTGGCGCTGGATGTTCGCGATCGGCGCGCTGCCGGCACTGCTGGTGTTCTTCCTGCGCCGCTATGTGGAGGAGCCGGCGATCGCCGCCGCCACCCGCGCCAAACAGGAGGCGTCGGGCGAGCGGCCCTCGATATTGGAGATTTTCGCAAGCCCGATGCTCAAGACCACGATACTGGCGTCGCTGATGTCAACGGGATGCCAGGGCGGCTATTACGCCATCACCTTCTGGGTGCCGCGCTTTCTCACCACCGAACGCAAGCTCTCGATCGTCAGTTCCACCGGCTATCTCGCGGCGCTGATCATCGGCTCGTTTGTCGGCTATCTCGTTGGCGCCTGGCTCGCCGACCGCATCGGCCGGCGCAACCTGTTCCTGATCTTCTCGATCGGCGCGATCGCCGTGATTTTGCTCTACACCCAATTGCCGCTGACCAACGAGGTGCTGTGGCTGCTCGGTTTCCCGCTCGGCTTTTTCGCGTCAGGCTATTTCTCCGGCGTCGGCGCGTTCCTCACCGAGCTCTATCCGACACGGCTGCGCGGGTCGGGCCAGGGCTTCTGTTATAATTTCGGCCGCGGCATCGGCGCGCTGTTTCCGTTCTTGGTCGGCGCGCTCTCGACCGAGACCTCGCTCGGCAACGCCATTGCGATTTTCGCGGTCGCGGCCTACGGCGTGTTCTTCATCGCCGCCTTTGCGCTGCCCGAAACCCGCGGCCGGGTTTTGCACGCGGATGCGTAAAGCAATCGGAGGCCTCAGATGACATCCCTCAAAGGCAAGACGCTGTTCGTCTCCGGCGGCAGCCGTGGCATCGGGCTTGCGATCGCGCTGCGCGCCGCGCGGGACGGCGCCAATGTCGCGATCGCCGCCAAAACCGCCGAGCCGCATCCGAAGCTCAAGGGCACGATCTATACCGCTGCCGAGGAGATCCGCGCCGCCGGCGGCAAGGCGTTGCCGATCCTGTGCGACATCCGCGAGGAGGCCCAGGTGATATCGGCCATTGAGAAAACCGTCGCCGAATTCGGCGGCATCGATATCTGCGTCAACAACGCCAGCGCCATCAGCCTGACCAATTCGCAGGCCACCGACATGAAGCGGTTCGACCTGATGATGGGCATCAACACCCGTGGCACCTTCATGGTGTCGAAATACTGCATCCCGCATTTAAAGAAGGCCGACAACCCGCACATTTTGATGCTGTCGCCGCCGCTCGACATAAAAGCAAAGTGGTTCGAGCATTCGACTGCCTACACGCTGGCGAAGTTCGGCATGAGCCTGTGTGTGCTCGGTCTGGCGGCCGAGCTGAAGGGCGCGGGCGTCGCGGTCAACGCGCTGTGGCCGCGCACCACCATCGCGACCGCCGCGGTCGGCAATCTCCTCGGGGGAGACGCCATGATGCGCGCCAGCCGCACCCCCGAGATCATGGGCGATGCGGCCTATGTCATCTTCACCAAACCGTCGCGCGAATTTACCGGGCAGTTCTGCATCGACGACAAGGTGCTGAGCGCCAGCGGCGTGCACGACTTCGAGCCTTACCGTGTTGACCCGTCGGTGCCGTTGATGTCGGATTTCTTTGTGCCCGACGACGACGTGCCGCCACCCGGTGTTACCGTGAGAGCACTACCTTCCGTCGGCGAGGCCCAGAAGTCGCGCTGACGAGGCGCGACGACGATCTCAGCGCCCCACCGTGTAGGGCCCGCCCTTCTCCAGCGCGCGCTGATAGGCCGGGCGGGCGTGAATGCGCTCCAGAAATGCCATCGCTTTGGGATGGCCCTGATCCAGTCCACCGCGAGCGGCGGCGGCTTCGAGCGGAAAGCTCATCTGGATGTCGGCGGCGGTGAACGCGCTGCCGGCAAACCATTCGCTCTTGCCGAGTTCGCCTTCCCAGAACGCCATGTGCTGCTTGAGCTGGGGGTTAACCAGCGTCGTCAGCGCCTGGTTGGCGACCTTGCGCACGATCGGGCGCAACAGCGCCGGCGCGCGCTTCGGCATCAGCGTGAACAACAGCTTCAGCAGCAAAGGCGGCATCGCGGAGCCTTCCGCATAATGCAGCCAATAGGTGTAGCGCAGCCGTTCCGGCGTTTTGGGCAGCGGGATCAGGCGTCCATCGCCATAGGTCTCGGTGAGGTATTCGATGATCGCGCCTGATTCCGCGATGGTGTTGCCATTGTCGGTAATGACCGGCGATTTTCCGAGCGGATGAATCGCGCGCAGTTCCGCCGGCGCGCGCATGTCGGGCTGACGCTGATAGCGGACGATCTCGTAGGGAAGCCCAAGTTCCTCCAGCAACCACAGCACACGCTGGGAGCGGGAATTGTTGAGATGATGGACCGTGAGCATGCTGGTGCTTCCCCCGAATGACCCGTCTGCAGCGCATGGTGGTGCCAGCGGGATGCTGGAAAGTCGAGGTGTCACGTACCGGCCTATATTACCCGGATGTTATTGACAGAGATAATTTACCCGGGTAATACTTCGCTTTGGAATGGAAGATTCGGGGATAGGGGAGTTGTTATGAATCCGGGGCCTGAGGCCGCCTACATCGCCTTTGACGGCGACCGCCGCATCGCGACCGGCGATCTGCGCGAGGTCGCGCGTGCGGCCAGGGAAGTGCTCGACCGGCGCAAGCATGCCGCGATCCTCATCTTCGACGCTGTCACCAGCGGCCCGATCGACATCGATTTTCGCGGAACCGTCGCCGACGTCGAGGCACGGCTGCCGGCGATTGCCAGCGTGCCCACGGGGGCAAAGGACGCCGCGCCGTCCGCGCCGCGCGGCCCCGGCCGTCCGAAACTGGGCGTGGTCGCGCGCGAGGTAACGCTGCTGCCGCGGCACTGGGACTGGCTGGCGCAGCAACCCGGCGGCGCCTCGGTCGCGTTGCGCAAACTGGTCGAGGCCGCGCGCCGGACCGGCGAGGACGGCCATCGCGTCCGTCGGGCGCAGGAGGCGGCCTATCGTTTCATGTCCGCCATGGCCGGCAACAAGCCCCATTACGAGGACGCGATCCGCGCGTTGTTCGCGAACGATCCGGTCCATTTCGAGAAATTGATCGCCGCATGGCCCGCGGATCTGCGCGACCACGCCCTCAATCTCGCCGAAACCGCGTTTCATCAGGCCTCACGGGAGCCTGCCGGTTGATCCCTTCAACATCAAGCGCTAGGTTGCTTGGAATGATAGTGATCATATAAGAAACCTTCATCCCAGGGAGACCGCCGTGAGCCCGACCGCCCCGCAATTCCTGTTCGATTTCGGCAGCCCCAATGCCTTTCTCAGCCATGAGGCGATCCCGGCGATCGAACAGCGCACCGGCGTGAAATTCGAATATATTCCGGTCCTGCTCGGTGGCATCTTCAAGGCCACCAACAACAAATCGCCGGCCGAAACGCTTGCCGGCGTCAAGAACAAGCGCGAATTCCACGCGATCGAGACCGAACGCTTCGTGAAGCGGTTTCACGTCAAGCCCTACAGCTGGAATCCGTTCTTTCCGATCAACACCCTCCATCTGATGCGCGCCGCCATCGCGGCGCAGTTCGAAGGCGTATTCGAGCAATACGTCGCCGCCGCGTTTCATCACATGTGGGAAGAGCCGAAGAAAATGGACGACCCTGAAGTGGCCGGCAAGGCGCTGACCGCCTCCGGCCTCGACGCGGCAAAACTGTTCGCGCGCGCCCAGGACGCCGACGTGAAGGCAAAACTGATCGAGAACACCCAATCGGCCGTGGAGCGCGGCGCCTTCGGCTCGCCGACCTTCTTTGTCGGCAAGGAAATGTTTTTCGGCAAGGAGCAGTTGCGCGAGGTCGAGGAGATGGTCTCGGGGAAATGATTTCGTAAACCTCATGATGAGGAGCCGCGCATTCGCGCGGCGTCTCGAACCATGAAGGCCGATTTATTGACGTCATCCTTCGAGACGCGGCGAAGGCGCCGCTCCCTGGGGATGAAGAAGGAGGGTTAAAAAATGCAAAAGCGAAACGCAACGGTCGCGGTGATCGGTGCCGGCGACTATATCGGCGCCGAGATCGTCAAGAAATTCGCCGCCGAGGGGTTCACCGTCTTCGCCGGACGGCGCGACGGCGCCAAACTCGAGCCGCTGGTCAGGGAGATCGAGGCCTCCGGCGGATCGATCGTGGCCCGCACGCTCGACGCGCGCAAGGAGGACGAGGTCGCGGCGTTCCTCAATGATGCCGACAAGCATGCGCCACTCGAGGTGTGCATCTTCAACGTCGGCGCCAATGTCAATTTCCCGATCCTGGAGACCACCGATCGGGTGTTCCGCAAGGTGTGGGAAATGGCCTGCTGGGCCGGCTTTCTGGCCGGACGCGAAGCGACCCGGCTGATGGTGCCGCGCGGCGCCGGCAATATCTTCTTCACCGGCGCCACCGCCTCGTTGCGCGGCGGCAGCGGCTTTGCCGCCTTCGCCAGCGCCAAATTCGGATTGCGCGCGGTGGCGCAGTCGATGGCGCGCGAACTCGGTCCGAAGAACATTCACGTCGCGCATCTGATCATCGATTCCGGCGTCGACACCGCCTGGGTGCGCCAGCGCCGGGAACAGCTCTGGGGCAAGGAAGCGCTCGATAATCCGGATTTGCTGATGCCGCCCGCCTCGGTTGCGGCCTCGTACTGGCAGCTTTACCAGCAGCCCCGCAGCGCCTGGACCTTCGAGCTTGAAATCCGCCCGTTCGGGGAAAAGTGGTAGACAAGCGAACGGCACGCAGCGAATAGACGTTTCGCTGTTCGCAGCCCCAATTGACGCTTCAAGAACAACAACAAAAGGAACTCGATGATGCGTATTCTCGTGGTCGGCGCCGGCGCCATCGGCGGATATTTCGGCGGCAGGATGCTGGCGGCCGGCCGTGACGTAACCTTTCTCGTCCGCCCGCGGCGTGCAGCCGAACTCGCCGATGCCGGCCTCGTGATCAAAAGCCCCAATGGCGACGTGACGCTGAAAAATCCGCCGACCGTGCAGGCCGACAAGCTCAGCGAAAAATTCGACGCCGTGCTCTTGAGCTGCAAGGCCTTCGATCTTGACGATGCGATCCGCTCCTTCGCACCCGCGGTCGGCGCGCAGACCTCCATTGTCCCGCTGCTCAACGGCATGCGGCATCTGGACGTGCTCGACCGCAAGTTCGGTCAGGAGCACGTGCTCGGCGGCCTCTGTGCCATCGCCGTCACCCTCAATGAACATCGCGAGGTGGTTCAGCTGGCGCCGATGCAATCGCTCAATTTCGGCGAGCGCGACGGCAAGATGTCGGACCGCGTCCGTGCCATCGCCGAAATGATGGCAAGCGGCCAATTCGGCTCGGTGGCCAGCGAGCACGTCGTTCAGGAGATGTGGGAGAAATGGGTTTTCCTCGCCTCGCTCGCGGCCTCCACCAGCCTGATGCGCACCTCGCTGGGCAACATCCTGGCCTCGCCGGGTGGCCAGGATTTTGTTCTCGGTATGCTCGATGAATGCAGCGCCGTCGCGACTGCCGAGGGCTATGCCCCCCGCGCGCCGTTTTTGGAGCGCACCCGAGGCATGCTCACTGCGGAAGGCTCACAATTGACCGCGTCGATGTTCCGCGACATCAAGGCCGGCGCGCCGGTCGAGGCCGATCACGTGATCGGCGATTTGATCGCGCGCGGCGATGCTGCGAAAGTCCCGGTGCCGAAACTGCGCATCGCCTATACGCATCTAAAGGCCTATGAGAAGCAGCGGGGATAGATCCTCACGGCGAGGCGGCGCGTCAGCGCGGTCTCGAACCACGAGGCCGCCGTGAAGGCACCTCAAAGATGCGCGAGATAATGCGCCAATGCGGTGATTTCTTCTTCGCTGAGGGGATAGGCGACATCGGCCATCGCCGCTCCACCGCCGCCGGACCGTACGCCTGATTTATAATCATGCAGCGCCTTCAGCAGATATTCCTCACGCTGGCCGGCGATGCGGGCGACGGCCTTGGTGCCCGCGAACGTATCGGTGTGGCAGGAGGCGCAGCGCCGCCCCACGGCGGCCTGGGCGCCCTTCTGCGACAAATCGGGATTGTCGTCTTGTGTCGAAGCCTTGGGCGGAGCGAGCGAGGCGAAGTAGGCGCCAAGATTGCGGATATCCTCATTGTTGATTTGCTCGACGATCGGCTGCATCAACTCGTTCTTGCGCGCGCCGCTGCGGAAGAATACCAGCTGCCACTGAATGAACTGGTCGGGCTGGCCGGCGAGTGAGGGAACATTCTCGGTTTGCGAGATGCCGTTTTCGCCGTGACAGCCGGCGCACAGCCCGGCCTTTTCCTTGGCCGCGACGAGATCGGCGGCGTCGGCCGCAATACCCGGGAGCGCCGATAACCCCAATGCGACGCCGCACAGTACATGCAATATCCCTCGGCAGCGCATCATCGGCATTCCCATACTCATTCGCGCCCGTCATTCCCGGCCGCAAACCTAGCCGGCCAATCCGGAATCATCGCACTTATTTTTCGTTGTTCAGAAATGCAAAACTGCGGTCACTCGTTCCCGAGCAACCGCAGTTTCTGATTTTCAGGTCTTACTTCTTGTAGCTGATGCGATAGATCGCGCCGGCCCAGTCGTCGGCAACGAGAATCGAGCCGTCCTTATCCAGGATGATATCGTCGGGACGGCCGAGATAGCCCTGGTCGCCTTCGATCCAGCCGGATGCGAACACTTCCTGCTTGGCGTTCTTGCCATCCGGATCGACGGTGACGCGGACGATTCGTGCGCCCTGGTATTTATGCCGGTTCCACGAACCATGTTCGGCAATCAGGATGCTGTTCTTGTACGCGGCCGGAAACTGGTTGCCGGTATAGAACTTCATGCCCAGCGGAGCCACATGCGCGCCGAGATTGAGTGCCGGCGGGCTGAATTCCGAACATTTGTGACCCATCGCGAACTTCGGATCCGGCATGTCCCCCTGGTGACAATAGGGATAACCGAAATGCTCGCCCAGCTTGTTGATCACGTTGAGCTTGTCGCTCGGCGTGTCGTCACTCATCCAGTCGCGCGCGTTTTCGGTGAACCAGTATTTGCCGCTGCGCGGATCAACGTCGCCACCGACGCTGTTACGCACCCCGAGCGCCACCAGTTCGGCGTTGCCGGTCTTGGGATCGACACGACGGATCTGCGAGACGCTGGTCGGCGGAATCCCGATGTTGAAGGGAGGTCCGAACGGCACGTAGAACCAGCCATCCTTGTCGGCGGCCAGATATTTCCAGCCATGCGCCGCGTAGGACGGCATATCGTCATAAACCACGGTGCCCTCGCCGAGCTTGTCGAGATTGGCTTCGGCGTTGTCGTATTTGATCAACTTGTTGGTGGCGATAACGTAGAGCGCACCGTCGCGATAGGCGAGGCCGGTGGGCATGTTCAGCCCCTTGAGAATGGTCTTGACCTCTTTCTTGCCGCCCTTGTCGGTGATGGCGTAGACGTTGCCGAGGCCGAACGAGCCGACAAACAGCGTGCCCTTGTCGCCCCAGGCCATCTGCCTGGCGGCCAATACGCCCGATGCGTAAACCTCGATCTTGAAGCCCTCCGGCAACTTGATCTTCTTGATCAGCGCGGCGAGTTCCGCGTCCGATGAACCTGTCGGTGGTCCCGACGGCGGCGCCAGGCCCTTTTGGGCTTCGGTCTCGTCGCCAAGGAACCAGTCATCCGGCGGATGGGTCCAGAATTCCTTGGTGCCGGACTGATAACTTTTCAGTTTGCTTTGCGCGCTGACCTGACCGGCCCCCGCGACAACCAAGATTGCTGCGAGCGCTAGAATAGATCGATTGAAACCCGATTTCATCGCATCACTCCCTATGCAGCCAAGACGGCTGCGTTTGTTATTGCTTTGCACGCCTGCGAGAGACGAACTTTGGTCTGCTGAGGTAGGTCAGACCCGAAAATCGTATCACATCCGCCGGAAGAGAGAAGTGCGTGCTGTGCAACCGTGCCGGACCCGAACCAATTGAGAAGAAATTTCTTTAAGCTGCGGCCGTTCGGAGTGGCTTTATACTACGCCACATATAACGCCGCGGTGCGGTGCGGTATTCGTGGCGACAGCTAACGGCATGGCCGACGTGAGTTTCGAACCCCGCATTCCGTGTGACAGAAAATTCTATGTGACAGAAAAACGAAATACTTTTTGTAACCCGTGGCCGAAATCCGAGGCATGGCCGCGACAACGAAAAGCCCGCTGACACAGCGGGCCTTCGTCAAACTTTGCCACACCAAGAAAATCTGGAGCGGGCGAAGGGATTCGAACCCTCGACCCCGACCTTGGCAAGGTCGTGCTCTACCACTGAGCTACACCCGCATCCGAGAGATTGGCGGCGAGCGATCGCCGGCAACGGGCAGAGCTATGCCAAATGCGGCTCTCGAATGCAACAGCCCGTGCGGGGCCAAAATCGGTCCGATATCGGCCGGATATCCGGATATCCGGAGCATTTCGCCGAAATCGCCCGAAACGGCACATAAACCGCACTAATCCGGCGCAGCCGCGGCTTCCGGCTGGAACCGGGAGAGGGGGCCAGCCAGGGTCCTGCGCAGCGATTCGAGCCACGTCCCGAACCAGCCCCGCAGCGTCCCGATCAGTTCATCGCGACGCGTGGGGTCGCAGTCGAAGGTCGCCCACCATTCGACGAACGCCCGATCGCCATCCACCACCGGCGTGATGCGCAAGGTCGCCTGAAAATCGGTCAGCGGCAGCGAGGCCGCGCCGCAGAATTCATAGGTTTGCGACCGCTCGACATCGGATTGCGCCAGCAGCCGCTGCCGGACGTGTCGTCCTTGATAGAGCACGTTCCGGATCGCGCCGACCGTATCACCCGATTTGCCATCCTCGATCCGGCATTCGCCGGCGCCATCGACCCAGATCGGGTAATTGTTGAAATCACGAACGATTTTCCACACCTCGGGGGCAGGCTGCTCAAACACGGTGCTGTAATAGGCTTTTGCCATCGCTCGATTTCCCGGCTGGTCCCGATTGCCGGGCCACCATGGGCTTTCGAAGGCCTGCCGCCCACCCGATCTCCGATCGAACGGGGCCGCCGGCGCTTTCGGCCCATCGGGGGTTCGGGGCGCCCCCGAACCGATTGAAATTTCCACGCAAACCGCCATTTGGTAAGCAGAACTTCTGAACCGCGACATCGGGCCGTGCTAGAACGGACCCCATCCGCGACAAGGCATCAGGACATCAGGCGAGGATTCCCGTGACGATACTAGAGCAGGGCAGCGGACCGGCGCCGCAGGCAGCGGCCGATCTGATCAAGGAGACGACCACCCAGACGTTCGTGAAGGACGTCATCGAGGAGTCCAAGCGCCAGCCGGTGCTGATCGACTTCTGGGCGCCGTGGTGCGGCCCGTGTCGGCAGCTCACGCCGATCATCGAAAAAGCGGTCCGTGCCGCCAACGGCAAGGTCAAGCTGGTCAAGATGAATATCGACGAACATCCGGCCATCCCGGGCCAGATGGGAATCCAGTCGATTCCCGCCGTGATTGCCTTCGTCAACGGCCAACCCGCCGATGGCTTCATGGGTGCGGTGCCGGAAAGCCAGGTCACCGCCTTCATCAACAAGCTGACCGCGGGCATGCCGGGCGAGCCCAATATCGCCGAAATCCTCAAAGAGGCCGAAGCCGTTCTGGCCGAGGGCGATCCCGCCACCGCAGCGTCAATCTATGCCGAAGTGCTGGCCGCGGATGCCACCAATATCGCCGCTTTGGCGGGGCTGGCGAAATGCTACATGGCGACCGGCGCCATCGAGCAGGCCACGCAGACGCTGGCCATGGTGCCGGAATCGAAGCGTGGTGACGCGGCGGTGAAGGCCGTGCAGGCATCGATCGATCTTTTCGAGCAGGCCAAGGCACTCGGCCCGGTGACCGAACTGGAACAGAAAGTCGCCGCAAACCCGCTCGATCATCAGGCGCGATTCGATCTGGCGACCGCGCTCAACGCCAGTGACAAGCGGGCTGAGGCGACGCATCAGCTGCTCGAAATCGTCAAGCGCGACCGCAAATGGAACGAGGATGGCGCGCGCAAGCAATTGGTACAGTTCTTCGAGGCCTGGGGCCCGACCGATGAAGCCACGGTCGAGGGGCGAAAGCGATTGTCGACGATCCTGTTCTCCTAGCCATTCTCGCCAACACCGGGACCGCTGATGCCAATCAATGCCGAATATCGCGGGCCCGGCGACCTTCCTCATC
>NZ_JBEKCZ010000147.1:0-13350 GCF_050014615.1 Bradyrhizobium sp. | reverse complement strand
TCATTTTCGCTGCCCCGGCAAATGCCGCTGAAACTCACGACCGCGCCGATGTCGGTGCGGCCTTTGGTCAGCGCGGCGATTTCCTGCGCGACATCGAAATCGGCTTCCTGGATGCGGATGGTGACAGGAACGGCCATGGCAGGATTCAGCCGCCGGTCATCGGCGGGAAGAAGGCGATCTCGCGGGCGCCGGCGATCATGGTGTCGGATTTGACATGGGTATGATCGATTGCGGCCCGGATCACCCGCGGCGTCTCGAAGGCATGGGCATAGGCCTCGCCGCGATGCGCCAGCCAGGCGATCAGATCGTCGACGGTGCGCACGCTCTCCGGCGGCTCGACGGTTTCCTCCGACTTGCCGATCCGTTCGCGTACCCAGGCGAAATATTTGAGCTTCATCCCTCATCCTCCTTGATGAGGTGATGGATGCCGGCGCGGAAATAGTCCCAGCCGGTGTAGATCGTGAAAATCGCGGAAACCCACAGCAGCACGATGCCGATCAGGGTGGTCGCGGGCAAAATCTGTTCGCCCGCTTCGCCGGCGATCAGGAAGCCGATCGCGATCAGCTGGATCGTGGTTTTCCATTTTGCCAGTTTGGTGACGGGCACGCTGACGCGCAGCGCGGCGAGATATTCGCGCAATCCCGACACCAGAATTTCGCGGCACAGGATCACGATGGCCGCCCACAGCGTCCAGCCATGGATGCTGTTGTCCGCCGCCAGCATCAGCAGGCAGGAGGCGACCAGGAGCTTGTCGGCGATCGGATCGAGCATCCGTCCGAACGCCGAATGCTGATCCCAGATTCGCGCATAGTAGCCATCCAGATAGTCGGTAATGCCGGCGGCAATGAACACGGCCAGCGCGACCCAGCGCAGCCATAGCGGCCCGTCCATGATGGACTCCGCATAGACGCAGCCGACCACCACCGGGATCGCAGCTATGCGGGCGTAGGTCAGGATATTCGGGAGGGACATGGTCTTTGCCGGCCCTCTTGTCGTTGCGATGTTCATCCGTCTTACCAATACCGCTCAAGCATGAAGGTCAACCGTGCGATGCACATGATCTGTTGGACACGACGCCGGGATGGCTCGTATCCCATTTTTACCCCGGCTGGGCGTGGAAAAACTCGAAAATCTTGCGGGCGCTTTCGGCGCTGACGCCTGGAACCTTGCCAAGATCGGCGATCGACGCCCGCTCGATCTCCTTCAGGGTTCCAAAATGGTGCAGCAGGGCACGTTTGCGGGTCGGCCCGATGCCGGGAATTTCCTGCAATCCGGCTTCGCGGATGTCCTTTTTGCGCAGCTTGCGGTGCGAGCCGATCACGAAGCGATGCGCCTCATCGCGCAGCCGCTGAATGAAGTACAGCACCGGGTCGCGTGGCTCGAGCTTGAGCGCCTCGCGGCCCGGCATGAACAGGGTTTCGCGGCCGGCGTCGCGGTCCGGTCCCTTGGCCACCGCCAGCAGCGACACCTGCGTCAGCCCCATCGCCTCGAAGGTCTCCCGGACCGCGTTGAGCTGGCCGCGGCCGCCATCGATGATGACGAGGTCCGGCCATTGCGGAAATGAATCATCGTCGGGCCGGGATTTGGCGGCATCGCCTTCCGCAGTCGGCGTCAACAGCCGCTTGAAGCGCCGCTGCAGCACCTCGCGCATCATCGCGTAATCGTCGCCCGGGGTCAGGCCTTCGGACCGGATGTTGAACTTGCGATACTGGTTTTTGATGAAGCCGTCCGGACCCGCCACGATCATGGCGCCGACCGCATTGGTGCCCTGGATGTGGCTGTTGTCGTAGACCTCGATCCGCTTCGGCGGGTGCGGCAGCCCGAGCGTGGTGACGAGGCCGGCCAGCAGCCGGCCCTGGGTCGCGGTATCGGCGAGCTTGCGGCCGAGCGCCTCGCGCGCATTGGTGAGGGCGTGGGCGATCAGTTCCTTTTTTTCGCCACGCCGCGGCGTCGAGACTTCCACCTTGAAGCCGGCCTTGATCGAGAGCGCGTTGGCCATCAGCTCGCTTTCCTCGATGGCGTGCGACAGCAGCACCAGTTTCGGCGGCGGCTTGTCGTCGTAGAACTGCGCCAGGAACGAGGCCAGCACCTCTTCGGGGGTAAACGATTTCTCCGCGCGCGGGAAGTAAGCGCGGTTGCCCCAGTTCTGTCCGGTGCGAAAGAAAAACACCTCGACACAGGAATAGCCGCCCTCCTGATGGATCGCGAACACATCGGCTTCCTCGACCGTGCGCGGATTGATGCCCTGCTGCGACTGGATCGCGGACAAAGCGGCGAGGCGATCCCGATAAAGTGCCGCGGTTTCAAACGCGAGATCGGCCGAGGCCTTTTCCATCTCGCCCGCCAATTCCTGCTTCACCAGCCGGCTGCGGCCGGACAGGAAATCGGTGGCCTCGCGCACCAGTTCGGTATAGCCGGGAAAATCGACCTCACCGGTGCAGGGCCCGGAGCAACGCCGGATTTGATACAGCAGGCAGGGCCGGGTGCGGCTTTCAAAGAACGCGTCGGTGCAGGAGCGCACCAGAAAGGCGCGCTGCAGCGCCGTGATGGTGCGATTGACCGCGCCCACCGAGGCGAACGGCCCGAAATAACGCCCGGGCCGCGATTGCGCGCCGCGATGTTTGAGGATCTGCGGCGCCCAGTGATCCCCGGTGATCAGAATATAGGGAAACGATTTGTCGTCGCGCAGCTGCACGTTGAAGCGCGGGCGCAATTGCTTGATCAGATTGGCCTCGAGCAGCAGCGCCTCGGTTTCGGTCGAGGTGGAGATGATCTCGACGCTCACGGTGGCCGCGATCATGCGCATGATGCGCGCCGGCTGGGCCGCGGTGATCCTGGCGTAGGATCCGAGCCGCTTGCGGACGTTTTTGGCCTTGCCGACATAGAGCACGTCGCTCGCGGCATTGAGCATGCGATAGACGCCGGGCGAGGTCGGGGCGTGGCGCACCGCGTGTTCGATCGCCGCGTGCCCGACCGCGAGCCGCGCTTCCGGCACCGCCTCGCCGGGCTCTTCCGGGAGATCGGGCAGCCGCGCCTCGTCGTCCACTTCCTCGGCGCCCGCGGTCGCGGGGTCGAGATCGGCAGCGGCGGCGGCGTCCTGCGGCGGCACATCCGCTGGGCGAGCCGGTTCGGAACCCGGCCGCGCCTTGCGCGGACCTGATGCTTCCGGGCTATCGGTAGAATCGTGATCCATGGGCCTGAACTTAAGCGCCGGCATCGCCCATCGCCAGCGGTGCGGGGATGGCGAAGGCGTGCGCCGGTAACGCTTTCTTAAGGGTACGAAACGGCCGGCCGCAGCCCTTAACAACCCTTTAACTTAAAAGTCTCGATAAATCTTATCGATAAGAAGTGGAATTCCGTAACCATGCCGGTTCGCGTCGCGCCACGTTTTGAGCGCGCGAAAACCGGGGGGCACGGCAGTTGCGTTGAGGAGAGTGCGTGATGAACAGGATCGCTTTAGGCGCGGTGGCGCTGATCGGCGCGGGTTGGACGGCATCGGCGCAGGCCGCCGATCTTCCCTATGGAACGCCCGCTCCCTACACCGTCAACCAGCCGCTCAATGCCTATAGCTGGGCCGGTCCCTATCTCGGCGGTAATCTCGGCTACACCTGGGGCACGGTCGACAACAATCCGACCAAGCCGTCGGGCTTTGAGGGCGGCGTTCAGGCCGGCTACAACTGGCAACAATCGGGTCCCTGGGTGTTCGGCGTCGAGGGCGACATCGAGGCCACCGGCGCCGCCGATACATTCGCGCCGTGGAAATTCTCGAACCCGTGGTTCGGCACGCTGCGCGGCCGGGCCGGCTATGCGCTCGGCAACGTGTTGTTCTATGGCACCGGCGGTCTGGCGTTCGGTGAATTGCGCGGTCAGACCTTCGGCGGCGTGACCGAAACCCACACCAATGCCGGCTGGACCCTGGGCCTTGGCGCCGAAATCGGCCTCGCCCCGAACTGGAGCGCGAAGATCGAATATCTCTATGTCGATCTCGCCGACAGCAACTTCACCACCATCACCGGTATCTCGAACGGCTCCCAGTTCGGACTGGTTCGCGCCGGCGTGAACTATCACTTCTGATAGCAACAAGAAAATATCCGATCACAACCTCCCGGCCGCGTCGCGGCCGGGATTTTTTTAGCGCGTTGCATCAAGATCCGATTGGCTCGAAACCGGATCTTGCTCTCTTTTTTGTTCGAGCATGATCTTTTCGGAAAACCGGTTCCCGCTTTTCCGGATCATGCCCTACTATGAAATCACGAGGTTGACCGCCTTGGGTCCTTTGCCCTTCTTGTCCGGTTCGACCTCGAATGTGATGCGCTGTCCTTCGGTCAGATCCTTCAATCCAGCCCGCTCCACGGCGGTGATGTGAACGAATACATCGCGACCGCCGTCATCCGGCTTGATGAAGCCGTAGCCCCGTTCTCCGTTGAAGAACTTGACCGTCCCAGTCATGGCCATCGGGAAACTCCTCCCCCGCATTGCTCCGCCGCTACGCCCCCCGCGTATCGGCCGGACCGGACATTCGTTGCCCGAAAGCTTGCGTTGCCGGAAAGCTTGGCCATCCGAGCGGATCGAGCCAGCGATCCGCCTTTTAAAAAAATTGAGGCCTTGTCACTCCGCCGCTACCATTCGCGGAAGCGGAACGTAAAGCCGATCCAATGGGGTCGAGCATAATACGGATTGCGGCGAATTGCCTATCGGACTTTTCGCGGCGCACCGGGCACGGACGGGGAGCCGCTTAAGGTTTGGGCGTCTCCAGCCTGAACCGGCCGGCGCCGCCCTGGCCAAGCGGCTTTTCAAGTTCGGGAAGGATCGCCTTGAGTTCGCCCGCCAGCGTCCATGGCGGATTGACGATCAACAGGCCGGCCGAGATCAGGCCGGCCTCGGCGGTCTGCGGCGCCACGCTGAATTCCAGACGCAAGGCTTTTCCCGGCGTCGCGCCGGAGCCGACCGCCCGCGCGACATGGCGCGCCAGGGTGTCGGTGGCGCGCCGGCTTTTGACCGGGTACCACAACAAATAGCTGCCGGTCGGCCATTTCGCGAAGGCCTCCGTGAAGCCTTCGGCCAGCCGTTCAAATTCGTCTTTGCGCTCGTAAGGCGGATCGATCAGCACCAGGCCGCGCCGCTCCTTCGGCGGCACGAAGGCCGGCAGCGCGGTCCAGCCGTCGAGGTCGACGACGCGGGCCTGGGTGTCGCGGCGCAGCGCATCGACCAGTTGTTTGCGCGCTTTCGGCTCGACTTCGCAGGCGGTCAGCCGATCCTGCGGCCGCAGCAGCGCGCGCGCGATCAGCGGCGATCCCGGATAGACCGTAAGGTCGCGCTGCGGATTGAAGGCCCTGACGATGTCGAGATAGGGCGCGACCAGCGGCAGCGTCGTTTCGGAAAACCGCGCCTGCATGACCCGGGCGATGCCGGTGAGCCATTCGGCGCCGCGGCGCGCTTCCTCCGAGGTGAGATCGTAGCGACCGGCGCCGGCATGGGTGTCGATGACGCGAAACGGCGCCGGCTTCTCCTGCAGATAGGTCAGGATCCGCACCAGCACGATGTGCTTGATGACGTCGGCAAAGCCACCGGCATGAAAGGCGTGACGATAATTCATGGCAGAGGGGTTACCACGTCATTGCGAGCGGAGCGAAGCAATCCAAGGGGCCGGCAAAACAGCAGACTGGATTGCTTCGTCGCTTCCGCTCCTCGCAATGACGCCTGATCGAGGCGCGCGAGGAAAATCAGCCGCCGCGCACCGGCGGCATCGTCACCTGGTCGCGCCGGCAGCCGCGGCGGTCGATTTCCTCGCAGGCGCGGAACTGGAGATCCTTGCTCATGCAGATCCGGACTTCGCTGAGCCGGGTCCGGTTGCAGGTGACCGAAATCGCGGCATTGCTGAGGCCGGGATTGACCTTGATGAAGGCGTCCTCGACTTCGGAGGGCGCCACCGTCTTCGGATCGGACAATTGCAGAAATTCGGGGGGAATCTTCACCGCGGCGCGTGCCTTGCGGATGGTCTCGAAATAGGCCCGCGCGCCGAGCCCCGAGCAGGTGCCGTGCTTTTTCCACTCGTTGAAGATCAAACCGGGCGCCGGCATCTCATCCAGCATCGAGGTCATGATATTGCGGTCGAGCCAGGAATCCCGGTCGCAATATTCGGGAAAGCCGTGCTCGTATTGCGGCCACAGGCCATGCACCACGAAGGAAAACGGCCGTCCGCCGCACTGGGCCCCCGCCCGCCCGCTATTGCCGCGTTCCGAGGCCTCCTCGCAGAACGAGGGCGACCACGACAATGACAGCACGTAGAAATCGAACTCACCGGGCGTATTCTGCCGGCGATCCTGCGCCGATGCCGGGCCTGCCACGGCGAAGCCGAGCAGAGCCACACAGCCAAAGCTGATTAAAATCCGCGCAATCCAACCGCCCAGAACATGAAACATTTGACGCCCCCAATACCTGATCACTTTCGGAAGCCTAGCAGGCGACCGGAACATTTCAAGAACAAAAAAGAACGGAATCGGCCGGAGAACGTCCCGAGGGGAAAATTGCTAAAAATCTCGGCCTGAAATCAGGGCCGGGCGGCCTTGCAGGCGGGATTATAGGCCCAGTTGCGGTCAAGCCCGGTCACGCACCATTCGAGGCCCTGGTCGTAGCCGGCAAAACCACCATCCTCGATGATCGAATAGTGGACGGTGCGCAGCTTGCCGTCGCTCAACATCACGTCGCCACTGCAGTAGCGGCGCGGGATATTGTCGGTTTGCCACGGCCTGAACGCGGTTTCATGGATCCGGCCGTAGGCGGTGATCTCCAGCGCCGAATTCCAGTAGGTGCTTTCCTTTTCATGGAATTGCGAGGTGATGGTCCCCAGCGCCGACTCGCAGGACGCCACGCGTCCGTCATATTTCGGGCCGGACAGCCAGAAATTCAATTCCAGCGGATTGGCCGCTTCGGCGGCCTGGCCAACGGCCAACAGGCCGAACACGGCGCCGAGAGCCGCGCCAAGGAGGGGCTTTTTCAGGGAGGCGGGTTTTCTCAAGGATGTGAACAGGTCGCGCATGGGAAATCCGGTGGATGATCCGACGCTTGAACCGTGCCGCGAAGCCCGGGCGAGGTCAAGTGCAACGCGGCAACACCTGCCAATAACTCCACGCCGAACCGTCAGGCGTTCTTTTCACGGCTATCGATGCGCTCTAAGGTGTAACCAAGCGAAATGGAGTCTGCGATGCGAATGATTGGGGCCGCGAGCCTGGTTGCTGTCTGCGGAATGCTGCTATGCGCGCCGGCACGGGCCGATACCGTGCCACCTTTCAGGGGCAATGATACCGGCGGTATCATCGCCTATCCGCTGGCCGCGCAGACGGATGTCCGCCAGCTCGCGGTCGACCACTGCGCGACTTACGGCAAGGTGGTGAAATTCCTGGCGGTGGAGCCGCATTATGGCGGCTACATTTCCTTCGCCTGCCGCTGGGTGCCGTACGGCGCCAGTGAACGGCCGCTGCGCACGCGCTACTGACCGGATCGTCGCATCTGACAGAACGATTTATCGGGAGAGCGGAGCCATGACGCGACAGCTTCGTCTATTTGTTCTCGGGTCTTGTCTGCTGGCGTTGATGCCGGCGCCCGATGCGCGCGCGGTGGAAATGCCGCTTCGCAAGCCGGGTCTGTGGGAAATGAAGCTGGTGCGGACCGGTTCGCCGCTGCCCGAGATGACGATGCAGCACTGCACCGACGAGACCACCGACAAGGAAATGAGCACCACGTTCTCGCCGATGTCGAAGGAAGTCTGTTCCAAACGCGACATCCAGCAGACCGCGACCGGTTATGTCTCCGATTCCGTGTGCAGCGTCGGCGGCGCATCGATGACATCGCATTCCGATATCGTCGGCGATTTCAATTCCGCCTACACGATCAAAACGACGGCGCACAGCGATCGCGGCGTCGCCGGCATACGCGACACCACCATGACGATCGAGGCCAAGTGGCTGGGAGCCTGCAAGCCCGATCAGAAGCCCGGCGACATCGTGATGCCCGGCGGCTTCAAGCTGAACATCAAGGACGCCGAAAAGCTGAAGGCGCTGGTGCCGAAGTAGTTACACCTCGCCCCGCTTGCCGCGTGAACGAATCTTCGGAGAGATTGCCATGAACAGCCTATTGGTAGCGTCCATCGCCTTCGCGCTGGTGGGGGCAGCCTCGCACGCCCAGCAACGCAGCGACGATAACGTACTGCCTTTCTTGCGCGCGTCGAGCATGGAGACTCTGAAACTCGCCCAGCTGCGTGGCTATTCTGCCTCCGGAACTCACCAATGCGGTTCCGAGAAGGGCCGCAGCTGTATCGTCACCGGTTCCGGGTTCAGTAACTGTAACGATGCTTCGACTCTTCTGCAGACCCGAGATTGCTGCCCTACCACCCCGTCAGGCGGCAAATCGAACGGCTTTGTCCTGAATTATTGCATTCCGGATCGGCCTCTATGACGCTTCGCGGCGTGCGACTCCGGTCGCCGAGGAAGAAATAAACGCTACACCGGGATCCGCACCGCGGCGCGAAGCCCGCCCATCGGACTGTCGCCGAGCGTGATGTCGCCGCCATGGGTGCGCGCGATGTCGCGGGCAATCGCGAGCCCGAGCCCGGTGCCGCCCTCATCCTGGTTGCGGGCGTCATCCAGCCGCAGGAACGGCTTGAACACTTCCTCGCGCATGTCGGGCGGAATCCCCGGCCCATCGTCGTCGATCGTCACCGTCAGATAGCGGTGATCGCGGTGGCCGCTGATGGCAATCGCATTGGCGTGCCGCGCCGCGTTGGAGACGAGGTTGGCGAGGCAGCGCTTGAACGAGGCCGGCTTCACCGTCACCACCGGCAGGCCGTGAAACGAGACCGTCGCGGCATGGCCGTTGCGTTCGGCGTCGCTGCGCAATTCCTCCAGCGCCAGCGTCATGTCGGTCGGCTGCGCCTGCTCGCCGCCGTCGCCGCGCGCGAAAGCGAGATAGGCCTCCAGCATCCCGGACATCTCGTCGACATCCCGGCGCATGCCGTCGATTTCCGGACTGTCGCCGATCAGCGCCAGTTCGAGCTTGAAGCGGGTCAGGATGGTGCGCAAATCGTGCGACACCCCGGCCAGCATCGCGGTGCGCTGTTCGATCGAGCGCTCGATCCGCGCTTTCATCTCGAGGAAGGCCTGCGCCGCCCGGCGTACTTCCCGCGCCCCGCGGGGACGGAAGTTGAGCGCCTCGCGGCCCTTGCCGAAACTCTCGGCGGCGTCGGCCAGCCGCAGGATCGGCTTGATCTGGTTGCGCAGGAACAGCACCGAGACGATCAGCAGGATCGACGAGGTGCCCACCATCCAGAACAGGAAGATCTCCGAATTCGAGGCATAGGCGGCGCTGCGCTGGGCGAAGATGCGCATCACGGCGTCGTCGAGCTGGATGCGGATCTCGACCAGGTTGGAGCGGCCGACGGTATCGATCCAGAATGGTTTTGCGATTTGCCGGCCGAGCTGGACCGAGAGCGTCTGGTCGAGCAGCGAGAAAAACGGTTTCGGGCCCGGCGGTGGCATGTCGCCGACACCCAGAAAATCCACCACCAGCCCCAGCCGCTGCTGGGCGATGCGCCGCAGCAGCGTGTGGTCCTTGTCCTGCGGATAGCCCTTGTAGACGTCGATCAGGCTGGCGATGTCCTGCACCACGGCCGCGGACAGATGCCGCGTCACGGTGTTCCAGTGCCGTTCCATGAACACGAACGCCACCACCGACTGCAGCACCACCATCGGCACGATCATGATCAGGAGCGCGCGGGCATACAGCCCGGTCGGCATCCAGCTCTTGAACGCATTGCCCATCCAGCCATTGGCCGCGGAAACGCGTCGCGACGCGGTGCGGATCAAAGTGAGGCCGGTGTCGAGCGTACTCATCGGACAGGGTTCAATCGACTGGGTTCATTGAGCGGGATTCTCAACGGGATTCATGACCAACAGCTCACGGCGATGCGACCAGGCGATAGCCGATGCCGCGCACCGCCTGCAGGAACAGCGGATTGGCGGGATCGCGCTCGATCTTGCGCCGCAGGCGGTTGATCTGGACGTCGACCGCGCGTTCGTTGACGGTGCCGTCGCCGGTCAGCGCGCTGCGCGGCACGGTCTCGCCCCGCGCCAGCGCCAGAATGCGCAGCATGTCGCGCTCGCGGTCGGTGAGATGGATGGTGTCTTCGCCCTGGCGAAGCTCGCCGCGATCCAGATGATAGACGTAGGGGCCGAACGCGCTCTGCTCCAGCGTCTCCACCGGCGGCGGCGCCGAGCGCTTGAGAATATTGCCGATCCGCAACACCAGCTCGCGCGGCTCGAACGGCTTGGCGACATAATCGTCGGCGCCGATCTGCAGGCCCTCGATCCGGCTTTCGGCTTCATGGCGCGCCGTCAGCATCACGATCGGCACCGACGAGGAGGTGCGAATGAACCGGGCGAGGTCGAACCCGGTTTCGCCGGGCATCATCACGTCGAGGATCAGGAGGTCGAAATGCAGGCCGAGCAGCTTGGCGCGGGCGTCGCTGGCGCTCATCGCTGTCGTGACGCGGTAGCCTTCGCCGCACAGAAAACGCGACAACAGATCGCGGATGCGGCGGTCGTCATCGACCAGCAGCAGATGCGGGGCGTCGTCAGCCGGTCGCGGCGGCGTTCGTGCGACGGTTGCAGCCTGGGCCACGATTATTCCTTTGCCTTTGCGGTGCCGGTCGCGAGGATCGTTTCCAGCACCTTGTCGGGATCGTCGTGATCAATCATTGCGCGCAGGAACTGGCGCACGGCATCGGCGCCTGCCGGCCCGATGTCGCGCAGCGCGCGGCTGAGCCGATCGGTCTGTAACCCAGCGAGTTTCGCCACCAGCGCCTCGCCCTTGGCGGTGGCGAAAAGAAGGCGCTGCCGCCGGTCGTTGTTGCCGGCCTTCTGCACGATATAGTCTTCATCGAGCAGCTGCTTGAGCACCCGCCCCAGCGATTGCTTGGTGATCCGCAGCACGTCGAGGAGATCGGCGACCTTCAGCCCGGGATAACGATACACGAAATGCAGCACCCGGTGGTGCGCGCGGCCGAACCCGAAAGCCTCGAGCTCGTGATCGGCATCGCCGACGAAATCCCGATAGGCGAAGAACAGGAGTTCGATGATATCCCAGCGCAAATCGGCCGCGCCGGGGCTGGGCGCACGCGCCTCGCTCGCCCGCGAATCAGGGACGGCGGAAGGGCCTGAGAAATTTATGTCAGCCATATTGACATATCTTGGGTTCAATGTTACAAAACTGCCAGCCACGACGAAATATTAAATCGTATCGTTCGTGGCGGCGTTCCAGATGGGGTGAGAAAGCCCTGAGGTAGCGGCGAAGGCCGCGAATTTATTGACCGTACGATTGTCGAGCGGCATTTCGGCAAACATACTGGACTTCCGCCTTCCACAAAAGCATGTCCTAGGGGACCGTGCCGGCATGGAAGCCGGCCCGAAGGGCCGGCGCAGGTGAGGGGGCCAGCCGTAATCAACAGCGCCACGGCGCGGGCGGCGAAAGCTGCGTCTATCCGGGAGAGAGCCCATGGGAGTTTCGTTCGATCAGGCCCAACGGGACAGGCCGGCGCCAGAAATCGCGCCGGTTCCGACAGCTGGAAGCAAGGGTTTGAAATTCGAAATCCAGCCTGCGACCAATCCGGCGTCCGACAAGGAGCGCGCGGCGAAGCTCGTGGACCCGGGTTTCGGCCGGGTTTTCACCGATCACATGGCTTTGGTCCGCTTCAATCAGGCGAAGGGCTGGCATGGCGCGCGCGTCGAATCCCGCGCCAATTTCCCGCTCGATCCGGCAACGGCCGTTCTGCACTACGCGCAGGAGATTTTCGAAGGCCTCAAGGCCTACAAGCGCGACGATGGCGGCGTGAACCTGTTCCGCCCAGACGCCAATGCAAGGCGCTTCCATAATTCGGCTGAGCGCATGGCCATGGCGCAGGTGCCCGAGCCCGTGTTCATCGAGGCGGTCGAGCAGCTCGTGCGCATCGATCGGTCCTGGATACCTGGCGGTGAGGGCAGTCTCTATCTGCGGCCCTTCATGATCGCGAGTGAGGTCTTCCTCGGCGTGAAACCGTCAGCGGAATACATCTTCGCCGTCGTCGCCTCGCCGGTCGGCTCCTATTTCAAGGGCGGACCTGCGCCGGTGTCGATCTGGGTGTCGGAGAACTACACCCGCGCCGCGATCGGCGGCACCGGCGCCGTCAAATGCGGCGGCAATTATGCCGCGAGCCTGCGCGCGCAGGCCGAGGCGATCGATCACGGCTGCGATCAGGTGGTTTTCCTGGATGCGGTCGAGCGCCGCTACATCGAGGAACTCGGCGGCATGAACATCTTCTTCGTGTTCGACGACGGTTCGCTGCTGACGCCGCCACTCGGCACGATCCTGCCGGGCATCACCCGCGATTCGATCATCGCGCTCTCGAAGGATTCCGGCACCCGCGTGCGCGAGGAGGCCTACACGGTCGACCAGTGGCGCGCCGACGCCGCCAGCGGAAAGCTGAAAGAGGCCTTTGCCTGCGGCACCGCGGCGGTGATCTCGCCGATCGGCAAGGTGTGTTCCGCCAGTGGTGATTTCCTCATCAGCGGCGGCGCCGCCGGCCCGGTCGCGATGGGGCTGCGCAAGCAGCTGATCGACATCCAGTACGGCCGCGTCGCCGACCCGCACAACTGGATCAGAAAGGTCTTGTGACCGGCGGCGGCACGATCCACTCCCTCGCCCTGCGCTTGCGGGGGAGGGTTGGGGTGGGGGCGGTTGCCGCAGCACGCCGGCGCTGATACCAACGCCGCCGATGGCCGAGAAACCCAAAAAACCGCAAAAATTGAGAGCCCGCCTGCCGCGCGGGCTGGCCGATCGCGGCCCCGCCGAGATCGCGGCGACCCGCGCGATGGTCGAGAAGATCCGCGAAGTCTATGAACGCTACGGCTTCGAGCCGGTCGAAACCCCGGCGATGGAGTTTACCGACGCGCTCGGCAAGTTCCTGCCGGATCAGGACCGGCCCAATGAGGGCGTGTTCTCGTTCCAGGACGATGACGAGCAGTGGATCAGTCTGCGCTACGACCTGACCGCGCCGCTGGCGCGCTATGTCGCGGAGAGATACGGCACCGAAAATCTAACTTTGCCCTACCGCAGTTATCGGTTCGGCTATGTCTATCGCAACGAAAAGCCCGGCCCCGGCCGCTTTCGCCAGTTCATGCAGTTCGATGCCGATACCGTAGGCACAGCGTCAGGCGGTCAATCCGCCGCGGCCGCCGACGCCGAGATGTGCATGATGGCGGCGGATACGATGGAAGCGCTGGGCATCCCGCGCGGCAGCTATGTGGTAAAGGTGAATAACCG
>NZ_JBEKCZ010000146.1:0-13362 GCF_050014615.1 Bradyrhizobium sp. | reverse complement strand
ATTTCCACCGTGGTGATGGGGTGCGCCAAGGATATCGTCGAGCACGCCGCGGTGCCGCGCTTTCTGTTCAGCGATTTTCCGCTGGGCAATTCGGCGGGCAAGCCGCACGATCCCGCTTCGCAAGCCTTTACGCTGGAGCTGGCGTTGCGGGTGCTCGAAACCGCGCCCGGCCCGCAAACCACCGTGCAATCGCCGCTGCGCTGGAGCACGGATGCCGCCTGGAAACGCGACTACAACAATATTGCCCTTCTCAGCCCCGAGGAGCTGGCGCGGCGGCGGCGCGAATTCGACGCGCAGAAGGAAATCGCGCGCGGATTACGCGAGAACGCGGCGTAACACCCTCCAAAACATCCCAAATTCCGTGAAATCCGGGTCTGTCCGGCCGATATCGGTTTACGTTAACGCGGCATTTTGCCGGCCGCGGGGTTCCCCGGGCGGGAAAGCCGCGTAAAAGTGCAGCCTCTTTATTGGGCTTTTTGGGAGATTTATTCGATGTTGGATCGACGCCAGAGCGCGCGCGACAAGGTTATTTATGGCGGGGTCGCCAAGGTCGACGAACGCAGCGGATCCCGGGATTGCGTCATCCGCAACATCTCCGAAAACGGCGCCAGCATCGAATTCAGCAACGACATCAAGCTCCCAAAAGAGCAGATGCTGCTGACGATCGCGCGAAAGGGACGCTCATTCCTGGCCAGGATCGTCTGGTGGCGCGACAATTTCGTGGGCGTGGCGTTCAGTTCGGAATCCCCTGCCCCCGTCTCCGATATCGAAGAGCGGCTGCGCAAGAGCGAAAAGAAAAAGCGCCAGCTGCAGCGCCGCATCAAGGAGCTTTTAGAGGGTTGACGCTTTTGGAGGGTTGACGCGCGCGAGGGCTGCCTGTCTTGCTACGGCTTCGAAGAAGAAGCTCAGGGAAGAAGCTCAGGTAAATCATGCGCGCACGCACGTTGATCCCTTTCTCGGCGATCCTGTTCTCCGCGCTATTTTGCTGCACCAGCGAAGCCGCATTGGCGCAGACCGCGGACCGCAGCATCGACGAAATCAAGTCCGAAACCCTCGCCAGGGCGCAGACCGGGGCCTATCCCGCGCTGGGCATCGCGCCCGGCGATGCCAGCGACGCGCTCGGCCGCATCAGCACCCGCGATCCCGACGAATGGGCCGCCGCCTGGAGCGCGGTCGCCGACACCTACATGGCCAAGGCGCGGGCGGCGAGCGATCCCAAGGAAGCTGACGCAAACTTTTTACGCGCCTGGCGTCTTTATTATTTCGGGCAATGGCCGGCGCCGACGTCGGCCGGAAAACAAGCGGCCTATCAGCGGGCCGTCGATGCCTATCTGCTGCATGCCAAATATTTCGATCCGCCGCTCGAGGTCGTGCGCATCCCCTATCAAGGCAAGGAAATTGTCGGCTACCTGCGGCTGCCCGCCAACGCCCCTCGCCCGGTGCCGCTGGTGCTGGCGATTTCAGGCCTGGACAGCCGCAAGGAAACCGTCACTGAGACCTATGCGGCGGCGTTGCCGGAAGGCATCGGTTTTTTTGCGGTCGACAGTCCCGGCACTGGACAGGCGCCGCGCAAGGCGGACGAGACCGCCGACCAGATGTACTCGCATGTCCTCGATTATCTGGCGTCGCGGCCGGAGATCGACAAAAACCGCATCCTGGTGCACGGCCAGAGCTTCGGCGCTTATTGGGCCGCCAAGCTCGCGCACACCGAGGCCAAGCGCCTCGCGGGTGCGGTGACCCAATCGCCACCGACCCACCGCACGTTCCAGCCGGACTTCTTCCGCGGCCGGATCTACACCCGCGAATATCTGTTCGACCTGCTTCCAGCCAGCCTGTTCGTCTACGGCCTGAAATCGGCGGACGAGTTGATTGCGTTCCTGCCGAAGATGTCCCTGCAAGCGCAGGGATTGCTCGGCCAACCGACGGCGCCGATCCTGGTGGTGGGCGGAACGAAAGATACGCAGGTGCCGATCGACGATCTCGAATTGCTGATCAATAGCGGCACCGAGCCGCGCGAGGCATGGATCAATCCGGCTGGCGGGCACATGGGTCGCAGCACCCCTGCCTGGCCGGACCCGGTGATCTTTCGCCAGGTCATTCTGCCCTGGGAAGTGAGGCATCTGAGCCCGAAGACCGCAGCGCCGTAAGTCCGGCGCCGGTCTTTACGTCACCAGGGCTGCGTTCCGGAACGCCTTCACCAGCGATCGTTCCAGCTGTCCGTCCATCCCGCACAGGATCTTGTAGGCGTGCGGGCGTGGCATGGCGGGCCGGTACGGCCTCGACTCGATCAAAGCGGCGAAGATATCGGAGATCGTCAGCAATCTGACCAGATCGGAAATCTGCGTCGCCTTCAGTGCGTCGGGATAACCGGAACCATCGAGATATTCGTGGTGGTGCCTTACCCCGTCAAGAACCTCCGGGCTGATGTTCGGGATATCCTTCAACAGCTCATATCCGATCACCGGATGGCGTCTCATGACATCTTCTTCCGAGAGATCAAGACGTCCGGGCTTGTCGAGAATCGTCAGGGGAATACGGGCCTTCCCGATATCATGAAGGGTTGCCGCTATTCCCAGTCGCTTGACGTCCGTCGAGTCAAAGCCGATGTCCATCGCAAAGCCGACCGCGACGCCCGTTACCAGAAGGCAATGCTGGAACGTTCCCTGATGATAGCGGCGTACATCGTCAAGCCACGCGCCAAGTCCGTTTTGCGCGATGCTGTGGATGACTTGCGACGTGGCGAGCTCGGCATCCGACAGGTTCAGCGGTTTGCCGTTCCGTATCGCCGAAAACAGCGACGCGAAGGCCGCGGCGCTATCGACGATCTCGGGCGAGGCTACGTCGGTTTGGGCGGACGTCTCCGCGATCTGAACCAGCCTGGATACGATTTCTTTGGGACGCGAAATCACGTCGGTCGCACCGAGCGCATAGGCCTGCTCGACCATGCAGCGGACCTGGTTGCGAACGACGAACAGCTTTTCGGAAATGCAGCTCAGCTTCTGCAACACGAGCCTGATCTGTTCGACGCGAACCTTCATGCGCAGGTCAGCGTCGACCATCAGCACGCCATTTGCGGTAACTGGCGCGTCACCCGTTCCCAGCAGCTGGGGAATGACGTCAAATCGCGGCTCAAGCATCGCGCGGATGGCGGCTATCTTCGAAGGTTCGTCGGTGACGAAATGAACAAGCATTTCAATGCCAAACGGGAAAAATTGAGGTCGTGACCTCTGGATTTTAAAAAATGTAAATCCACCAATATCCTCTTAGTGTAGGCGATATTCCCTAACCCGCGGCTAACGGTTCGGCACGCCAGCCGCCCGCAAGACCCGGTTTGCCCACGCCGATGTGAGCGCAGCGCAGCAACAGGTGCCGGCCCATCCGTCCGTGGCAGATGCCGTCACAACGCCGTCGTCGCCGGGTTCGCTGACAGGCGCCCAACATCGCGCTGGCAACGCGACGGCTATGCTGTAAGCTTCGGCCGCTGGACGACAACAAAAAAAGCCCTGAACAAAAAAGGGCTTGAACAAAAACACCTGGAGGACACCCATGTCAGCAGCTCCGACGAGCCGCGTCTCGCTCAATCGCCGCGCGCTTCTGCGTTCGGGCGCCGGCATCGCCGGCATTCTCGCCACCGGCCGCGCCCCGGCATTCGCACAGACCCAGCCGAAAAAGCTCGTATTCGCGCATATCAACGCCATTCCGGAATCGGCCGCGGTCGCGTTCGACTGGATGGCGAAGGAACTCACCGCGCGGTCAAACGGCGCGCTTGAAATGCAATTCTTCGGCAAGACCCTGATCCCGCAAGAGCTGGAGATCATGAATGCAGTCAAGTCCGGCAGCATCGCGATGGGCAGCCCGGCGGGCGCGGCCGCCACGGTGTTTCCGGAAATGGGCGCGCTGCTGGTGCCCTATCTGGTGAAGGACTACGCCTCGGCCTATGCCATGCTCAACGGGCGGATCGGCGACAAGATCAGCAGCGAGATCGAGGACAAGTACAGGCTCAAGGTGCTGTGCTATTTCGACTACGGCTTCCGCCATTTCTGGACCACGAAGAAGCCGATCATCGAGCCGAAAGACCTGCGCGGGGCAAAAATCCGCGTGCAGCAGGCCAAGATCTTCGGCGACACCATCAACGGGCTTGGCGGCAGCGCCGTACCGATGGCGTGGGGCGAGGTCATCACGGCCGCCAAGCAGGGCGTGATCGACGGCGGCGATCTGCCGGTGGTCAACATGAAGGCGCTGAAGATCTACGAGGTGTCGAAATATGCCTCGCTCACCTATCATAATTATGGTCCGACCAACGCGGTGATGAATCTCGAAATCTGGAACGGGCTGTCGGCCGCGCAGCAGAAACTCGTCATGGATCTCTCACGCGCCGCGCAGGAAAAGATCCGCGAGGCGACCGAGTCGGTCGACAATTTCGCCAAAGCCAAATCGGAGCTGGAGCCGCTCGGCATGACCGTGGTCGAAGCCGATGTCGACGCGTTCCGGAAAATGGCGCAGCAGAAGATATGGCCGGCCTATAAGGGCCAGTACGGCGCCTTGTGGGACGAGATCGAGGGCTTCAAGGCCTGAAGTTACAGCGCATGCTGCGTAACCTCTCAGCCGTTCCGAGATTTGCGGTCACGGCGCTGATCATCCTTGCCATCGTCAACCTCCTGGTCGGCGTGATCCTGCGCTATTTCGTCGGCGCCATCACCGACTGGCTCGATGTCGACCCCGTGCCCTTCACCTGGGTCGAGGAAGTGGGCGAGTTCTCGCTGGCGTGGCTGACGCTGATCGGCGCCGCGATCGGCATCCAGTCCCGCTCGCATTTTGCGCTTGCGGTGTTCGTGCATCGCCTGCCGGTAGCGGCGCAGCTCTGGATCCACCGCTTCAATCACGCGCTCATCATGGGCGTTGGTCTGCTCGCCGCGTGGTATGGCTTCAAGCTCTGCCTGCTCAACCGCACCATCACCACCCCCGGACTCGAAATAAATCTCGCCTGGCTCTACGCGTCTTCGGTGGTCGGCGGCCTCCTGATCGCGATCTACGGCTTCGCGGTCATGATCTCCCCGCTGCCGCAAGGCGATCCCCAGCACTAGAGACGGGCCATTCATGCTGCTTGCGACTGTCGCTATCGTCTTTGCCGCGCTGATCCTGCTCTCGATGCCGATCGTGTTCGCGCTCGGCGTGGCTGGCATCGCGGGGCTATGGATCGGCGGTTACCCGATGCAGCAGCTTTCCTCCGCGCTGGTGTCGGGATCGCAAAGCTGGGTGCTGCTGGCGATCCCCGCCTTCGTATTCGCGGGCAATCTGATGGAGCGCTGCGGCATGAGCCACGCGCTGGTGGAGCTGGCGCGCGCTTTGATCGGCTGGGTCAGGGGCGGGCTCGGCATGTCGGTGATCGTGGTGGCGTATTTCTTCTCCGACATCTGCGGATCGAAAATGGCCGAGGTCTCCGCCCTCGGCTCCGCGCTGATGCCGCCGCTGACCAGGGCCGGTTACGACCCGCGCGATTCGGCCTCGCTGATCGCCGCCGGCACCGCGATGGGCATGCTGGTGCCGCCGGCCATCTTCATGATCGTGATCGCGCAGGTCACCAATACCTCGGCAGTGACGCTGTTCGTCGCCGGCTTCATTCCGGCCATGGTCATCATGCTGTGCCTGATGGCGGTGGTTTACATCCGCGCGCGACAGAATGACTGGCCGATCGATTCCAGGCCGAGCCTCAAGCGCCTTGGCCACGCGGCGCTGCACGCCGCGGTGCCGATGGTGGTGCCGTTCGTGATCCTCGCCGGCTTCATCCTCGGCATCATCACCGCGACCGAAGCCGGCGCCGTGGTCGCTGGCTACGCTTTCCTCGCCGCAAAGCTCTATTACCGCAATGTCTCATGGCGCGAGATGGCGCAGATCGCCTATGACAGCGCGATCCTCACCGCGGCGGTGGTGTTCCTGCTCGCGGTCGCCTCGGTCTACCAATATCTGATGGGCGTGAGCGGGGTGCCGCAACTGCTTGGTCAGCTATTGGGGCCGCTGAAAGGGCATCCGTGGCTGTTTCTGATCGGCACCGCGGTGATGAGCTGCCTGTTCGGCATGGTGCTGGAAGGCCTGCCCGCCGCGGTCGTGCTGATCCCGGTGGTGTTTCCGATCTCCGAGGCGATGGGCATCGACCCGATCCACTTCAACATCGTGCAGACCGCGGCCGTCGGCATCGGCCTGTTCCTGCCGCCGATGGGCGTCGGACTGTTGATGGCGCTGCGCTTTGCAAAACTGAGCGTCGGGCAGCACTTTCGCACCTATGTGCCATACATGCTGGCGCTGTTTGCCGGGCTGCTGCTGATCATCTGCATTCCCGCGATCAGCCTGACCCTGCCGAGGCTGGCGGGATTGATCAGGTAAGCGTCATCAGATGCGGCGCACCGGTATGGCACGATCAAAAGGCGTTCGGCGGATCGAGCCGCGGCTAGGAAGGCGGCGCCGGGATCAGCCCGTAACGCAACATGGTTTCCTTCATCTTCGCAGGGTCGGGCGTGCCGGCCGCCAACAGGCCCGCCATGTCCTTGAAATATTGAGGACCCAGCACGCCGGGGCTGAGCACGCACAGGCAGGTCGTCGGTTCCGCGGTTCGATTGGTGAATCCGTGCACGATACCGCGCTTGATGAAGACCGTTTCGCCCGGACCCACCTCGATGTCCTTGCCGTCGACACGCCAGGTCGTCGTTCCCGTCAGCCCGTAAACGGTCTCATCCCAGCTTTCATGATAATGCGGTATGGGCATGCGCGCATTCGGCTGTACCGTCATCTCGAACATGTCGATGCTGCCGGCGGTGTCGTCTTTGCTGTAAAGAAACCTGAGCTGGAGCGGGCCGATGTTGATGGTTTCGGGCATGGGGCTTCCTCTGAAGGCTTGCCGCCGTGCGGCCGGCACAGCTCAAACCGTAACGTCGCTCAAGAGCCGGCGCAATATTGCCCTGTCGCAAAGGAACTGCCATTTTTGCTCCTCTATTGAGCTGCATGGAGTGCAGCGAGTCGATCCCTGTGCTGGCAAAAAGCCCGCAATTTCGGGGAATTCATCGTCTGTCTGGTATCGCAGGTGCGGTCTTATGTCTTATCTGTGGAGCATGAAGATACGCCTGTTCCGGCCGGCTTTGGCCCTTGCCATCAATCTCCTTGCCGTTTCGTCGATGGCCCATGCTGAGGAACCCAGCGCGGTACCGGTGCCGGACGAATTGACGATCGTTCTCGCGGTCATGTCCGGGAAGTGCACGACGCTGAAAATCGCGGGGCGCGATTTCGGCTGCAGGGCCATCGCCTTCTTTCAAACCGAAGAAGGCCGGGCGAATTTTGTCATTGCGCTCGACGACCCGACCGACACCAGTCACATCATCACCTTCTCGGGTGACAATGGTCGCAGACCCCAGGATAACCTTTACGAACTGCCGATCGACCGCATGCTGCTGAAATCCAAGGACAGGCCGAGGGTCGATGGCCTGCCGGTGCCGCTCGTCGAACTGTCGGCCGGACTATGCAAGCAGATCGGAACCTTCGCGACGCGACAGGTATCCAGCATCTCCTGCAGCGCGGTCGATAAAAACGGCCAAAAGTACGTTTTACAGTACGAGTCGGACGGCTCACCGATTGCGGTGCGGCGTGTCAGGCAGACGAAGGCCGGACAGCCCGCGGTTTCGCCTTTTGACTAGGCGCTGCAGTCGTCAGCGGTCCCGCCAAACCACAATCGCGTCACGTCGCGGCCGGTGCCTTGGCGCGGATCGGCGCCGCCGGACGCCGCGCTTCGCCGGCCTCCAGCGTGAAGCGCTGATCGAGTGAATACCAGGGCGCCGCGAAGCCCAACTCGGGCGATGGTTCGTCGTGGCGTACATAATTGCCGATCAGCGCCCGCGTGACGCCAAACTGCACGTCCGAATCAATATGCGGGTCGTCGGGCGAGTAGACTTGCGAGATCAGGGTCTTGAAGCCCGATTTGTAGACCATGAAGTGCAGATGCGCGGGCCGGAAGTTGTGGCGACGGGTAGCCCGCACCAATTCTCCGACCGGCCCATCGACCGGAATCGGATAACCCGCCGGCTTCACGCTGCGGAAATGGAAGCACCCGGCATCGTCGGAAATGAAACGCCCGCGTAGATTCATCTCGGCTTGCGTGGGATCCTGGTTTTCATACAGACCCTCCGGCGACGAATGCCAGACGTCGATTTCAGCGCCCGCGACAGGACGCCCGTTAGCGTCCTTAAGGCAAACATGAACGACAAGTCCCGGACCCGGCGTCGGCGAGCGCACCAGCGTATCCCCGCTCGCACTTAGTGGCTGATCGTCACGCCAGAACGGCCCCAGCATGTTGGCCTGGGTTTCGGTCTGGCCATTGTTGCCGTTGTTGAGCAGGCAGACCAGCGGGGAAACGCCCAGCGATCCCGCCATCAACACCACCTCATTATGCGATGGGGTCGTCTTCTGGCCCATCGCCACGATGATCCCAGCCGCTTGCTGGAACTCACGCTCGGTGAGGCGAACCTCGCGCACAAATCCGTGCAAATGCCGCACCAGCGCCTGCAATATTTCGCGCAGGCGCGGATCCTCGGTGCGGCTGACGGCTTCGACGACGGCGTCGGTCACCATGGCCTGATTTTCGATGATCATTTCCACCCCACTGCCGCCATGATCCAGTTTGCGAGCAGTCATATCGCACGGCGCGGTTGGCGCAACAAAAAAGCCGGCGATCTTGCGACCCGCCGAGCGACGCCGCAACCTCGCCAGCCTATAACTTTTCGCTTGCGATCATCAGCGCGGCGGGAGCTAGCAGCTGAGATTGCGACAATAGTTCAGATACGCTGACCACCTCTCGCAGGCGGCGGGCGAGATCGGCCTTGCGATAGGGCTTGGTGAGAACGACCGCACCGGCGCGCAGGCGGCCATGCTTGGCCAGGGTTTCCAATGCATAACCCGACGTAAGCAGCACTGGCAATCCCGGCCGCAACTTCCTGGCAAGGTCAGCGAGTTCCCAGCCATTGATGCCGCCCGGCATGACAATGTCGGTGAACAGAATATCGACGTGAACGTCCGCCCTGAGCTTCTGCAACGCGTCAGCGCCATCGACTGCGGCGATGACCGAATAGCCCAGGCTGTCCAATGTCATGACGGCATAGCAACGAACGAAGGGATCGTCCTCAACAATCATCACCGTCTCGGCGCCCTTCGGAAGCGGTTCGTTGTCAGTCGGGCTCTGCGCCGGCGGCCGCACGGATTTCGTGGTCGCCTGCGGCAGATATATTCGTATCGTGGTACCAAGGCCGGGTTCGCTGTAGATCGAGACGTGACCATTCGACTGCTTCACGAAGCCGTAGACCATGCTCAGGCCGAGCCCACTGCCTTTTCCGACTTCCTTGGTCGTAAAGAACGGCTCGAACACCCGCTCGATCACCTCCTTCGGCATCCCTTCGCCGTCGTCGGTGATGGAGACCAGGACATATTCCCCAGGCAGCACTTCCGGATGAAGGCTCTTGTAGTGATCATCGAGCGACGCATTGGCCGTCGAAATGGTGAGGCGACCGCCTGTGGGCATCGCATCCTGCGCATTCAGGGCGATGTTAAGTACCGCCGATTCCAGCTGGGCGGGATCGGCAAATGCCAGCGGAATATCCGGGTCGAAATCCGCGTTGATTTCGATATCTTCGCGCAGCGTGCGACGCAGCAATTTGTGCATCGAATCGAGCAGGCCATTGCACTCGATCTCGACCGGACGAAGCATCTGGCGGCGACCGAACGCGAGCAGCCGCTGCGTCAATTCGGCGCCGCGGTCACCGGCCCTGCCGATATCATCGGCGAGTTGCTTCAAATCCTGCCGCGATTTTAGCTTCTCGCTGAGAAACTCGGCGTTGCCCACGATCACAGTCAGAAGATTGTTGAAGTCATGGGCGATGCCGCCGGACAGTTGACCCACTGTCTCCATTTTCTGGGCCTGAACGAGCTGTTCTTCGGTGCGCTTGCGCTCGGTGAGATCATGAATGATCCCGACGAAGATGGCTTCGCCATCCTGCTTGGCTTCGCCGACCGACAGATCCATCGGAAAGGTCGATCCGTCCTTGCGCTGGCCAACGACCTCGCGGCCGATTCCGATGATCTTGCGTTCGCCGGTTTCCAGAAAATTTCGAATATAGGTGTCGTGCTCCACGCGATACGATGACGGCATCAGCAGCTTGACGTTTTCATGCCTGACTTCGTCGGCGCGGTACTGGAATAGCCTTTCGCAGGCCGGATTGAACATCAGGATCCGGCCACGGGCATCGATCAGGATGACCCCGTCCACCGCAGTCTCGACAACAGCCTTGAGCCGCGCGTTGCTCTCGCGTAGCGCCCGTTCGACCCTTTCGCGTTCGGTCAGGTCGTGGATGATTCCGACAAAGATCGAACCATCGTCCTCCTTGGCCTCGCCGACCGCGAGGTCCATGGGAAAAGTGGTGCCGTCCTTGCGTTGACCGAACACTTCGCGGCCGATGCCGATAATTTTTCGTTCGCCGGTGCGGTGAAAATTATCAAGGTAAAGATCGTGCTCCTGACGGTATGGCCCCGGCATCAGCATCTTGACGTTCTGACCGATCACCTCATGGGCTGGATATTTGAACAGCTTTTCGCATGCGGCATTGAACATCAGCACGGTGCCACGGGCATCGATCAGGATGACGCCATCGACCGCGGTTTCCACGACAGCCCGCAGCCATTTCGCTTCAGTGCTCTGGGTCCTGGTTTCGGATTTATCAGCCAACGTTTTTCAACCTGATGGCGTCGGATTCCTGCAGACACATGTCGATCACGGTCAGCAACGTCTTGGGCGTGAAGGGTTTGCGCAGGCAACGCGTCGCTCCGAGTTCAAGCGCCATGCTCAGGAAATCCGGGGCCGGCGTTCTTTGCTCGGCGAAGACGTAACCGGAAATGGCGATCAGCGGCACCGTCGGCGCCCGCTGATGGAACACCCTGACCGACTCAAACCCGCGCATGTGCGGCATGAAAATGTCGACAATCATCAAATCGAACGTCGAACTATCGAGAGCATTGAGGCCGGTTTCTCCGCCATCGGCGACGAAAACGGCAAATCCTCTTTCCTCCAGCCAAGTACGAATGGCGGAACAAATCAGCGGATCGTCGTCAACGACGAGAATGCGTTTCATGATGGCCCCCCAACCCCAAGCATATGCGACCGACCGACGTCGTTTCGCCCCGTGATTCGCTGTAAATCTCCTGTTTTCTGCAGCGTACGGGCGGGAACCCGATCGCCGTCTCCCCGCCAACGGGTATAGCGAGTGAAAAAATGCGCGCAGCGGTTGCCATCGAGCCGTCCAATGCCCATGGTGATTGCATCGGCGGTCCACCACCCCAACGCGCACTTCGGAGTTCGCATGGACGCTATCCCTCGCTCGCCCAATCATTTGCTGGCGGCTTTGTCGGCAACGGATTTTGAACTCCTTCGCCCGCATCTCAAGACGGTCGAACTTGTTCAGGAGGTCGTGCTGGTTGGGGCCGGCGATCGGCTGACGCAGGTTTTCTTTCCCCACAGCGGGGTCATTTCGCTGGTCGTCAGTCTTGCCGGAGGCGGAAGGGTTGAAGTGGCGAGCGTCGGTCACGATAGCGTCTTTGGCGGATCGGCAGCCCTCGATGGCGGTATTTCACTCACCGACGCCATCGTTCAGTTGCCGGGCGCTGCTTCAACGCTCGATGTTGGGATCTTGCGGACCGCCGCCGCGCAAAGCATCGCTTTCCGCACGACGCTCATCCGACATGAGCAGGCACTGTTCGCGCAGGCCCAGCAATCCGCCGCCTGCAACGCGATGCATTCCGCTGAAGCTCGCCTGGCACGCTGGTTATTGCGGATGCACGATCTGGCGGGTGAGGATAAATTGCACCTCACTCAGGACTTGCTGGCTCAGATGATCGGTGTCCAGCGCAATAGCGTCTCCACTGTTGCGCACACGCTGCAGCAGGCCGGCATCATCAAATACAGCAGGGGAAATATCGAAATTACCAATCTCGCGGCTCTGAAGGAAGCGTCCTGCGAGTGCTATCAGGCCGTCACTACGCAATATAACAAGTTGTTATATGACGACTGAGGATACGGTTCACACCGGCAAATCGCGGCGTTCCGACAGCGCACAATTGCTGCCGGCCACCTTCGATACGACCATTTCAGAGACGGTCGACATTTTCGCAAGGCTGCCAGTACCGCACTCGGCATCGCCATTAGATCTGCCGTCTACCCGTTTCCGGGCAGACCGGCTCGCCTTCCGAGATTAGCATTTCCTGATCATTAAATCAGCGCAACAGTAAAAAGGCGTAATCATGGATCATGCCGATCGGTGCCGAACCCAGGCTGATGAATGTCATCGCCTCATGCTGCTCTCACAGAGCGGCGCGGAAGCCACCATTCTGACCAGCCTGACCCGTAGCTGGAAAATGATTGCAAACCAGACTGATCGATATATCGCGATCATGAAAAAGGAAGCGGCTCACCGGAAACGCTGAAGCGAACTCCATTGCGATGATGGCACGGGCTGTGACCGCAGCAAAAAGCCGGCGGTCTTGCGACACGCCGGCTCCTTATTTGCGATCGGCGGCTCAGGCCTTGACCAGCGGCCCTCGTGAGGCCGGCCCCTTCGAGCCACCGCCGCTGGGACCGCTCGGTTTGGGCTTGCGCGGCACCGTGCGCTTGCGCGCGCCGGGGAGCTTCTCCGGCTTCGGCGTCACCGGCCCTTCGACATATTCGAAACCGATCTTTTCCCGATCGGCCTCCGCGCTGGCCTCGTCCTTGACCAGCACGACGCGGACATGGCCGCCGCCCTTGAGCTTGCCGAACAGCACCTCGTCCGCCAGCGGCTTCTTGATGTGCTCCTGGATCACGCGGGCCATCGGCCGCGCGCCCATCTGCTCATCATAGCCATGCTGGACCAGCCACGCCTTGGCCGGCTCCGACAATTCGATGGTGACGTCACGGTCGGCGAGCTGCGCCTCGAGCTGGAGCACGAACTTCTCCACCACCATGCCGATCACATCGGCATTGAGATGCGCGAACGAGACGATGGCGTCGAGCCGGTTACGGAATTCCGGCGCGAACTGGCGATTGATCGCCTCGTGATCGTCGCCTTCCCGCTTGTTGCGCGTGAAGCCGAACGCCTGGCGCGCCAGATCAGCCGCGCCCGCATTGGTGGTCATGATCAGGATCACATTGCGGAAGTTGACCTGCTTGCCGTTGTGGTCGGTCAGCCTGCCGTGATCCATGATCTGCAGCAGCACATTGTACAGGTCCGGATGCGCCTTCTCGATTTCGTCGAGCAACACCACGCAGTGGGGGTGCTGATCGACGCCATCGGTAAGCAGGCC
>NZ_JBEKCZ010000145.1:0-13409 GCF_050014615.1 Bradyrhizobium sp. | reverse complement strand
ACGATCGTCCATTCCGCCGACCAGAGTCCGTTACGGTATGTCCATGCTCCGCCTCTATACCCGCGTTCTTGAATTGCTCGGCAAGGAGGCGCGGCTGGGCTGGATCCTGGCCGGCGCCAATCTGCTGCTGGCCGGGGCGCAATTCGCCGAGCCGGTGCTGTTTGGCCGTATCGTCGATGTTCTGTCAGGCAAGCCGTCGGCGGGGCCGATCGGGTCGTCGCCGGCGTGGCCGCTATTGGCGGCCTGGGCGGCTTTCGGCCTGTTCACGATCGGCTGCAGCGCCACCGTGGCACTTCATGCCGATCGGCTGGCACACCGCCAGCGCCAGGCGGTGCTGACGAATTATTTCGAACACATCATGCAATTGCCGCTGACCTTCCACACCGGCACCCATTCCGGCCGCCTGATGAAGGTGATGTTGAACGGCACCGATTCGCTATGGCGACTCTGGCTCGGCTTTTTCCGCGAGCATTTCGCCGCGATCATGTCGCTGGTGGTGCTGCTGCCGCTGGCGTTCTACATCAACTGGCGGCTGGCGATCCTGCTGTTCGTTCTCTGCGTGGTGTTCACGGTGCTGACCACGCTGGTGGTGCGCAAGACCTATGGCATGCAGAACGAGGTCGAGGCGCATTACAGCGATCTTTCCGCGCGCGCCTCCGACGCGCTCGGCAACGTCGCTTTGGTGCAAAGCTTCGTGCGCATCGATGCCGAGGTACAGGGGCTGCGCTTCGTCGCCGACAAGCTGCTGGCGGTGCAGATGCCGGTGCTGTCATGGTGGGCGCTGGTCACCGTCATCACCAGGGCCTCGACCACCATCACCGTGCTGGCGATCTTCACCGTCGGCATCGTGCTGCACGAGCAGGGTCTCACATCGGTCGGCGAGATCGTGATGTTCGTCAGTTTCGCCACCCTGCTGATCCAGAAGCTCGAACAGGTGGTCAGCTTCATCAACAACGTGTTCATGGAGGCGCCGCGGCTGCAGGAGTTCTTCAACGTGCTCGACGCCGTGCCCGCGGTGCGCGACCGGCCCGACGCGATCGATACCGGGCGTCTTTCGGGCCTGGTCGAGTTCGCCGATGTATCGTTTTCCTATGATGGCAAGCGGCCCGCGGTCGAGGATCTTTCCTTCACCGCCCTGCCCGGCCAGACCATCGCGCTGGTCGGCCCGACCGGCGCCGGCAAATCGACCGCCATCGCCTTGCTGCATCGCGCGTTCGATCCGCAATCGGGTTTCATCAGGATCGACGGCATGGACGTCCGCGGCCTGACCCTGACCGCGCTGCGGCGGAATATCGGCGTGGTGTTTCAGGAGGCGCTGCTGTTCAACCGCTCGATCGCGGACAATCTGCGTGTCGGCAAGCCGGACGCGACCGACGAGGAATTGCGGATCGCGGCGCAACGCGCCCAGGCGCTGGAATTCATCGAACGCAGCGAGCGGAAATTCGAGACCAATGCCGGCGAGCGCGGGCGGATGCTGTCGGGCGGCGAGCGGCAGCGGCTGTCGATTGCGCGCGCGCTGTTGAAGGATCCGCCGATCCTGATCCTCGATGAAGCGACCAGCGCACTCGATGCCGTCACCGAGGCCAAGGTCAACGCCGCGCTCGACGAGGTGATGAAGGGACGCACCACCTTCGTGATCGCCCACCGGCTGTCGACCATTCGCAATGCGACGCGGATCCTGGTGTTCGATAACGGCCAAGTGATCGAAAGCGGAACTTTTGATGAACTGGTGGCGAAAGGCGGCCGTTTCGCGGAACTCGCAAGGGCCCAGTTCATGGTGCAGGAGACTGCACGGGCCAGCATTGCGGCGCTTGAAACCGGCAGCGCCGCTGTCAAGATTTAAGTGTCGCCGAAATTTGACCTATTTCGTCCACGATTTAATCAGCGAGCCTCTGTTCCGGACCGGCAAGCCGGTATAGGTTTGCGTCAGCCGTGAGCGACGGCGCCGGACACGCTTGAAACCCGAACGTACATGTCAGGACCTCCTTCAAGATATGTTTCTTGGAGGCGGGTCTCAAAGGACCGGAATCGGATAGTGCATCTTCTTCGCCCGTTGCTTTGCAAATCGTCGTTGAGCTGGATCGTTCTCGTCGCAACGCTCGCCGTTGTCGCGCCGCGCGTTGCGCATGCGGAAGCGCTGCTGGTGGTTGAAGCCGATACCGGAAAAGTGCTGCAGGCCGAGAATGCGACCTATCCCTGGTATCCCGCATCGGTGACCAAGCTGATGACGGCCTATGTCACGCTCAAGGCCGTCAAGGAAGGGCGGATCACGCTCGATACGCTGCTGACGGTATCGCCGGTTGCCGCCTCGCAGTCGCCGGCGAAGATGGGCTTCCGTCCGGGCATTCAGGTCACCGTCGACAATGCGCTCAAGATGATGCTGGTGCGGTCGGCCAACGACATGGCCGTGGTGCTCGCCGAGGGCGTCGGCGGCTCGATCGACGGTTTTTCGGCGCAAATGAACCAGGCCGCGCAGCAGCTCGGCATGACGCAGACGAGTTACGTCAATCCCAACGGCCTGCCCGCGGACGGTCAGATCACGTCGGCCCGCGACCTCGCGATCCTGGCCCGCGCCATCATTCACGACCTGCCGGAATACGAATATTTCGTTCACATCCCCTCGATCCGGTACGGCCGCAGGGTCACGCAGAATTTCAACAAGCTGATCGGACGCTATCCCGGTGCCGATGGCTTCAAGACCGGCTTCATTTGCGCGTCCGGCTACAATCTGGTGGCGTCGGCGACACGCAACGGCAGACGGCTGATCGCGGTGGTGCTCGGCGCATCCTCGGGCACGATGCGCGCGGTACGCGCGGCGCAGCTGCTCGAGCGCGGCTTTGCCAACAACTCGCTGTCGTGGCTGCGCCCCTCGCTGGGCACCGTCGACAATCTGGTGCCGATCGACGCCTCGCCGCCGAACCTGCGCGACGAAATGTGCAGCGGCAAGCACCACAAGCCGGCCAGCGATGAAGACGAGGATAGCGTTGCGAGCAATGCAGGCGCGGACACTGGTGGACCCGCATTGGCGTTTTTCGCCGCCGGGCTGCAGCCGCCGATGATGAAGCCGTCGGAACTGATGGCGACGGCGCCCGCGCCGTCCGAGCCGATCGTGGTTTATACCGGACCGACCAGGACCGGCGCCGCATTGCTGGCTGCGGTCGCCGCGGATGTCGAAGAACAGACACCGCGGCATCACGGCAGGAAGTCGCGGGTCGCGTCAAAAAAGCCGGACGGCGACACCAAGGACGCCGAGCCGAAATCCGCGGATAAACCGGCCCGGCATGCCAACGCCAAGCCGGACGCATCAAAGGGCGCGGACAAGCCGGATGCGAAGCCGGCGAAGCCCAAGACTGCCGCAAAACCCAGGCCTGAGTCCAAGCCTGAGTCCAAGCCCGCGCCCAAGAATACCACCGGCTAGGCCAGCCGGTCGACCACAACACCGCTGCTGCACCGCGCGCACAGGCTGGCTCCGCCGGTCGGGCGGTCTCGCCGGCTTGGCTGATTCCGCCGGCCGGACCGGTACTTTTTAAATTCACTCTCCATCCAGGTGCGCCGCCGCTTGCCATCGGCCACCGCATTGCTCAATACTGCCTAAAACAAGGCGTCCCGTCCCGGCAAACGGGCAAAAACGAGGAAGCAAACCAGGAGGGGAAATAAGATGGAGCGGATCTGGCTCAAGCAATATCCGGCCGGCGTGCCCGCCGATATCGATGTGACCCAGTACTCGTCGCTGGTCGAGTTGCTGGAAGAGAGCTTTGCGAAATTTGGCGACCGCAAGGCCTTCATCTGCATGGACAAGTCGGTCAGCTACCGCGACCTCGACGAGATGTCGCTGGCGCTCGCCGCCTATCTGCAGAGCAAGGGTCTGCAGAAGGGCGCGCGGGTCGCGCTGATGATGCCGAACGTGTTGCAGTATCCGGTATCCACCGCCGCGGTGCTGCGCGGCGGCTATGCGGTGGTGAACGTCAATCCGCTCTACACCCCGCGCGAACTCGAACACCAGCTCAAGGATTCCGGCGCCGAGGCGATCATCGTGCTGGAGAATTTCGCGACCACCGTACAGCAGGTGATCGCAAAGACCGCGGTGAAGCATGTCATCGTCGCCAGCATGGGCGATATGCTGGGCCTCAAGGGCGTGATCGTCAACCTGGTGGTGCGGCGGGTGAAAAAAATGGTGCCGGCCTATTCGATACCGGGCGCGGTCACCTTCAACGATGCGGTCGCGGCCGGCCGCAGCCTGATGTTCACCAAGCCGAAGATTGCGCCCGAGGATGTCGCCTTCCTGCAATACACCGGCGGCACCACCGGCGTCTCCAAAGGCGCGACGCTGCTTCATCGCAACATTCTCGCCAATGTGCTGCAGAATGACGCCTGGCTGCAGCCGGCCCTGGAGAAGCCGCCGCATGTCGACCAGCTTTTGATCGTCTGCGCGCTGCCGCTCTACCATGTCTTCGCGCTGACGGCGTGTTACCTGCTGGGAATGCGCGCCGGCGGCACCAATCTGCTGATTCCCAATCCGCGCGACATGGCGGGTTTCGTCAAGGAACTGATGAAATACCAGATCAACTTCTTCCCCGGCGTCAACACGCTTTACAACGGCCTGCTGAATACGCCCGGCTTCGACAAGATCGATTTCTCCAAGCTGAAGGTTTCAAACGGCGGCGGCATGGCGACCCAGAAACCGGTCGCCGAGAAATGGCTGAAAGTCACCGGCTGTGCGCTGTCGGAGGGCTACGGCCTGTCGGAGACCTCGCCGACGCTGACCTGCAACCCCGCGACGATCGACAAGTTCTCGGGATCGATCGGCCTGCCCGTGCCATCGACCTATCTCTCGATCCGCGACGATGACGGCAACGAGGTGCCGCTCGGCCAGCCCGGCGAGATCTGCGCCAAGGGCCCGCAGGTGATGGCGGGTTACTGGAACCGGCCCGAAGAGACCGCCAATGTAATGACCAAGGACGGCTACTTCCGCACCGGCGATATCGGCGTGATGACGGCGGACGGCTATACCAAGATCGTCGATCGCAAGAAGGACATGATCCTGGTATCGGGCTTCAACGTCTATCCCAACGAGATCGAGGAAGTGATCGCGAGCCATCCCGGCGTGCTGGAGTGCGCCGTGATCGGTGTCGAGGATTCGCGGTCGGGCGAAGCGGTCAAGGCCTTTGTCGTGAAGAAGGATCCGAACGTGACGGCCGAAGACATCATCAAGTTCTGCCACACGCAACTGACCAACTACAAGATCCCGAAACAGATCGAATTTCGGGCCAGCCTGCCGAAGACCAATGTCGGAAAGATCCTGCGCCGTGAATTGCGGGATGAAAAGAAGGCCGCGGCCGCCTGACCGAGCAAGACCGCGAGCGTTTGTTGACGACCGACGCTCGCGATGTGACGCCCGGCGAGATCCTTGCGTTCTGGCGCGAGGCCGGCCGCGAGCGCTGGTACGCGCGCGATGCCACCTTCGATGCCGATGTAAGAAGCAGATTTCTGGGCCTGTGGCAGCAGGCGGCGGTCGGCGGGCTGTCGTCCTGGGAAACATCCGACGACGGCGCGCTGGCGCTGGTCATCATCCTGGACCAGTTTCCACGCAATATGTTTCGCGACGACGCCATGACCTATTCCAGCGATGCGCTGGCCCGCGAGGTCGCGAGCCGCGCCATCGCACGCGGCGCGGACATGCGTATCGAGGCGCTTCTGCTGGAATTTCTCTACATGCCGTTGATGCATTCGGAGCAATTGTCCGACCAGCAGCGCTGCGTCGAGCTATTTCGCAAAACCGGCAATCCCGACAATCTGCGATATGCCGAGGATCATGCCGACATCATCCGCCGGTTCGGGCGCTTTCCCCACCGCAATCGTGTTCTGGGACGGAGCACGACGCCGGAAGAACAGGCCTTTCTCGACAATGGCGGATTTTCCGGCTGATGACAGAACAGTGAACATGCCGGACCATTGCCGTTTCCTTTGGAATCTAATTTCCTTGGCAGCTAATATTGTGCCCGCAGCCTGCCCGGTTTAAGACATGTCAGCCCATTGCAAGGAGAATTGACCATGACCATCAAAGTTGGCGACAAGCTGCCGGAAGCCAAATTTCGCGTGATGACCGCGGAAGGTCCGCAGGTCAAGACCACCGACGACATCTTCAAGGGCAAGAAGGTCGCGCTGTTCGCGGTGCCCGGCGCCTATACCGGCACCTGCCACAAGATGCATCTGCCGAGCATTTTTCTGAACGCCTACGCCATCAAGGACAAGGGCGTGAACACCATCGCGATCGTGTCGGTCAATGATGCCTTCGTCATGAACGCCTGGAAGCGCGACACCGACCAGCGCGACGAAGCCACCTTCCTCGCCGACGGCAACGCCGACTTCACCAAGGCGATCGGCATGGAACTGGACGCCTCCGGCAACGGCCTCGGCATCCGCTCCCACCGCTACTCGATGCTGGTGGATGACGGCGTCGTCAAGAAGCTCAATCTCGAGCCGGCGCCCGGCAAGGTCGAGGTTTCCGGCGGCGATACGCTGCTGGGGCAGTTGTAAGCGCGGTTACCTTACGACAATCACCACCGTCGTCGTCCGGCTTGACCGGGCGATCCAGTACGCCGCGGCCTCTCGATTCATCGCAAACGCCGCGGAATACTGGATCACCCGCATTCGCGGGTGATGACAAGGGTGGGTGGGGCAGCCCGCCCTGCCCTTCCAGCTACGTCTTCAACCTCGCCATCGCGACGCCGTCGCGCGCCAGTTGATCGGCGCGCTCGTTCGCATCGTGGCCGGCGTGACCCTTGACCCAGTGCCAGCGCACCTGGTGCTGGTGCAGCGACGCATCCAGCCGCTGCCACAGGTCGACATTCTTGACCGGCTTCTTGTCCGCGGTGCGCCAGCCGTTTTTCTTCCAGCCATGGATCCAGCCGGTGATGCCCTGACGCACATACTGGCTGTCAGTATAGAGATCGACGGTGCACGGCTTCTTCAGGGTTTCCAGCGCCGATATCGCCGCCATCAATTCCATGCGGTTGTTGGTGGTATGCGCCTCGCCGCCCTTCAATTCCTTTTCGACGTCGCCGAATTTCAGGATCGCGCCCCAGCCGCCCGGCCCGGGATTGCCCGAGCAGGCGCCGTCGGTGTAAATCGTGACCACGGGGAGTGAGTTCACGCCATCTGTCCCGAGGCTGCGACGCCGTAATCGCGCAGGCCCGCCACGCTCTGCTGAAACCGCAGCTTGCGGGCATATTCCAGCGGGTCCTTTGGCCGTACCAGCGCGCCCTCGGGAACGTTGAGGAAGTCGACCAGCCGCGTCAGCAGGAAGCGCAACGCGGCACCGCGCGCCAATAGCGGCAGCGCATTCTGCTCGGCCTGCGACAATGGCCGCTCGCGGCCATAGGCGCCCAGAAAGGCCCGCGCCTTGGTGACGTTGAACGAACAATCGCTCTCGAAACACCAGGCGTTGAGGCAGATCGCGACGTCATAGGCCAGCATGTCGGTGCAGGCGAAGGTGAAATCGATCAAACCCGACACCCGCTCGCCGAGAAAAAACACGTTGTCCGGAAACAAGTCAGCATGGATCACGCCCTGCGGCAGATCCTTCGGCCAGATATTGCCCTCGAGATGATCGAGCTCGGCGCCGATGAAATCGCGTAGTCCGCGCTGCACCTCGTCGGCGCGTGCGGCCGCCTGTTCGAACAGCGGACGCCAGCCCGACACCGACAGCGCATTGGCGCGCGACATCGCAAAATCGGCGCCGGCCAGATGCATCTTCGCCAGCGCCTGGCCGACGCCGGCGCAATGCGCCACATTGGGCTTGCGCGGCCAGATGCCTTCCAGAAAATTGATGATCGCCGCCGGACGACCGGCCAGCACGCCCAGCGCCTCGCCGCTTTTATTCCTGAGCGGCTGCGGGCAGCTGATGCCGCGCGACGCCAGATGCGTCATCAGGCCGAGAAAGAACGGCAGGTCGCTCCGCGCGACGCGCTTCTCGTATAGCGTCAGGATGAAAGATCCGGCCGAGGTGTGCAGCAGGAAGTTGGAATTCTCGACGCCCTCGGCGATGCCCTTGTAGGACAGCAATTCGCCGATGTCGTAAGACCCCAGGAATTCCGCAAGTTCGTCGGCGGCGACGTCGGTATAAACCGCCATCGCGACTATTCCGCTGCGTCGGGCCGCAGCGAACGCGGCAACGGAAAGAACTCGTTCTCTTCCGCGGCCGAGACCGTCTCCACATGCAGTTCGTAACGCTCGGCGAACGCGCCCATGATCTCCTCGACGATCACTTCCGGCGCCGAGGCGCCCGCGGTGATGCCGAGGCTCTTGAGACCGCTGAATCGCGACCAGTCGATATCGCTGGCGCGTTGCGCCAAAACCGCGATCGGGCAGCCCTCGCGCTCGGCGACTTCGCGCAGCCGCTGCGAATTCGACGAGTTCGGCGCCCCGACCACGATCAGGGCATCGACCACCGGCGCCACCTTCTTCACCGCGAGCTGGCGGTTGGTGGTGGCGTAGCAGATGTCTTCCTTGTGCGGACCGGAGATGTTCGGAAACCGTTCCTTGAGCATGGCGACGATTTCGGCGGTGTCGTCGATCGACAGCGTGGTCTGCGTCACAAAAGCGAGGTTGTCGGGGTCCTTCGGCGTGAAGGTCGCGGCATCGTGCGCGGTCTCGATCAGCGTCACCGCGCCCGGCGGCAACTGCCCGAGCGTGCCGACCACTTCGGGATGATGGGAATGCCCGATCAGCAGGATCTCGCGGCCGCGCTTGAAATGGATCGCCGCCTCGCGGTGCACCTTGGTGACCAGGGGGCAGGTCGCATCCAGCGAGAAGAAATTGCGGGCGCGGGCGTCCGCCGGCACTGATTTGGGCACCCCGTGGGCCGAAAACACCACCGGGGCGTTGGTATTGTCGGGGATTTCGGCCAGTTCCTCGACGAAAATCGCGCCCTTGGTCCGGAGGCTATCGACCACATAGCGGTTATGGACGATCTCGTGGCGGACATAGACCGGGGCGCCATAGATGGTCAGCGCCCGCTCGACGGTATCGATGGCCCGCACCACGCCGGCACAGAAGCCCCGCGGCGAACAAAGCACGATTTTCAGGGGTGGTTTGGCTGGCATAGGGGCGATCTCGGACCTAAACACCCCCCAAAGCCGGGCGGGAACGGCCAATTCAAATAAAGGACAATCCGGTAAAGGACTTGGCAGAGAAGGACTCTAGCAGACAGGACTTGGGACGCCTTTCGGGCGCTGTCAAGGCCGGTCAGCAAACCATTGCGCGGTTAGCCCCAGACGGCTTATATAGGGCCGTAATTCCCGTCATCGCTGATGACCACGGCTTCGCCTCCCTGAGGTGGGCGAAGCGCAAAGGAGATTTGCCATGAGCAATGCACCGCTGATGCCAAAGGCGACTGCCGTGTGGCTGGTTGACAATACCGCCCTGACTTTCGACCAGGTGGCGGATTTCACCAAAATGCACCCGCTCGAGGTCCGCGCCATCGCCGATGGCGACGCCGCCCAGGGCATCAAGGGCATGGACCCGATTTCGACCGGCCAGCTCAGCCGCGACGAGATCGAAAAGGGCGAGAAGGACCCGAATTACCGGCTCAAACTCGGCGAGAGCAAGGTGGCGCTGCCGCCGCAGGCCAAGAAGAAGGGCCCGCGCTATACGCCAGTTTCGCGCCGCCATGAGCGGCCGAGCGCGATCCTGTGGCTGGTGCGCAACCACCCCGAATTGAAGGACGCGCAGATCATGCGCCTGGTCGGCACCACCAAGACCACCATTGCCAGTGTGCGCGACCGCACCCACTGGAATGCCTCGACCCTGACCCCGATGGACCCGGTGACGCTCGGCCTGTGCTCGCAGATCGAGCTCGATTTCGAGGTGCAGCGCGCCGCCAAGGAAAAGCCGACCGATACCGCCTACGGCGGCGCCACCCTGCTGCCGGCCTCCGAGACCACCCGCAAGGAACCGGAATTCGAGCCCTCCGAGAAGCAGCGCGACGATCTCAACGTCGATGCCGTGTTCGCCAAGCTGAAGACCATCGGCGGCAAGAAGCAGGACGACGAGTAATATTTCCGGGGCGTCAACTTCCGGAGATTACTTTCGGCCGTGGAAGGCGCATAATTCGTCACAATCGGGACGAATCCTGACATGGCCGGACTCTCATTTCTGATCGCATTGTTGCTCGGCGGAGCGGCGTTCCTGTTTTACCAGGCGGCCGGCGAGATTTCCGTCGGCACGCAATGGGCCAGTGACGTCTGCTCGACGGCACCGATGTTTTGCCACCACCCGGAATACCTCGCCTATGCCGGCGGCGTGATGCTGGTGGTCGCGATCGGCGCCAAGCTCGGCAGCATCGCGAGCTGAGAGCGGGTATTTCCCGGATGAGTCGGCGGGCTGCGCGAATACCGTCAAGACGTCATTGCCGGGCTTGACGAGTGTGTTTGCGTGCACATCGACCTCACATTTCAAACAGCCCTGGCTGTTCCAACACCGTCATTGCGAGCGAAGCGAAGCAATCCATATGGCGGCAAAGTAAGCGTGGATTGCTTCGTCGCTTCGCTCCTCGCAATGACGTCGATAAATTTCAAAAACAACTCCGCCCTCTCGCGGCGCTCTGCGCCCGCACCCCTCACGCCTTCTTCAAAAATTCCGTCCGCAGCACCAGACCCTTGACCTTGTCGGTGCGGCCTTCGATCTCATCCTCGTTGTCGGTGAGGTGAATGTTTTTGATCACGGTGCCGCGCTTGAGCACCGTGGACGAGCCCTTCAGCTTGAGGTCCTTGATCAGCGTGACGCTGTCGCCCTCGGCGAGAAGCGCGCCGTTGGAATCCCTGACCTTGATGTCCATGTTGGATAATCCCTGGATGAGAAGAGTCGCGCCGGAGTCCGGCGCGCTACGGCTTAACCGGATTGTTCAGCATGTATTCGCCGAGATTGCGCTGCTGCTTGTCGGCGCGCGCGGCGGCGTTGGCGCGTTGGACGTCGCGGTCCTTGCGGCAGGCGACATATTCGGGCGAGCCGGCGGCGACATTGTTGGCGCGGCAGAAGGTGTCGTCATCCTCGGCAAGGGTCGGCGTGACCGGCACCTCGCCGCGCCGCGCGCAGGCGGACAGCGCCAGGGCGAGCAGTATCAGCGCCGTGCAGAATTTCGCGGGTCTAAGCTGCATTCAATATCCAGTCGATCATACCTACCATTCGCGCTCAATGATCCGGTAATCCATCGAAAACAAGGCCATTTCTTGAGGTCAGATGGATGCCCGGGTCAAGTCCGGGCATGACGTTGGTTCGTCATTCCGGGGCGTGTCGAAGACACGAACCCGGAATCTCGAGATTCCGGGTCTGGTGCTTACGCACCATCCCGGAATGACAACCGGCTGTCACACCCTTCCCTTCAGCGCGTCGCCGATTTCGTCCAGCACCTTGGGATCCTCGATGGTGGCGGGCATGGTCCAGGGGTCGCCGTCGGCGATCTTCTTGATGGTGCCCCGCAGGATCTTGCCGGAACGGGTCTTGGGCAGCCGGCCCACCGTGATCGCGAGCTTGAAGGCCGCGACCGGGCCGAGCTTGTCGCGCACCAGCGCCACGATATCCTTCTCGATCTCGGCATGGCTTCGCGTGACACCGGCCTTGAGCACCAGAAAGCCGCAGGGCACCTCGCCCTTGATCGCATCCTTGACGCCGAGCACCGCGCATTCGGCGACGTCGGGATGCGACGCGAGAATCTCTTCCATGCCGCCGGTGGAAAGCCTATGGCCGGCGACATTGATGATGTCGTCGGTGCGGCCCATCACATAGACATAGCCATCGGCGTCCTTGTAGCCGGCGTCGGAGGTTTTGTAGTAGCCGGGGAATTCGTTGAAATACGCTTCCTTGCAGCGCTCGTCCTGCTCCCACAAGGTCGGCAGGCAGGCCGGCGGCATCGGCAGTTTGATGACGATCGAGCCCATGGTGCCGGCGGGCAGCGGTCGCGCGGCTTCGTCGACCACGTCGACCTGATAGCCCGGCATCGGCACCGTCGGCGAGCCGTGTTTGACCGGCAACAGGCCGAGCCCCACCGGATTGCCGGCAATGCACCAGCCGGTTTCGGTCTGCCACCAGTGATCGATGACAGGCACATTCAATTGCTGCTCGGCCCATTCCACCGTCGGCGGATCGGCGCGCTCGCCGGCCAGAAACAGCGTGCGGAATTTCGAGAGGTCATATTGGCGAATGAATTTGCCCTCCGGATCTTCCTTGCGGATGGCGCGAAACGCGGTCGGCGCGGTGAACAGCGCCACGGCCTTGTGCTGCGCGATCACCCGCCAGAACGCGCCGGCGTCGGGGGTGCCGACCGGCTTGCCCTCGTACATGATCGAGGTCGCGCCATGAAACAGCGGCGCGTAGATGATGTAGCTGTGGCCGACCACCCAGCCGATGTCGGAGCCGCACCACCAGACCTCGCCCGGCTTGACGCCGTAGAGATTGAACATCGACCATTTCAGCGCGACCAGATGCCCGCCATTGTCGCGCACCACGCCCTTGGGTTTGCCGGTCGTCCCTGAGGTGTAGAGGATATAGAGCGGGTCGGTCGCGTTAACCGGCACGCACGCCGCCGCCTTGCCGTCCCTGAGCGCGGCATCGCGCAGCGTGGCCCAGTCGTGATCGCGCCCCTGGATCAGGTCGCAGGATTGCTGCGGCCGCTGCAGGATGATGCAGGCCTGCGGCTTGACGCTGGAGAGCCTGATCGCCTCGTCGAGCAGCGGCTTATACGCCACGATGCGCCCGGGCTCGATCCCGCAACTGGCCGAAAAAATCAGTTTTGGCTTGGCGTCCTCGATCCGCGTCGCCAGTTCCTTGGCCGCGAAGCCGCCGAACACCACCGAATGCACGGCGCCGATCCGCGCGCAGGCCAGCATCGCAATCATCGCCTCCGGCACCATCGGCATATAGAGGATGACGCGGTCGCCCTTGACGACGCCGAAGTCCTGCATGACCGCGGCGAGGGTCTGCACTTCCCGCAGCATCTGCGCGTAGGTCAATGTGGTGACGCTGTTTGTCAGCGGCGAATCATGAATCAATGCCGGCTGATCAGCGCGGCCAGAAGCGACATGACGGTCGAGCGCGTTGTAACAAGTATTGACCACCGCGCCGGCGAACCAGCGGCCGTAAAGGCCTAAGCTTGGATCGAAGATCTTCTTCGCGGGCTCGATCCAGTCGATTTCGGCCGCCGCCTCGGCCCAAAATCCCTCGGGGTCGCGGAGCGAGCGGGCATGGACCTCGTGGTATCGGCTGTTATCCCTGATGTTCATGGCGTTGCTCCCGCTCGACACAATTCTGGTGATCCTGCAAAACACCAGACATGGACAGGCGGGGCGCCCCGGGGCCATGACCAGGATCAATTCAGGTCACATTTTCAGACGCATTGTCATGGGAAGCGGCGA
>NZ_JBEKCZ010000144.1:0-13554 GCF_050014615.1 Bradyrhizobium sp. | reverse complement strand
CTCGCAACTGGTATCGGAGCACGACGGATGACGGCCCAGATCTCGCAACGATGACGCACAGCGAGGACAACGAAGGCGGCGCTGCCACCTCTTCGATCCCACAGGCGAACGGTCGGCAACAGCAGACTCCAATCGGTAACCTCATGGCAGGTGGCTCCAATTGGAACCAGATACATGGGAGCCATCACTATTAAGGACGCATGCGGCGCAATCATGTCTGGGTGCATGACAAGATCACGGACGCGTTTCGTCGCGTGATAAATTTTCCATATCGGAACAGACTGCCTATTATGACAGCGCAGCCCTCGCATCGTTCAGCTCTGTCGAGAAGTGCTGGCCCCGCAGTGCGTTAAGCTGTTGCGCGATGCCTTATTTGCGCGAGGGGATGACCTGATCGACGCCGACACCTTGTCCGCGCAGGGTGGCCATCAGCAGCCTGAGATCGCCGATCAGACTTTGGGTCCCGGCATATTGCGCATCCATCTGTGCAAGGCGATCGGGGTCCGACATGTCGACGCCGTTGACCTGCGCCAGCCCGGTGATGCCGGGGCTGATCGCGAATACACCGAGCCGTCGCCGCGCCTCGACCAGTTCGGTCTGGGACGGCAGGCAAGGTCGCGGCCCGACCAGACTCATATCGCCGGTGAGCACGTTCCAAAGCTGGGGCAGTTCGTCGATCTTGAACTGGCGCAGATATTTGCCAAGCGGCGTCACCGACTTTGAAGCGACCTCGTGGGTCGGCACGCTGGCGGTTCCCGCATACATCGTTCGCAATTTGTAACAGGTGAAGGGCAGCCCGTTTTTGCCGACACGGATTTGGCGAAAGATCGCGGCCCCCGGACTCTGCAGCCGGATAGCGACGATGATGACGAGAAGAATCGGCGAACACAGCACCAGCAGCAGGACACTGACCGATACGTCCAACGCCCGCTTCATCTCTTGATGTCTCCGATAGATGCAGGATTGACCATGCCAAATGAGGGCCAAGCCTGAATGAAAGCCAAGCCTGAATGAAAGCCAAGCCCGTGAGAGTCAAGCCTGGTTAGTCCCTGGGGTTCCGGTGTGCCGGGAGCAACGCGCTCCAGCTTCGGCAGTTCAATCCATGAACACCACGGTCTTGCGGCCGTTGAGGATGACGCGGTCCTCCAGATGATGGCGCATTGCGCGCGCCAGCACGCGGCGCTCGATATCGCGGCCCTTGCGGACCAGATCGTCCGGCGTATCGCGGTGGCTGATGCGCTCGACATCCTGATCGATGATCGGCCCCTCATCGAGCGCGCTGGTGACGTAATGCGCGGTGGCGCCGATCAGCTTGACGCCGCGCTCGTGGGCCTGATGGTAGGGCCGCGCGCCCTTGAAGCCGGGCAGGAACGAATGATGGATGTTGATGCAGCGGCCTGAAAGCTTCGCCGTCATCTCGTCCGACAGGATCTGCATGTAGCGCGCCAGCACCACGAGATCGGTCGTGGTTTGCCCGACCAGGTCCCAGATCGCGGTCTCCTGCTCGCGTTTGGTTTCCTTGGTGACCGGCAAATAATGAAACGGAATATCGCCGAAATCGAGACTGCTGTAGGTCTCGCGCGGGTGATTGGAAACGATGGCGGTTGGGATCATCTCAAGTTCGCCGGTGCGCCAGCGATACAGGATATCGGCCAGGCAGTGATCGGATTTCGAGACCAGCAGCATCACCCGGCGGCGGCTGGCGCGGTCGCGCATCTGCCAGTCCATGCCGAAGCGGTCGGCGATCGCCGTGAACCCGGTCTGCAGCGACGCCAGATTGACCGCGAGATCGGCGGCGTTGAACACCACCCGCATGAAAAAGTGACCGGTCTCGACGTCGTTGAATTGCTGGGCATCGAGGATGTTCTGGCCATTATGGGCCAGGAACGTCGACACTGCGGAGACGATGCCGGGGCGATCCGGGCAGGATAAGGTCAACACGAATTGATGATCGGGCATGGCGCGGGCTTGACTACACGTTGGGCGATGAGGGGAAACGGTGCCTGGTGCCCTGCTCTATCACCCGCGACACCCTTGCGCCAATCCCGGCGAAGGGATCATGATGAACAAACCGCGAGCGACCGACGTTAGAACAAGATCACGGCTGCAAATATGGTTGCAAATTATGCCTGAGAGGCTGAACGGCTTCCGCATCCTGATCCTGGAGACGCGCGAGGAAGCGCAATTTTCCCGCCTGCTCACTGAGCAGGGCGCCGATGTCCTGCAATGCCCGATGTTCACCATCCATGACGCGCCGGATTCCGCGCCAGTCGAGGCCTGGATCCGCCGTTTCATCGACCGGCCCTGCGACGATCTGGTGCTGATGACCGGAGAAGGCCTGCGCCGCCTGGTCAAACAGGCGCGGCGGATCAATCTCGAGCCGGAATTCATTGCCGCGGTCGCAACGCCCAGAAAATTCGCGCGCGGGCCCAAGCCCGGGCGGGCGCTGCGCGAAATCGGACTGGAGCCGCAGGTAACGACGGAGAAGCCGACCTCGGAGGGCATCGCCGAGATGCTCGCGCGATCCGACCTCAAAGGACATCGCGTCGGCCTGCAGCTCTATCCGGATAAGGACCACAGCGTGCTGACCGGCGCCATCACCGCGCAAGGCGCTGAGTTGGATCCGGTGTTGCCGTATGTTTACGACGCGCAGGCCGCCGACGCCAATATCGTCACCGCGATCGAGGAGATGGCGAAAGGTGCGCTCGACGCGATCGCGCTGACCAGTTCGGGCCAGGTCCGCCGCCTGATCGAGGTCGCGCAGGCGCATGGATGCGAAGCGCGGCTGCGCGACGGCCTGGCACGCACGCCGATCGCCTCGGTCGGGCCTGTCGTATCGGACGAATTGAAATCGCACGGCTTGCGCGCCGACATCACGCCGGCCAACGGCGCCTATTTCATGAAGCCGTTGATAGCGGCGATGGCGGCCGCGCTCAGCCAGAAACCGCCGCGACATGTCCAGGGCACGATAAGACTGGATTGATCTGTCAAGGCAGTGGTCGGGCAGCTCGGTAATGCCGGGGAAGATGAGTTAGAAGCGCAACTCAAAATCACACAGACCGGTTACCAGGTCGTTTCCCCAAACCGCAGAGTTCCGGCTAATTTGAATTGACCCGTCGAAGAATTTTATAGGGTGGACGCGGCATGTTTTCACTTCAGCAATCGTTATACTCTTCGATGCGTCTGGATTATCCGGGCAAAGAGTTTGTAATGCCTTCCAAATTTCGCGACGACCGGCTCAAGCCTGGCTAGAGGCAGGTCGGGAAACGAGGCGCTAGCTTCGGCGCGAAGCTTTGGCTAGCGAGTGGCTGGCTGTCTTGAGCTGTGCTCGACTTATTTTTGTCGTCCCTCATTGGTCATCATCGAGCCATAATACACGTTCAGATAGTTTTCGGATATGTGAAGGCGAATGCGCAATCATCCCGCCGACACAATCTATACGTGTATTTGGAAAGACCTCCGAAATCCTGAATTTTACTCAGGTCGGAGGAGCCGTGCCCATGACCAGGGCCCGAGCGGCGACATCTACCGACGGCCGAGACGATTCCAATCGAAGCTGTCGAGCGCAGCATCACCCAATCTAAAAAGACAGCGTCACCCAATTTAAAAACACCCACTCGTATCCCTGCAATTTGGCATCAACAATGTTCAGCAAAGGATCACGACAATGGCTGATGAAACGCCCCTCCGCGCAAAAATCTCACTGCCGGCCGATTTCCGGATCGACGAAGTCAAACAGATCGTTGGCGCCCCTCCGACGCCGACGCCCCCTCTCGGCGTCCTTGAGAATTTCACTGGTGAATTCTCAGGGACCGGCTTCAACACGATCTTTCGCCCCAACGGCGCGGCGCCGACGACGACGACGTTCACCAACCCGATCCCGCCGCCGCCGCTTCTGACGGCGCCGAACGAGAATGTCCTCGAACTCAATCTGACGACGGAGACCCTCACCTTCTCGACGCCGCTTGGAAGCGTGCCCAATCGCGGCCTGGGGATGCCGGTGGCCGCCAATGGCAACGCCCAGGAAGATATTTTCCTCAATGGCGTACCCTATGTGCAGGCCATCAGCGACGTCACCAATCCGGCGACCGGAAAAGGCGACGGCAAGGCTCAGGGCATTCACTTCGAACCCGGCATCTGGCTGAACGTTCCGGCGACGACGAGCGTCCCCAATCTCGCCAATTCGCTCGTCCGGATGGCGTCCATCCCGCATGGGACGACCATCAATGCGCAGGGATTGGCGCCCACCACTGTCATCAACGGCCCGCCGACGATCCCGTCGGTGAGCATCACGCCCTTCATCATCGGCAGCAGCCCGCCGCATCTCATCACCTTCGCCAGCCAAACGGCGGCGAACAAGGACACGCCGCGAATTCCCCAGGACCTCACCAATTTCATCGCGTCTGGAGAGATCAGTCAGGCGATATTGACCGATCCCAATACCGTGCTGCGCAACGCCATTGCGGGCCAGACGATCACCAAGACGATTGTCTTCAGTGTCTCCACGGCGCCGCCGCCGCCGGAATTCGGCGGAGGAACCGCCAACATCGCCTTCCTGGAGGGCAACGCCGCGGCAACGTCGGCCAACGCCAATACGGTCCGGATGAACGCGACGTTCTGGATCGAGACCGTGGAGCATCTGATCCCCATTCCGATCTTCAGGCCCGGCCAGGGAGCTCTAAAGATCCCGGCCAAGCCCGGAACCAACGGGCCGGTGTTCACCGGTACGCCCCCGCGCGAGATCCCGACCCCCATCACCATCAGGGTGTTCTCGACGCAGATACAATATTCGCAGGTGGTGTTCCTCAACTTCGCCGGGCTCACCTGGCCGCATGTCTCGGTGGCGACGCTCTCGCAGGCGGGGGAAATATCGATCCCGATAACCGCCTGGCCATAGGGCGGTCGCAATATGGAGCGATCTTCGGTACGATCACCGCTGCGCCGGGGGTGCGGCGGCGCTGCGGGATCATGGATCGCCGTGGCCGCATCGACGCGATTGCGCTGACCGGTCCGGGCCAGATCCGCCGTCCGCTTGAGGTAGCGCGGGCGCATGGATCGCGGCTGCACGACGGCCCGGCACGCACGCTGATCGCCTCGCTCGGCCAGAAAGCAACATGAGGGTGCAAGATGCCAAGGCCGATGAAAGTCAAAATCTTCATGGACAGCAAGGCAGGCGCGATCGAGGAGCAGATCAACGCCTGGCTGGACAATCTGGGTGCACCGACCATCATCAACACGGAAACGGTGGTTACTGCGGTTGCCGGGAAGCCCGGTGACGCGACTGATCCCTGCATCGTGGTGACGGTATGGTACGAGCCGCCGGCGTCAAATTAGGACACCAGCGCTCGCATCAGCGACGAAATCTTGATGGTCGCGAAATTGGAGAAGGTATCGGAGATCGCATAGGGCAGAATGATCTGGTCGTTATGCCGGATGGCCCCGCAGGTATAGACGACGTTGGGAACGTATCCTTCCCGCTCCGATGGTTCAGGCCGCAGCAGCGGTTCGCGCGAGCGCGCCAGCACCTTGGAAGGATCCTTTTTGTCGAGCAGTGCCGCGCCGATGGAATATTTGCGGACCGGGCCGACACCATGCGTCAGTAGCAGCCAGCCTTCGTCGAGTTCGATCGGCGATCCGCAGTTGCCGATCTGCACGAACTCCCAGGGAAATTCCGGCTTCAGAATAGCCTGGCCACCGTCCCATCGGTAAAGATCGCTGGAATAGATCAGATAGAGGTTCTCGTTATCCTGCCGCGCGATCATCGCGTACTTGCCGTCGATCAAGCGTGGAAACAGCGCCATGCCCTTGTTGCGCGCGGCCGCGCCCTGCAGCGGCGTCATTCGAAATGACAGGAAATCGCTGGTCTCGATCAGCTCCGAGCGGATCGCCGCGCCGCTGTAGGCGGTATAGGTCGCGTAATAGGTTTTCCGGCTGCCATCGCTGAATTCGACAAAGCGGGCGTCTTCGATACCGTGCGATTGAGCCTCCGTGACCGGAAAGATAACGCGTTCGCTGATATCTTCGTCGGGGTTGAAGAGGACTTCCACCTCGTCGCCGACCGGTCCTGACGTCCGAGCCCCAATCCGCGGACTCGACGCCAGCCTTGACGTCGGATCGACGGCAAGGCTGCCGTCCGCCGCGATGGCGCCGGCGCGAAACGTCAGCGACGACACATGCCCTTCGCCCACGGCGCGCAGGCTGAGAATGAAGCGCAGCGCACCTTCCGGCATACCCGACTGGTCGGGGTGCGGCACGATGCTGGGATTGAACAACGCCGAGGCTTCGAAGGAATATTCGTTGAGAAAATAGGCGCCGATCAGTTGGCGCTGGACTTTGGAGAAGATGCCGTGAGCCGCCAGCGCCTCTTCCATTTCGTCGGCGCGGGCTTCGAACGTCTCAAGCAGGTTGCGATGACGGCCGAGAAAATTCTCCAGCACGTCGTCGAGCTGGCTTGCAGCGGCCGCTGAATCGAGTGCCAGAACCCGATCGACGATATGATTGGCGCGCGTCTTGTCGGTCGGGTTGAGATCGCGCGGTTCAGTCGCCGGCTTGAACGGACGCACGATCACGCGCGCGGGGTCGGGCCGCAGATAGAGCGCCTGCCGGTTCATGAAAGTGGCTTGTGACAAGGTGTCCTCGGCTCGCTGGAGTAGCAGGTGAAATTCAGGTACCGACGGCGGCAAGTATTGGAGGTTTTGTCGGACCGATATTGGCGCGGGCAAGCTGGCGGATCTCGGCAAGACCGAGAAGATAGCAAACCACCGACTCGCCGCCGCGATTTTCGTTGGCGCGGTCGGGATGCAGTCCGTCACGGCAGCTTCCGGTATGCAGATCGACCAGCGCCACCGACAGATCATTGCGGCCGTGAAACCAGGCGAAGGCGTTGGTGGCGATGGCTTTCCATTCGGCATCGCCATTCGCCCGCCACGCCGTCAGGCAGGCCGCGATCGTCGCCGTGGCCTCCACCGGCTGCTGATCGAAGGCGCGCGGAGGTTGCCGCTTTTCCCCGAAACCGGCGGTGCCAACCGGCCGGAAATGACCTTCCGGCGCCGTTTGACGGTTCATCAGCCAGCGCAGTGACCTCAATCCGGCCTCGACATAAGCGGGCGTTTGCGTGGCCATGCCCGTCAGCATCAGGGCCTGCGACAAGCGCGCGTTGTCATACGACAGCCCTTCCTCGAACCACACCCAGTCCCGGGTCTCGACGGCGGCGAGGCAGGACATCAACCGGTCGGCCAGAAACCGCCGGACCTCCTGCGCGCGAACATCATCCGGCGTGACGGCGCAATAGGAACCCAGCCCCAAGAGCGTAAATGCCCAGGCGCGGGGTGAACCAAAAGTCTCCGCGGTCGACAAGGCCTCGGCGAACAGGGTGGACGCCCACAGCCGTCGTGACGGGCTGGCATCCCTGCGGGCGCACTCGCCCAGGGCCCACAATGTTCGCCCGTGGCTGTCCTCGGAACCACGGTCTTCAAGCCAGTTTCGATCAAAGCCCATGAAGTTGCGAAATCGCCTGGCATCGCGATTCCACGCATGCTGCACGAAAGCGGCAAAGCGGGTGGTCAGAACTTCCGAAAGCCGCTGTTCGCCCGGATTGTTCAGCGCGCAGGCCAACAGCAGCGCGCGGGCGTTGTCGTCCACGCAGTAACCGTGGGAGCGATCGGGCACCGAATGCACCGCATGCTGAAACAAGCCGGTATCGTCGCACATCGAGAGGAAATGACCGATTTGCATGTCAGGCGCAGCAAGGCTCTGCTGCTCGGGCGCTCCCTTGCCGGTTCGCGGAAGAATCTTGAGCCAGTGACCCTGCCGCGCGCTGGCAAATACGGAAACGTAACGCTCGGCGGTGCGCTCCCATGTCATGGTTCGGCTGACCGCGTAGGCGCGCTCGCACATCGCCCGCCGCCGCGGGTCGTCGGTGAGCAATGCCGCGATTTCGTTGCCGATCGCCGCAGCATCGCCAAACGGCACCAGAACGCCGCGTCCATCCGCCAGCAGCTCGCGCGCGTGCCAATAGGGCGTCGAGACGACCGGCTTCCCCAGTCCGAAGCTGTAAGCCAGGGTACCCGACGTCATCTGGGCTTCGTTGAGATAGGGCGTGACGTAGATGTCGCACATCGAGATGAACTCAAGCAGCGTGGCCTGATCCACGAACTGGTCGAGGAACACCACATGGTTTTCGACACCCAGTTCGCGCACGCGTGCCATCAGGCTTTCGCGATAGGCCTCGCCCTGCTCCCGGACCAGATTGGGATGGGTCGCGCCGAGCACGACATAAACCGCGTCAGGGCGGCGTCGCAGGATCGACGGCATGGCGTCGATCATGACCTCGATGCCTTTGTTGGGAGACAATAGGCCGAAGGTCAGAATCACCGGTTTTCCGGCAAACCCGAGCCTGGCCTTGGCCGCATCCGGCGTGACAAAGGCAACATCTGGAATGCCGTGGGGGATGACTTCGATTTTGTCATCCGGCACGTGATAGACGCTGCGAAGCAGCTCGCGCGCCTTTGCCGCCATCACGACGATCTTCGACGACGCCTCGATGATGCCGGTCAGCACCGCGCGCTGTGCCGCGGTCGGATCGCCCAGCACGGTATGGAGCGTCGTCACCACCGGCATGGTAAGGCCCGACAGCAGCACCAGGATATGCGCGCCGGCTTCGCCACCGAAAATTCCGAATTCGTGCTGCAGGCAAATCGTGTCGAAACGGCCGGCGTTGAGGAAATTCGTGGCGCGCGCGTAGGCATCGACATCGTCGGCCTTGATCTGCAGCGCGACCGTCGCAGGATAATCGTAAACCTGGCCATGATCGGTCATGGCCACGATGCATGTCTCAAGCGCGGGGTACGAGGCCGCCACGGCTTCCTGAAGATGGGTCGTGAAAGTGGCTATCCCGCAGCGGCGGGGCAACGAATTGCCGATGAAGGCGACACGGCGAATGGGTGTCACGAACGCACCTCGATCTCTGTCAATAGCGGTACGGGAAAGGCGGTTAATCCGGTCGGATGCCCGGCCAGGTCCAGCAACAAGCAAGCAATCGGATCCGGCCCTGGATAAGCGACGAGACCACTGAATCCGTTGGCTCCAACCTCGATGCTGGCATGATCGCCGCCAATGAAGATCGCCTCGCCGGCCGATGCCGCGACCAATCCGATCGCCGCACGGCCGTCCAGCGCCAGCAACCACGTCTCCCGATCGGGGGTGAGTGCCCAGCCCGTGTTCGCCGGCAGATCGATCCGCTCCAGCACGAAATGGCGGCTGGCGGCGAGCAGCGTTCGCTCGGTGGAAAGACGCCGCGGACCGCATTGAACCCGAGCCGGTCCCGCATCGGACACTGCCATGGCATTGTCTTCATGCAATTCGCGCTGCCGGCCATAATCGAACAGACGGAATGTGGCGTCGCTGCGCTGCTGAATTTCGGCAAGCACGATGCCCGCGCCGATGGCGTGGATGGTGCCCGCGGGCACCAGGACAACGTCACCTTTGATGACCGGCCGCCATTGAACGAGATCGGCGATCGAGCCGTCCCTGATCGACGCCCGCAACTCCTTTGAACCGAGACACCGTTGCAATCCGACGGCCACCCGGGCATCCGGCAACGCCGACAGAATATACCATGCCTCGGTCTTGCCGTTCGGCAGGCCTATCGAACGCGCAAACGCATCGTCGGGATGAACCTGGATCGACAACGGCGCGCTGGTAAACAGCAGCTTGAGCAGCAATGCGGAGACTGGCGCGGCTTGATCCGGCCGTTGAAACCACAACTCTCCGACCGCGCTACCAGAACCGTCAACATCACTCCAGGGCCGCAGATCGGCTACACCCCACGGTTTGCGTACGACCTGCACCGTGGCATGTTCGACGGCCATAGGTTGTCCTGACCCGTAACGCGCATATCGAAGCGATACGCCGTCGGTCGATACCTTGATTAATATTTGGCGAGGCTAAAGCGGCGCTTCGGGAATGCGACGAAACGATCCGACTGCGCCGATTAAGGAGATGGCTACTCCGATACCGGATTACAACCTTTGCGCGGTTCCAAGGCCGAATTGATCGGCTCCCCGCCGCGAGAAAGAGATAGCCAACCAGACTGAAAGGGCGCACCGTCTCTGCACGTCAGGCCACGCGGTCACTCGGCGGCGAGATTGGCCTCAAGTGGCGCCACGTATTTGACTACGCGGTTTCGCCCGGCGCCCTTGGCCTGATAGAGCGCGTCGTCCGCGCAGCGCAGCAGGGCATCGATGCCTGACATGCTGATCGTGGCGGCGGCAATGCCGACACTGATCGTCACATTGAACCGCACCTTGTGCACGGTCAGGAAATGGCCCGCGATCTGCTCGCGGATTCGCTCCGCCACGATCTCGGCCTGCGCCATATCGGTTTCAGGCAGCAGCATCGCGAATTCTTCACCGCCGAGCCGGCCGACAATATCGGAGCCGCGCTTGCCCGAAAGACAGGCGGCTGCGACCGAAATGATGGCTTCATCCCCGACGGCGTGGCCAAAACGATCGTTGACGGACTTGAAATGATCGATGTCGATCGCAAGCAGCGACAGCGGCCGCTGATAGCGCTGGAACCGGTTCCACTCGGCATTCGCCGAAATCATGAACTGCCGCCGGTTATAGAGGTTGGTCATGGAATCGATAGTCGCGAGTTTTTCGAGCTGCTCGGCGTTGTTCACGAGATCAGTCACATCGCAATAGGTCAGCATCCGGCCGCCATTCGCGGTCACCGAACAGTGCACACGAACGTGCCGCCCGTCGGGAGTGTGGGCATCGCGCACGGCGGGACTGGCTGAGCGCACGGCCTCGACGCGGCTGGCAAGGAAGGCATCGCGCGGTTCGCCGGCCATGCCATAGGAGTGAACATGCGGCGCGTTGCTGATCAGCTCGAGATAGGACGGGTGGGTCGCCAGCTGTTGCTCGGTCACGCCCCAATAGTCGCGCATCTTCCGGTTCAGGAACTGCGCCTTCAGGTCCGCATCCAGCAGCAGCACGCCGTCCGAGATACGGTCGAACGCGTTGCGCAGCCCTTCCAGCTCGTCGGCATGCCGCACGATCTCGGTGACATCGGAATAGTTGAGCATTCGCCCGCCGTCGGGCAGCACCGCGCATTCCATGCGCAGCACATCGCCCTTCGATCGCCGCAGCACCACCGGCGTGGGATCGCCGGCCCGCACCAGACGAATACGTTCGGCGACGTAAGCATCGAGATCGGCATCCGCGACCTCATAGGCATGGGTGTCGCGGCCATGATACATCAGCGCGACAAAGGCCGGCTTGCGGTCAGCCATCGCGTCGGGCACGTCCCACAGCCGGCGAAACGCGCGATTGATGAACTGCGCGCGCATGTCACGGTCGAGCAGCACGACGCCTTCCCTGATTTCGTCGAGCGCCGATCGCAACGCCAGCGTCTGGCTGCGCAGGATGGAATCGCCCCGGCGCTCCGGCTGCGTGGCAGGCTCTTCCCTGGCGGCATCGGCGGTTTCGAATTCGAGGCCGAGCTCCTCGCCCGACTGCCAGACCCTCTTGCACGGCCGCGGCGCGCCTTCACCGGGAATCAGGAGATGAAAATGCGGGGGAATGCCGAGCGGGCTTTCCACCGTGATGGTGGCGCCGTGGTCGGAGATCCGGCGCACGACGCAGTCGATGCTGGATTGGCCGAAATTGGAAATGACCTTGCCGGCGAGCAAAATACGGCCAGGCGGGATGGATTTCTGCTCGGACATGGCAGGTCTCTTGAACGGCCCTTTGAGGCGGCTTCGTTGCCCTCAACTGCAGGTGCAGGCTCGGATATCCGTAACGATAGGTGTGTTTGCGTTAATGGCGCGTTGTGTTCGTGATTTCGTCGGCGGCGATTACAGCCGATGTCCGGCCATCGCTTAGCCGGAAAGTTAACGCGCCGTTACTCGGGCAGCTTGATGCCGGCCTCGTCATAGAACCGCTTCGCGCCGGGATGGAACGGAACCACCCGGTTCTGCACCGCGTTGCGGGCCAGCGTGCCGGCCGCTGTGGGATGAATCCGGGATGCCGGGTCGGGCGCCGACAGCACGGCTTTGGTGATCGCGTAGGCGGTGTCGGCGGGAAGGTCCTTGTTGGCGACCACGAAATTCCACGCCGAGACGCTTCTGATGTCGGCGCTCTGGCCGCGATAGGTGCCGGCCGGAATCGTGGTGGCGGCCAGCTGCGGCAATTTCAGCAGCATCGCGGCAACCTCGGCGTCGGAGAGCCCGAACACAATTGCGTCGGCGTGATCGGCGACTTCGCTCAGCGACGGAATCGGCACCACGGCCCCCTGCCACAGCGCATCGATTTCGCCGGCGATAACCATTTTTGAAAGCGCGGCCGGATCGCCGTTGACGATGACCGGCTTGATGTTGGCGACCTCGGCGGCAACGCGGAAGAAAACTTCGGGCGGACCTTTTGCCGGGCCGACGCCGACCTTCTTGCCGTCGAGGTCGGCGAACGACCTGATCGCGCTGCTGCGCAGCGCGGCGATCTGGAACGAGGTCTCGTACATCGGGAACAACGCGCGCACGTTCGCGTGCTTGTGGCCCGCGGCCCAGCCGGTCCCGTTGACCGCATCATAGGCGGAGCCGATGAAAGCGGTTCCGATGGTGGTCGCGGACGCATCGACGCCAGACAGGTTCTCGTTGGAGCCGGAACTCTTCCTGACGTCGAGATGGATGCCCCTGGAGGCCAGATAGGCGGCGACGCCCTGGCCGTAGGGCAAGAACGCACTGCCGTCGCCGGCGGTCATGAACGTCACCGGCGCGGCGGTTTGAGCCGAGGCAGACTCAACAAAGGCGGGGTGAACCGGAACGAGCGTATGGCCGATGGCGGCCAGAGCGAGCAGCGCAGCGCATCGAAGGGCTTGTCGGATCATGTCTCGCCTGGATCAACCTTGGTGATGCTCGGCCAGATAGGCCTGATAGGCGAGCCGGATTCCGTCCTCGAGCGAGGTGCGTGCGCGCCAACCCAGTTTGGCGAGGCGGCTGACGTCGAGCAATTTGCGCGGCGTGCCGTCGGGCCGCGAGCTGTCGAAGCCGATATCGCCCTTGTAGCCGACGGCGGCGGCGACCACCCGCGCGAATTGCGCGATCGTGATGTCCTCGCCGGTGCCGATGTTGACCAGGTCATCGCCGGAATAGCCCTTCATCAGATGAAGGCAGGCGTCGGCGAGATCGTCGACATAGAGGAACTCCCGCCGCGGCGTGCCGGTGCCCCAGACCACGACATTGGCGATGCCGGCCGTTTTCGCCTCGTGAAACCGGCGGATCAGGGCGGCCACGACGTGGCTGTATTCGGGATGATAATTGTCGCCCGGCCCGTACAGATTGGTCGGCATCACATTGATGAAGTCGCAGCCGTACTGGCTGCGATAGGCTTCGACCATCTTGATGCCGGCGATCTTGGCGATCGCATAGGGCTCGTTGGTGGGTTCGAGCGGCCCCGTCAGCATGGAATCTTCCCGCAGCGGCTGCGGCGCGAGCTTGGGGTAGATGCAGGACGAGCCGAGAAACATCAGCTTCTGCGCGCCGTTGACATAAGCGGC
>NZ_JBEKCZ010000143.1:0-13735 GCF_050014615.1 Bradyrhizobium sp. | reverse complement strand
TTTGGGCGGCACATGAAGGTCGCGTGATAGCCGTGGCGGCGGCAGATCTGTTTCACGGCGCTGCGCAGCAGGATCATGTTGTCGGCGGGCTCAAGCCCTTTCGCCGGCTTGAAGGTGAATTCGCACTGGCTCGGGCCGAATTCGACCTCGATCGATCGCAGCGGCAGGCCCAGCGCCATGATGTCGCGCCGGACAATCTCCAGCACCGGCTCCATCTGGTCGTAGCGCTGTTCGGTCAGATATTGATAGCCGTGCGACAACAGGCTGACCGACGGTGGCGTGCCCGGCTGGCCGGCATCCTCCGGCGACATCCTGGCATCCTCGAGCTTGAAAATATGGCATTCGACTTCGAGACCGGCGATGAAATCGTAGCCGCGCTGTTCCAGCTTCGCGAGCACCGATTTATAGAGATTGCGGGTCGCGAACGGGACCGGCCGTCCGTCGGCGAAATAGACATCGCACAATAGCCAGCCGGTCGAAGACGACCACGGCAGCACGCGAAAACTTAAGGGATCCGCCACCATCAGAACATCGGCGGCGCCTTCCATCTCGCGCATGCCGAAGCCGCCGCCCGCGGTGAACACCGGGAATACGGTCTTGTGCGAGGTGTCCTTGGCGAACATCGTGGTGGTGATGGTGCATCCGCTCTCCAGCGCAGCCAGCGCCTCGCTGGCGACCAGCGTCTTGCCCCGCAGGATGCCGTGCTGATCGGGGAAGGAAAACCGGATCACTTCGAGATGATGATCTTCGACGATGCGGCGTAGCCGCGTCGCCGCGTCCTTCTGCTCGCTCGACCACAGGCCGTGACGTTCAACAAAACTCAACGCGTCGCCTCCATAAAGTGCTGCGAGTAGACCCATCCCGCGTTGGTCGTCATTGCGAGGAGCGAAGCGACGAAGCAATCCATTTTTTCTTTCGTAGGCACGATGGATTGCTTCGCTTCGCTCGCAATGACGAAGAATTTCTAAACCGCCCGCAGATGCGGGACCTTGTCCGCGATCTCAGTCGGAACCGGTGCGGCCCATGGCGCGCTGCGGCGGCGTTTGACGTCGACCTCCATCCAGAAGGTTTCCCAGCCCCGCGTCGGCCCGATGCCGTCCATGGTCGCGGGGCCCTGGATGCTGCGGGCATGCGCGGCATCCAGAAACATGAACGGCCTGGTGCCGGCGGCGGCCTTCTCGATTTCCTGCCGCAGCAGGCGGCGGTACTGCACGATCGCCTTGTCGGCGGTGCCGAGATGCTCGCGGGTGCGATCCTGGATCGTGCCCATCGATTCCACCGCCCATTGGTCGTGGACATTGATGTCGGCGCCCATGCCGGTGAAGGTCGCGGTCGCCTGCTCGTGCGGATCGAAGCCGTAATCGTTCGACTTGTTCTTGCGTGAACGGTAATCCGGCAGTTCATACAGTTCGAGGCGCTGGTCCCGCATCTTCTTCTTGTCGACCGGCGTCGAATAACTGGTGAAGATCGCATACCAGTAGCAATTCTCGTCATCGACCGGCACGTGCCACTGCGTGATCGTCATCTCCGTGCTCATCGGAATGACAAAGCCATGCGGGAACAGCTGATTGGTGACGCGCACATGGGTGCGCTCGTCGTCGATCTCGCGCAGCGCGATCAGCCGCAGTCCGTATTCGGTGTGTTCGACATTGATGATCGGCCGGTCATATTCGCGCAGGATTTTCGTCATTGGCATGTCGCTGCCGGCCGAGGCGCCGCGAAATTGTTTGCCATAGGCCGCCGACGTATCCTCGTCCTCGAAAAAACGATGCAGGAACGAGGCATGGGAGGGATCGATGCCGACCTCGAGCGCCTGCAGCCAGTTGCAGTTGATGTGGCCCTTGAAGGCAAACGTATAGGCGTCCGGCGCCACGAAACAGTCGATCTCGGGAAACGCCGGCGGCTCGCCTTCGCCCAAATAAGCCCAGAGGATTCCGCTCTTCTCGATCACGGGATAAGCGCGCTGGGTGATGTTCTTGCACAGCGGGGAATCTTTCGGCTCGGCGGGCGTTTCCAGGCACTGGCCCGAGACGTCGAACAGCCAGCCGTGGAACGCGCAGCGCAGGCCGCCATTTTCCAAGCGGCCAAACGCCAGATCGGCGCCGCGATGCGCGCAATGGCGGTCGATCAGGCCGTAGCGGCCTTCTTCGTCGCGAAACAGCACCAGATTTTCGCCCAGCAGCTTGACGGCTTTCACCGGGCGCGGTCCCTCAAGCTCATCCACCAGCGCCGCCGGCTGCCAGTACATCCGCATCAGTTTCCCGCAGGCGTCCTTCGGCCCGGTGCGGGTGATCAGGTCGTTCGCTTCCTGGCTCATCATGGCGGCATTCCCCTGGGTCGGGCCATCAGACAATTTTGTTCGTCTATTGAACTAATGGGCGAATTATGACATGTGTTGGCGGTACGGCAAGCACAATGTTTGACCGGCGGAACACAAATGCCAAAGCTCAAGCGCCCCGATAGGGCGGAACGCGCCACCGATTTTGTCGAGAGCCTCGACCGCGGTCTGCGCCTGCTGGCGAAGTTCGGTGTCACCAGCGGCCCGATGACGCTGAGCGATCTCGCGCGCGCCACTGAGCTGCCGCGCGCCACGGCGCGCCGCATCCTCTTTACCCTCGAGCGCGGCGGCTTCGTCGCCACCGACGGCAAGCTGTTCACCCTCACGCCGCACGTCTTGACGTTGGCCGCATCCTATCTGCGTTCGAGCCAGGTGGTGTCGGTGCTGCAACCGGTGCTGGACCGGATTGCCGCTGCGGCGCAGGAGATCAGCTCGCTCGCGGTGCTTGACGGCGATGAGGTCGTGTTCATCGCACGCGGCAGCCCGGCGCGGGTGTTCTCGACAGGCCTCGATATCGGCTATCGCCTGCCCGCCTTTTGCACCTCGGTCGGCCGCGCCATGCTCGGCCAGCTCGACAATACCGAGCTCGCCGCGAAGTTGGCCGCGATGCGGCGTGAGACCATGACCTCATCCACCGTAACGGATCCGAAGCTGCTGTTGGCCACCATCATGGCCGATCGGGAGAAGGGATATTCGTTGGTGGATCGCGAGGCCGAGCCTGGATTTCGCTCGATTTCGGTGCCGGTGCGGCGTTACGACGGCACCATCGTCGCCGCGATCAATATGGGCGCGCATGTCGACCGGGTCTCGACCGCTGAAATGATTGATCGGTTTCTGCCGCTGTTGCAGGGCGGAGCCGAAGGCGTGAGAAGCCTGCTGCTTTGAGCGGGGCGCACTCCAGTTATAGTAGGGTGGGCAAAGCGAAGCGTGCCCACCACAATTGAACGGATGACGGAGACGGTGGGCACGGCGCAAGGGCGCCTTTGCCCACCCTACATAAACTCACCCGCGCGCGAACATCCGTGCTTCGTCGTGCAGCACTGGCGCTACCGCGTCGATCAAACGCGCCGCGGCGGCGTCCACGCTGAGCCCTGCGGTATCGACTACGGCCGAGGCCCGCGCATAGAGCGGCTCGCGGCTGCGCAGGATGGTGCGCAATTCCGCCATCGCCGAGCGATCGTCTGCCATCGGGCGCAGGTCGCCCTGGCCGCGCACCCGCGCCATGTGCTCTTCGGGTTCGGCCTTCAGCCAGATGGTGTAGAACGACGATAAAATCAGGTCGAAGGTCAGCGGCTCGGAGACGATGCCGCCGCCGGTCGCCAGCACCGTCAGCTCTTTTCGCGCCAGCAATTGGTTGAGTGCGGCCTGCTCCATGCGCCGGAAACCTTCCTGGCCATAGAGCGCGATGATCTCGGCGACCGACAGGCCGTTCTGTGCCTCGATCTCCTTGTTCAGCTCGACAAAACTCCAGCCGATTTTCTTGGCGAGCATCTTGCCGAGTGTGGATTTGCCGGCGCCGCGCAGCCCGATCAGGGCGATGCCGGCAAACGACATCCCCCGTTGCGCCGCCGCGCCGCCGGCATGACCCGACAGGACATTTTTGGCCTGCGCGATCTGGTTCAGCGAGGCTTTGCGCAGGAGATCGCGGATCACCGGCCAGTCCGGCGACGGTTCGCCGGAGGGAATGAGATCCTCGAGATGCGCGGCCATCGCGATCGAGACCCGGCGCAGCAACACGATCGAGACGTTGCCTTTGCCGCTTTCGAGCTGCGCGATATAGCGCTCCGAAATGCCGGAGACTTTCGCCAGCACCTTTCGCGACATGCCGCGCAGCGCGCGCATGGTGCGGACACGCTGGCCGAGCTGTTCGAGAAAGCTCGTTTCGGGATCGAGGTTTTCGGTCATGTCCCCTGTTCGTTTCACTTCCCGGTCAAACGAATTTCGCTGTATCGCCACCGATCGAGATTCCCCTCCGCTTCCAGTTTTTTAGCTTTCACGAGGGCTTTGATCCGGTCGGCGATGAAGTCGACGTCTCTTCCCGTTGGTTCTTCGTGCGTTTCCGGGAGGTCAACGTATATGCCCAACATGGGGAGCGGCACGTTGAGAACTTTCGCGACGTCATGGATGATGCGTGCGACCTTCATGAACCGCGGTTTGCAAGACGCCAGGATGGTTTGATCGACTAGCTCAGGCGACATCGTGTCCTCGGTCGTCAAAATGCGCGTTCGGAAACATAATGCCGATGAGGATTGACAGCAAGCGCGCGTAGTGCCTTTCTATGAATTATAATGCTTAAAAATTTAGGAGGAGACGTCGTGACACGCTTGGACCTTCGGGGCGCGGCATGAGCGGGATGTCCGGTTCCTACAACGCCGTGACCTGGCTGCTCGACCGCAACATCGAGGAGGGCCGGGCCGACAAACTCGCCTTCACCGATACGGCTTCCGAACTGACCTACGGTGAATTGCAGCAGCAGAGCTGCCGCGTCGCCAATCTGCTGCGCCGTCTCGGTGTCCGCCGCGAAGAGCGCGTGGCGATGATCATGCTCGACACGGTTGATTTCCCCGCGGTGTTTCTCGGCGCGATCCGCGCCGGTATCGTGCCGGTGCCGCTCAACACGCTGCTGACCTCGGATCAGTACGCCTATGTGCTGGCGGATTGCCGCGCGCGCGTGTTGTTTATTTCGGCGGCGCTGTTGCCGGTGGTCCAGGAGATGCTGGGGCGAATGCCGGACCTCGAGCATGTCATTGTCGCCGGCAACGATGCGCACGGCTACAAGAAACTCTCAGGCGAACTCGCAGGCGAGAGCACGTCGTTCACCACCGCCGCGACCCACGCCGACGAGCCGGCGTTCTGGCTGTATTCGTCGGGCTCGACAGGTATGCCCAAGGGCGTGCGGCATCTGCATTCCAGTCTTGCCGCGACGGCGGAGACCTATGCGAAACAGGTTCTGGGAATTCGCGAGGACGATGTCGGGCTGTCGGCGGCGAAACTGTTTTTCGCCTACGGCCTCGGCAACGCGCTGACGTTTCCGATGTCGGTCGGCGCCACCACCGTTCTCAATTCCGAACGCCCAACGCCGGCGACCATGTTTGCGCTGATGAACAAGTACAATCCCAGTATCTTCTTCGGCGTGCCGACGCTGTTTTCCGCGATGCTGAATGATGAAGCGCTGAAGCACGAGCGTGGCGGCGCGCGCCTGCGCATCTGCACCTCGGCCGGCGAAGCGCTGCCGGAGTCGGTCGGCAATAGCTGGAAGTCGCGCTTCGGCGTCGACATTCTCGATGGCGTCGGCTCGACCGAACTCTTGCATATCTTTCTGTCGAACGCGCCCGGCGATATCAAATACGGCACATCCGGCCGTCCGGTGCCGGGCTATCAGGTTCGGCTCGTCAACGAAGCTGGAGCCGATGTTGCCGATGGCGAGGTCGGCGAGCTCCTGGTCGATGCGCCCTCGGCCGGCGAAGGCTACTGGAACCAGCGCAGCAAGAGCAGGCGGACCTTCGAGGGCCACTGGACCCGCACCGGCGATAAATACATTCGCGATGCCGACGGCCGCTATACGTTCTGCGGCCGCAGCGACGACATGTTCAAGGTGTCGGGCATCTGGGTGTCGCCGTTCGAGGTCGAGAGCGCCTTGATCACCCACCCCGCGGTGCTGGAAGCTGCCGTGGTGCCCGAAGCCGATCCGGAAGGCTTGCTGAAGCCGAAGGCCTTCGTGGTGCTGCGGGCCGACGCGAAGACCGATGGCCTGCATGAGGCGCTGAAGGAGCACGTCAAGCAGAAGATCGGGCCGTGGAAATATCCGCGGTGGATCGATGTGGTCGACAGCCTGCCGAAGACGGCGACGGGAAAGATTCAAAGGTTCAAGTTGAGGGATGGGGCGTAGTGGAAGCGGGATCGTCCCAAACTCGTCGTCCCGGCGAACGCCGGGACCCATAACCACCGGCTTTCATTGTTGTGGAAGGCGTCAACTACATTACCTAAGCGAGAGGCCGCGGCGTATGGGTCCCGGCGTTCGCCGGGACGACGGGCACGGGGGATTGCAATGTCGCGGTTAGTTTCGGAAAGCTGACGCCATGCAAGACCTAAATCCCACTGGCACCCTCCACATCGGCGCGTCCGATCTCGAATACCGCATGATCGGTTCGGCGCCGGCGGACGCGCCCACGCTCGTCATGCTGCATGAAGGTCTGGGGTCGGCCGCGCTGTGGGGCGATTTTCCGGATCGGCTTGCCGCCGCGACCGGCTGCGGCGTTTTCGTCTATTCGCGCGCGGGCTATGGCGCGTCGAGTCCGGTGACGCTGCCGCGTCGGCTCGACTATATGCATGTCGAAGCGCTCGAAGTTTTGCCTGCGCTGCTCGACGCCATAGGTTTCCGCCGCGGTCTCTTGCTCGGCCATTCCGACGGCGCTTCGATCGCCGCGATCTATGCCGGCGGCGTGCAGGACCATCGCGTGCAAGGTGTCGTGATGATCGCGCCGCATTTCATCGTGGAAGATATTTCGGTGGCCTCGATCGCCGAAATCAAAGCCGCCTATGAAACCACCGACCTGAAGTCGAAGCTGCAGCGCTGGCACGGCGATGTCGACAACGCCTTCTACGGCTGGAATAGCGCGTGGCTCGACCCGAAGTTTCGCGACTGGGATATCAGGGAATATCTGGCCTATATCCGGGTGCCGGTCGCGATCCTGCAGGGTGCCGACGATCGCTATGGGACCATTCGCCAGATCGAGATCGCGCGGGAAGAGTGTTATTGCCCGGTTGATGTGACGATCATGGCGGGGGCCGGACATTCGCCGCATCGCGAAGCGGCGGGGGCGACGCTTGAGGCGATCGTGGAATTTGCAAACGCGGTTTTGCAAGGTGACGAAGGCGCCCGCGGGCGCGCCGCGTAAGATCGGCGCCATCAGCCGGATATGAAACAAAATGCCATATTTTGGCATTTTGGCCTAGACCTCTCCAAAAATATGCACTATTGTGCATGTCTACAAAGCCTAAAACAGGGAAGGTTGGTCCATGGCCGCTGAAGATCGCGTCCTCGCTGGCGGTGCCAGACATATCGATTTTCAGACCGATCCGTCGCGCTACCGGCACTGGAAGCTGGATATCGAGGGCGATGTCGCGACGCTGACGATGGATGTCGATGAGAACGGCGGTCTGTTCGAAGGTTATCAGCTCAAGCTGAATTCCTACGATCTCGGCGTCGACATCGAGCTGGCCGACGCGGTGCAGCGGCTGCGCTTCGAGCATCCCGGCGTGAAGGTGGTGCTGCTGCGATCGGCCAAAAACCGGGTGTTCTGCGCCGGCGCCAATATCCGCATGCTGGCGGGGGCGACCCACGCCCACAAGGTCAATTTCTGCAAATTCACCAACGAAACCCGCAACGGGCTGGAGGATTCCAGCGAGCATTCCGGGCAGCGGTTTGTCGCCGTCATCAACGGCACCGCGGCTGGCGGCGGCTATGAACTGGCGCTGGCGACCGATCATATTATCCTGGCCGACGACGGCGCGGCGGCGGTGGCGCTGCCGGAAGTACCGCTGCTGGCGGTGTTGCCGGGCACCGGCGGGCTGACGCGCGTGGTCGACAAGCGCAAGGTTCGCCGCGATCACGCCGATTATTTCTGCACCATCGAGGAAGGCATCAAGGGCAAGCGCGCTGTCGCATGGCGCCTGGTCGATGAAATCATTCCCAACAGCAAGCTCGAAGCCAAAGTCGCGGAGCGCAGCAAGGAATTCGCCGCCGCCTCCAAGCGCAACGGCCATGGCAAAGGCATTTCGCTGACCCCCCTGACGCGCAGCTTCGACGACAGCGGCATCCGCTACGGCCTGGTCAGCGTCGACGTCAACCGCGCCGAGCGCATCGCGACCATTTCGATCAAGGCGCCGGAACTGGCGCCGCCGGCCGATATCGACGGCATGATCGCGCAGGGCGCGTCGTTCTGGCCGCTGCAGGTGGCGCGTGAGCTCGACGACGCCATCCTGCATTTGCGCATCAACGAGCTGGAAACCGCGATGCTGGTGTTCAAGTCGCATGGCGAGCGCGCCAACGTGCTGGCCTGCGACGCCTTTCTGGAAGCGAATAAAGCGCACTGGCTGGTCAACGAAATCAGGCAGTACTGGAAAAGAGTGCTCAAGCGCATCGACGTCACCTCGCGCACGCTGGTGACGCTGGTCGAGCCGGGCTCATGCTTTGTCGGCACCTTGGCCGAACTCGTGTTCGCGGCCGACCGCTCCTACATGTTGATCGGCCAGAAGCAGGGCGACAACCGCGCGCCGCCGACCATCGAACTCTCCGCGATGAATTTCGGGCCCTACCCGATGAGCCATGGCCTGACGCGGCTGCAATCGCGCTTTCAGGCCGATCCCTCGGATCTGGAGCGCGCGCAGGAGCGGATCGGCGAGGCGCTCGATGCCGAGGCGGCCGAACAGCTCGGCCTCATCACCTTCGCGCTCGACGACATCGACTGGGACGACGAGATCAGGGTGTTCTTCGAGGAACGCACCAGCTTCTCGCCCGACAGCCTCACCGGCATGGAGGCCAATCTGCGCTTCGTCGGACCCGAGACCATGGAATCGAAAATCTTCTCGCGCCTGACGGCGTGGCAGAACTGGATCTTTCAGCGTCCCAACGCGGTCGGCGAGGACGGCGCGTTGCGGCGCTACGGCACCGGCCAGAAGGCGCAGTTCGATATGACGCGGGTTTGATAAATTTTTGCTGCGTCAAAAATATCCAAGGAGCACGCCATGAACATCATGAACGTCGATTACAGCACCAAGATTCCCAACAACGTGAATCTCAGCGAGGATCGGCAGGTGCTCAAGGCGCTGGAAGGCTGGCACCCCGGCTACATCGACTGGTGGAACGACATGGGGCCGGACGGCTTCCAGCAATCGCTGGTCTATCTGCGCACCGCCTATTCGGTCGATCCGCGCGGCTGGGCCAAGTTCGACTATGTGAAAATGCCGGACTATCGCTGGGGCATCCTGCTGGCGCCGCAGGAAGAGAATCGCGTCATCCCGTTCGGTGAACATTACGGCGAGCCGGCGTGGCAGGAAGTGCCGGGCGAATATCGCGCCGCACTGCGCCGCCTGATCGTGATCCAGGGCGATACCGAACCGGCGTCGGTCGAGCAGCAGCGTCATCTCGGCAAGACCGCGCCCTCGCTCTACGACCTGCGCAATCTGTTCCAGGTCAATGTCGAGGAGGGCCGCCATCTCTGGGCGATGGTGTATCTGTTGCAGAAATATTTCGGCCGTGACGGCCGCGAGGAGGCCGACGAGCTGTTGCGCCGCCGCTCCGGCGATGCCGATAGCCCGCGCATGCTCGGCGCCTTCAACGAGGCGACCCCGGACTGGCTGTCGTTCTTCATGTTCACCTATTTCACCGACCGCGACGGCAAGATGCAGCTGCACTCGCTGGCGCAGTCCGGCTTCGATCCGTTGTCGCGCACCTGCCGCTTCATGCTGACCGAAGAGGCGCATCACATGTTCGTCGGCGAGACCGGCATCAGCCGCGTGGTGCAGCGGACTTGCGAGGCGATGCAGGCCGCAGGCATCAGCGATCCCGCCGATGTCGCCAGGGTCCGCGCGCTCGGGGTGATCGATCTGCCGACCATCCAGAAGAAGCTGAACCTGCATTACACGCTGTCGCTCGATTTGTTCGGCTCGGAAGTTTCGACCAATGCGGCGAACGCCTTTAATTCCGGAATCAAAGGCCGCTTCCATGAAACCCAGATCAAGGACGATCACCGGCTGCAGAACCAGACCTATCCGGTGCTCAAGCTGGTGGACGGGCAGATCAAGCGCGTCGATGAGCCGGCGCTGACCGCGCTCAACATGCGGCTGCGCGACGATTACACGCAGGACTGCATCAAGGGCCTGTTGCGCTGGAACAAGATCATCTCGACGGCCGGCTACGATTTCAAGCTGACGCTGCCGAATGTCGCGTTCCATCGCCAGATCGGCGAGTTCAAGGACATCCACGCTACCCCGGACGGCGTGCTGATCGACGATGCGACCTGGAACAAGCGCAAGAGCGAATGGCTGCCCTCTATGGACGATGGCGATTTCATCGCCTCGCTGATGACGCCGGTGACCGAGATCGGCGAATTCGCCCCATGGATTTCGCCGCCCAAGGTCGGGATCGACAACAAGCCGGGCGATTTCGAATATGTGAAGATCGAGACGTGAAGCAGGGCCGCTGGCGCTGACAGCATCGCAACATCACAGGTCGTCATCATCCGCGAAAGCGGATGATCCAGTAAACACCGACGTTCATTGTAGAAGCGCCGCGGAACTATTTTTTGACGCGTTTTCTTTACGCGAACCGGCAGCCACTTCGCTCGAAAACGCTCTCACCAATTGAAGCCGCGGCGTACTGGATACCCGCTTTCGCGGGTGTGACGAGTAAGTACGGTATGACGGCTGCTAGCTGACCCAACTAATCCCAACCATCTCCCTGGATGCCCGGATTGGCATAGACGATGCCGCCGTCGACCGCGATGGTGGCGCCGACCACGTAATCTCCGGCGCGTGAGGCGAGGTAGATCGCCGTCCCGGCCATGTCCTCGTCGGTACCGATGCGCCCGGACGGCACCCGCTTCGATACCTCATCGGCATTGTCGCGCGCGGCCTTGTTCATGTCGGACTTGAACGGCCCCGGCGCGATCGCCGACACCACGACATGGTCCTGGATCAGTTTCACCGCCATGCGTCGCGTCAGGTGAATCAGGCCCGATTTGCTTGCCGCGTAAGAATAGGTCTCCATCGGGTTGACGAAGATGCCGTCGATCGAGGCGATGTTGATGACCTTGGCGGGCCTCTGCGCGCTGGCGGCGGCGCGCAGCGGAGCGGCCAGCGCCTTGGTGAGAAAGAACGGCGTCTTGAGGTTGAGGTTCATCACCTTGTCCCAGCCGCTCTCGGGAAACTCGTCGAAATCCGCGCCCCATGCCGCGCCGGCATTGTTGACCAGAATGTCCAGTTTCGGCTCGCGCTTTTTGACCTCGGTTGCCAGCATGTCGATGCCGGCCATGGAGGAAATATCGATCGGCAGCGCGATGCATTCGCCGCCATATTCCGCGCTCAGTTCCTTCGCCGTCGCCTCGCACGGCCCGGCCTTGCGCGCTGATATGTAGACCCTGGCCGCGCCCTGGGCGAGAAACCCGGCCGCGATCATCTTGCCGATGCCGCGCGATCCCCCGGTCACCAGCGCGACGCGGCCTTTCAGCGAAAACAAATCCTTGAACATGGTGTCCTCCCGCTATTTTGCCGATGGTTTTGGGCGCGGGGGGTGGACGAGTCAAGCAAGGGACTTGTTGTCGTTCCTGCGTTCGTGTTTGGTCCCGGGAGATTGGCGAGGGCTTCGAGCGGAGCGAGATAGCCGAGGCATTTTAGCCGGGTTCGATTGTAGTCGGCGACAAAACGGTTGAGGAAGGCGTCGGCTATCCTGCTCTCACGTGAGGCCGCGGCGTATGGGTCCCCGCGTCCGCGGGGACGACGAAGTCACTACGCCGCGTTGATACGCCGGAAACCGTTCCACATCGCGGTGGCGGCGCCGGAGGTCAGTACCGGGAGGATGCGCTTGTCCTGATAGTTGCCGTTGAGCGAAACCCGCGGCAGCGCGGTCAGATGTCCCGCGCTTTCGGGAAAGATCATGCCCGGCCGCGTCGTCACCGCGGTCTTGAATCCGGCCGCTTGCGCCAATGCGAATTCGCGGGCGCCGGCTGCGATCCTGTCGCCATAGGGATAGGCCAGATGGAGCACTGGACGCTGCACCGCGTTTTCAATCCGCGCGCGGCTCGTCGTCATCTCCTGGCTGGCAATTTCCTTTGGCTGCCTGGCCAGATTGGAATGCGTGACGGTATGCGCGCCGACGCTGATCAGGGGGTCGTTGGCGAACGCCTTCAACTCGTCCCAGGACATGCAGAGGTCGCGGCTGATGGTGGTCTCGTCAAAGCCGTAACGCGCGCACAGCACGCTGATCTCGCGCTGCATATCGCCACCGCCCGGCAATCCGCGCAGCCAGTCGTGCAGGCGCTGGAACGCGGCCTCCTTGGCGGCGGGCGTGCTGGTATCGAGGCGGGTCGCCACGCCGGCGATGTCGGCTTCGATCGAGGAGGTCCTGGCGATCAGCATCTCCAGCGCGATCCACCACAAATGGCCGATACCTTCGGCAAAATCGCTGGCGACATGCACCGTAAACGGCGCCCCGAACTCCCGCATCACCGGCAGCGCGAAATCCCGGTTGTCGCGATAACCGTCGTCGAATGTGAAGCAGGCAAAACGCCTGGAGAAATTGCGTTCAGTCAGCCGCCGATGCAGTTCATCCATGGTGACGATGTCGACGTCATGCGAGCGAAGGTGCGCCAGCATTGCGCGCAGGAACTCCGGCGCCACCTCAAGATGACGGTTGGGCTGGAACGCGGCGTCCCGGCGCGGACGGACATGATGCAGCATGAAGATGGTGCCGACGCCGGCGAATATCGGACGCAGCAGATAATGCGCGCCGGTGAAGTAAAGCACTCCCAGTCCGGCGCGGATGACGTTGCTGCGAAACTGCTTCATCGGGGGTGGTTGGCCGGTTGGGACGTGATTCCGAAGCTAGCGGGGGATCATTGAAGAAACGGTTAGTCGGACGGCTGCCCATCGCAGGCTATTCCGTGTTATTTCGGGTTTGACAGCCCTGCAAGGGTTTGTTTTCTCTCTGTTCCCAGTGCCGCCGGTTTGACGTTCCTGCAATAATTCATGAACTTCGGAAACGGGGCGCCAGGCCCCGCGGGACATCGAATGCACGGACTTTTCAGGTGGAGCAGCAAATGGTGGCCGGGCGTCATTCCGCTGGTCGTTTTATGGGCCTTGGCGGCTTGGACCAGCACCGCGCCCCTGGAATCCGACCTGACTGCCCGCTCTGCCGCCGCACTTAAGGACACCGTGCTCGATAAGAGCAGAATCACGCTCGCCGGCCGCGACGTAACCTTTGCTGCCGATGCGTTCTCCGAAGATGGCCGGCGTAGCGCGGTGGCGTCGGTGGAAGCCGTGTCGGGCGTGCGGCTGGTCAACGACGACACCCGCCTGGTGCCCGAAGCCAAGCCGTTCGTCTGGTCGGCCGAACGGGACGTGGCCAGGGTCACGCTGTCAGGCAGTTCGCCTTTGCCGGCCAGCAAGGGCAAGTTGCTGGAGGCGGCCCGCGCCGGCCTCGGCGGCGTCGAGGTCGTCGATCAGATGAATTTGTCGCGGGGCGCGCCGGCGCGGTTCGACAATGCGGCGTTGCTGCTGCTCGACCAAATCGTCAAACTGAAAGACGGCAAGATCACCCTTTCGGATACCAAGGTCAGTCTGTCCGGCATGGCGCGCGACCTCGGCGGCAGGGAAGCGATCGCAGCCGCGCTGAAAAAT
>NZ_JBEKCZ010000142.1:0-26885 GCF_050014615.1 Bradyrhizobium sp. | reverse complement strand
CAGCAATTTCCGCCGGATATGGCTAATTCGTCTAGAATTGTATTTTTTGTCATCTAGATCACAGTCTTAGCTCGGAAATTGGCGCAGTATCCTGCCAGGACGAGTGGGATGAAGATAAACCAAGTATCGATGTCAGATTCTATACGATGAAATATATCGAGGTCATGGACCTTCGATATCGATTCACCCGTATATCTACGGGAAAAGCATTGAATACTTGGATTTTCCGAAGAATACCAAGAATAGATATCTCGCGGCAGCGTCGGGAGGCAAGCATGCAAAGGTCTTGCACAAGCAGGAGATGGTTTCGCGCCGAAGTTTCAGGTGATATGCAAGCTTAGACTATTAAAATTATAAAAATATTAACCACACGCGGTGGCCCATTGAATTACATCGGCGAATTTGACGGCAAGTTTCCCGTTGAGGGCTCGGGTCTGCATGCCAATGGCCGTGGCCACGTCGAGACGTTTTCCCCGCATGCGACCCACGCTCCTGCGGACGCCATTATCGTCCCGGACGCACATCTACTTTTCAACGGCGATTTCAAGCGGGCCGGCGTCGATCTGGTCATTTCCAATGACGATCAGGAACTGGTCCTGCACGACTACTTCAAGGGCGAGAAACATGTCGCGCTGGCATCGCCGGATGGAGCCCATCTCACCGGCGATATCGTCAACGCGCTGACCGGCCACGTCGAATATGCCCAGGCGGACGGCAGCGCCAGCGTCAACAAGATTATCGGTCACGTCACCAAGCTCGCCGGCACCGCGACCGCGGTCCGCAACGGCGTCTCGATCATTCTGAATCAGGGCGACAACGTCGAAAAAGGCGACGTGGTCCAGTCCGGGTCCGGATCGACTCTCGGCATTACCTTCATCGACGGCACCGTGTTCGGCCTCTCGTCGAATGCGAGAATGGTGCTCAACGAAATGATCTACGACCCCAACGGGTCGAACAATTCATCGCTGCTCAGCCTGGTGGCCGGGACCATCACGTTTGTCGCTGGCGAGACCGCCAAGCATGGTGACATGAAGGTCGACACGCCGGTCGCGACCATGGGCATCCGCGGCACCGCGGTGCTGGTCGAGATCGATTTCGACGTGTCCGGCCAGGGCGGCTTGCCCGATACGAAATTCCAGGTGCTGGTCGAGCCGGACGGAACGACCGGATCGTACATTCTGTTTGACAAGACGACGCTCACGCCGATTGCGATCGTCGACAAGGCCGGACAGCAGATCAATATCAGTAACGGCACCCTCAGCCAGTCGCTGACGGGGTTAACGCCCGAGATCCAAAAGCTCATCACCGATGTGTTCTCGATAAAATATACCGATAACACCAACACCAAGTCGTTCGATCATCATACCGATACGCCGATCCCGGACATGTTGCCGCCGTTCAAGATGGGGTTTCTTACCGCCACCCCGGTCATCTTGCTGGTGAACACGCCCGCCATTGCGACGCCGCAAGCTTCAACCGCAGGGGCGAGCCCGACCGCGCACATCAATCAGCCGCCGAGCGCCGTTGTCCTCGACTCCAGCAACCAGCCTCATACCAATTTCCACCTCGGCGAACTCCCCGGCGTCACCCACAGTTCCGCGCTCGATACGGTATCCGGCAAGGTCAATTTTGTCGACATCAACGCCGGTGATAATCCGACGGTCTCGACCTCGTTCGAATCGTTCACCTACCACAACGCGGCGGGCGCCGACGTCACCGCGACGCTGAACACGCTGCAGCTCGCGGACATCAAGGCGGTGGAAGCCCAGCTCAGCCTGGTCGCCGATCCCGGCAACATGAACACCGGTTCGGATACCTGGACCTACAGCGTCGCTGACGGGGCTTTCGACTTCCTCGCTGCCGGCGAGACGCTGACGTTGACGTACCAGGCGCTGGTCAACAACAACTACGCACCTAACGATGCGGTCACCCCGGTATTTTTCACGATCACGATCACCGGCACCAATGACGTCCCGGTCATTACCAGTCCGCAGCAAAATATCGCCTTCGTCTCCGCGGGTACGGATACAAAAGGCGGCGAACTGATCCCAAACACCGCGACCATAGGAAAGCTGGCTTTCACGGACCCCGATCTGACCGACACCCACACGGTCGCCGTAAAAATGACGAGCGCGCTGCTTGACGGACAGAGCTTCGCGGCGACGGTCGGGCCAGTTGTGATCAATGAACTTGCGGCGGCTCTGACGGCCAAGATCACGGCGGCGGACGACAGCACGGGGACCGGCACCGGAACGGTCGAATGGGCGCTTGCGAACCTTCAGGTTTACCTGGCGGACCTCGTTCCTAACGGCGAGTCGCTGGTCCTCACCTATGCCGTCACTGTGACGGACTCGCAAAATGCGACCTCCACGCAGGACATTGTTGTCACGATCAGCGGCAACAACGGGGCAGCGGTCGTCTGGACCGATACCAACCCGATACCACCGGGCGGTGCGCTATGGAGCGTCGCCTCGAATTGGGAAGGCGACAGGTCTCCGGGCAGCAGCGATGATGTGATCATTGGCACCGATCAGGTGTTGCCAGCAACGCCGACGTTTCCGGTAACGGTCAATGCCAATGCGGCGGCCAAATCGCTGACCATGGATTACTTCACCGACTTCGGGGCTGCGATCCCGGAGTTGGACGTCGAATCGAATGTCACCTTGGCGATTGCCGGCGCGCTTAACCTTGACACGAGTACGGATCCTCTCTCCCCCCTGACCGCTGAATCGATTATCAAGAATTATGGAAATATCAGCGTCGGCGGCATCGCCACGCTCTTGAAGTATAGTGTCCTGGACAACTACGGCACGTTCCTGCTTGAGCAGGGCGGCGAATTCGGTGATCAAAGCAGCATTTCGAATTCGGGAACGATCGAAATTGCCGGCGGCACGCTCGACGTCGAGGTCGCCGTTCACAATTCCGGCGGTACGATTCAGGTCGACAGCGGCGCGACGCTGAAGCTGAACGGCGCCGCCATCGATGGCGGCACCATCACCGACAACGGCACGATCGATGTCACGGCCAACAGCTCGATCAACGGCATTGTCTCTGTAGCGCCACCGCTCACCACCAACGCGCTGCTGAACAATGGCGGGGTGACGATCGAAAGCGGCGTGACGCTGACGCTCGATAATGTCACGGTGACGGGAACGATTTTCACGGACACCGCTGCCGGCGCGACGATCCAGATCGACAGTGGTGCCAGCCTGACGCTGGATGATGCCACTATCAACGGCGGCACTGTCACCAACAACGGCACGGTCAATGTCGATGCCACCAAGACGCTGACGCTGAACGGCGTGGCGCTGTCCGGCGGCGCCATCACCAATCTCGGCACCATCGAGATATCAGGCACCGGCAGTATCGACAACGACAGCTTCGGCAACAACCAGCTGACCGTCGACAGCGGCGTGATCCTGACCCTGGACGGCACCACCATCACCGGCGGCACCGTCACCGACACCGGCACGGTCAATGTCGACAACGGCGACACCCTGAAGCTCAACGGCGTGGCGCTGTCGGGCGGGTCGATCACCAATCTCGGCACCATCGAGATCACCGGCACCGGCGGCATCGAGAACGACAGCTTCGGCAACAACCAGCTGACGGTCGACAGCGGCGTGATCCTGACCCTGGATGGCACCACCGTGACCGGCGGCTCAATCACCGACACCGGTACGGTCAATGTCGACAACGGCGACACCCTGAAGCTCAACGGCGTGGCGCTGTCGGGCGGGTCGATCACCAATGCCGGCACCATCGAGATATCAGGTACCGGCAGCATCGACAACGACAGCTTCGGCAACAATCAGCTGACGGTCGACAGCGGCGTGATCCTGACCCTGGACGGCACCACCATCACCGGCGGCACCGTCACCAACAACGGCACCGTCAATATCGACAGCGGCGATACGCTGACGCTGGGGGCCGGGGCCGCCTTCAATGGTGGCACGATCACCAATGCCGGCACGCTTGAAATTGAGGCCTCATCCGGCGCGACGCTGAGCGGCGTCAACATTACCGGAACTGGCAACATGGAGATCGATGCTCCCGCCGTGGCCAGCAGTCTGGTCTTGGCAGGCGGCGCCACGATGACGGACGGCACGCTGACGGTCGGATCGGTCGGTACGCTTGACGTCGGCTCAGCCCTGGGTGCGACACTGAACGACGTCAGCGTCATCAACCACAATGCCATCGAGATTTTCGCCGGTAGCATCCTCACACTCGATGACGGCACCACGGTCGCTAACGCCGGCGCCACAATGACAATCGACGGCGAGAGCCACGGCCACGCCACGCTGGTGCTGAACGGTGCCACCATCGATGGCGGCACCATCAACGATTACAGTTATATTCCTGATTCCGATGACATCAACGGCGTGCCCGATGCCGATGATATCCATGCGGGCCTGATCGACGTCACCGGTTCAAGCAAGATCGATAGCAACGCCGTGCTGAACAAGGGCGACCTGACGGTCGAGAGCGGTGCGACGCTGACGATGGACAACGTCACGGTGAACGGCACCGCGATCACCGTAACCGCGGACAGTGCCATCGAGACCGATAGCGGCACTACACAGATCAGCGGGGGTTCGATCACTAATGACGGCACGCTGGAAGTTGCCGGCGCCGGCAGCATACTCGTGATCGACGATAATGTGAGTGGAACGGGCTCCCTCCAGATCTCCGGTGGCGCAACCCTGGAACTTGTTGGCCAGGATAATGGCGAGGGTGTCGCGTTCCAGCCAAACAGCACCGGCACGCTCGAGATTGACACAACAATTGCGCCACACGGAACTCTGACCTTTGGGGGCGAGATTTCCGGCGTTACTGCAAACGATAAAATTGACCTTGCTGATCTCCAGTACACCAGCGGAGACATCAGGGTTGGAACTACGCAGTTCGACGGTACGACCATCGTCACTGTTACAAATACCAATACGCACCAATCGGTCGTTCTTGACGTCGCGGGCTCGCACACGGCCTGGACCGTCACGTCCGACGGTCATGGCGGCGTCGATATCGTCGATCCACCGGCGGATTCCGGCAGCCTGACCATCAGCAGCGGATCATTGCTCGATATCGGAACGGCGAGCGCGGCGACCGTCAGCTTCCTCAACGACAGCGGTACCACCGGTACCCTCGCGCTGGATACGTCTTCAGGCTTCACCGGCGTGATTTCCGGATTCACCGGCAATGGGACGCCGGCAGGGTCGGACCAGATTGATTTGAAGGACATCAACTATAGCTCCAGCTCGTTCTCGGAGAGCTACAATCCCACAAACGATACACTTTCCGTGAGCGATGGGACCAATTCCGCGGTTCTTCACTTCACCGGCGTCTATCAGGCGGCGAACTTCAGCTTCGAGAGCGACGGAAATGGTGGCACGGTGGTCTATGATCCGCCGGTTCCCAGCAATCCGCCGGCGAGCAGCACGATCGTCGCCAGCGCGCCGAACCAGACATTGACCGGTAATGCCGCCAGCGACACCTTTGTGTTCAATTTCGCCGGCGTCGGCCAAGCCACGGTGACGGATTTCCATCCGACGACGGATACGCTCCAGTTCAGCAGCCAGCAGTTTGCGAACCTGCAGGCCGCCTTGAACGCAACGCATGATGACGGTCACGGAAATACGGTCATCGCTCTCGACGCCAATGACACGATCACCTTGAACGGGATCATCAAGGCCCAGTTGCAAGCCAGCGATTTTCACTTCGTTTAATGCGGTTTTCGGGCGAAGCCTTGCGGCAATCCACAAGGTTGCGGCTTGATGCGTTACAGCCGCCGCGGAATTCGAAGGCGACCGGCTTCGTCGCGCACGGCCGACCTTCGGCGCCGTCATGGGGTTCGGCAAGGCATTTCGGCAGGCCTGCGCGTCCATCAGCCTCCGCGTCCATCACATCGAGCGCGCGTTCGCACATGCGCAAGGCCAGGATGAATGACTTGCCCGATATCCAGGCCGTTGCTTTACTGGATTTGCCCGATTTGAAATGCCTCGGCGCGGTTCAGACGTGATCTACCTGTTCAAATTGCCCCAACCTGATATGCACGCGGCATGAAGCGGCTCAAGATAATACGAAGATGGTTTGGGCGGAAGTTCGGCTTTTCGAGGCTGCTGTGCCTGGCGCTGCTGATCGGCTTTGCAGCAGTGCGTATCGCCGATCCGGCTCCGATCGAGGAGCTTCGCGTCAGGACCTTCGACAGCTTCCAGCGGATAACGCCCCGGGTGAAGACGGCAAGGCCGGTCACCATTGTCGATATCGACGAGAAAAGCCTGGCAAAACTCGGCCAGTGGCCGTGGCCGCGGACGAATATCGCGGACATCATCACCAACCTGACCCGGCTCGGCGCCGTCGTGATCGCCTTCGACATCGTGTTCGCGGAGCCCGACCGGCTCAATCCCGACGCCGCGGCCAAGACCATGCGGTATCTCGATGAAGTAACCCGAAGCAAGCTGCGTGAGTTGCCGAGCAACGATCAGATCTTTGCCGATGCGATGCGACGTTCGCGCGTGGTTTTGGGTGAAACAGGTCTGGCGGAGGTGACGGGGCCGTTCGACCAGACGCTTCCGGTGACGGGCTTTGCGATGCTGGGCGAAGACCCCCAGCCGTTCCTGTTCGACTTTCCCGGCCTGCTGCGCAACGTTCACATTCTGGAAGAGACGGCGGCCGGACGCGGCCTGTTCACAATCAAGGTTGAACGCGACGGCATCGTCCGGCGGGTGCCGATGATGATGCGGGCCCAGGACGCGACCATGCCGTCCCTGAGTTTTGAAATATTGCGGGTGGTGACCGGCACTCCCACGATCATCATGAAATCTGACAGGGCCGGCCTCAAGAGCATTGGCGTCAGGGGTCTGGAGATTCCGACCGACCGCAATGGCCAGCTTTGGGTGCATTTCGCACGTCAGGATCCGTCGATCTATGTATCGGCGAGCGACGTGCTCGATAACAGCGTCGCCCAGGAGAAAATTGCAGGCAAGCTGGTGCTGATCGGAACGTCGGCGGTGGGGCTCAACGACATCAAGACCACGCCGGTTTCGTCGGCGATTCCGGGGGTCGAGATTCACGCCCAGGTTCTGGAAGCCGCACTGACCAAGCAGTTTTTGTCGCAGCCGCCTTATGGTCCGCTTCTCGAGTTCGGCGCGGCGTTGCTGCTCGGAATTCTCGTGATCGCGTTCGCGCCGAAGTTCGGACCGATCACGCTGGTTGCGGTTGGTGCGCTGTTTGCGACAGTTCTGGTCGGGACCTCCTGGTATTTTTACAGGCAGCATTTGTTGCTGGTCGATTTCACCTATCCGCTGCTGTCGACCACGGCGATCTACCTCACCCTGATTTTCTTCGCCTTCGTCAGGGAGCAATCGCAGCGGCGGCAGATCCGCTCGGCGTTCGGCCAGTATCTTTCGCCGGCCCTGGTCGAGCAGCTCGCGCAGTCGCCGGAAAAACTCAAGCTCGGCGGCGAAGAGCGCGAGATGACCATCATGTTCTCCGACGTCCGGGGCTTCACCACCATCTCGGAATCCTACAAGCACGATCCGCAGGGTCTGACCGCGCTGATGAACCGGTTCCTGACGCCGCTGACCAATGCGATCCTGGCGCGAAAGGGCACCATCGACAAATATATGGGGGACGCCATCATGGCGTTCTGGAATGCGCCGCTTGACGACGAGGAACATCAGCTCAACGCCTGCGAAGCCGCGCTCGATATGCTGGAGCGGATCGACGGCCTCAACAAGGAGCGTGAGATCGAAGCCCAGAACGGCGGACACACCTATATTCCGATCAATGTCGGGGTCGGTTTGAATACCGGGACCTGCGTCGTCGGCAATATGGGATCCAATTTGCGCTTCGACTATTCGGTGCTCGGCGACAGCGTTAATCTCGCGTCGCGCCTGGAGGGACAATCCAAGGAGTATGGATTCCCGATCATCGTCGGCTCCAAGACCGCGCTTGCGGTCAAGGACAAGTTTGCGATCCTCGAGCTCGACTTCATCATGGTCAAAGGCAAGAAGGAGCCCGAGGTCATCTACGCCATCGCCGGCCGCGAAGATACCGCGAACTCCGGCCGCTTCCAGCGCTTGCGCAACCTGACCATCGAGATGCTGGCCTGCTATCGCAGCCGCGATTGGGAGGGCGCGCTCGCGGCGATCGAGCGCGGCCGCACCACCGACGAGGCGAACAGTCTTGAACTCCTGTACGGTCTATACGAGACGCGGCTGCAGGCGTATCGGGAGAACCCGCCGCCGCCGGACTGGAACGGCGCCTTCGCATTGCTGACGAAATAGCGCGGCGACCCGGTTAGCAGTTGGATTTTGTATTACGACAACAATGGTGCTCTCCCTCTCCCATGGGGAGAGGGTGGGGTGAGGGGATACGGTTTATCGATAGGCCTTAACCCCTCACCCGAATTGCTTCGCAATTCGACCTCTCCCAAAGGGAGAGGTGTACCGAATACACCGGGCCTCCGATTTTCTATTCCACGCCAATCGTGGTCAGGTCCTGAAACCAGTGCTGTGCCTGCACGAATTTCTTGATCCTGGGCGAAAGCGCGTGCGGATTGGTATCGTGCACCACCCACACCAATGCGGCGTCATCGACGATCAGCGCATGCGCCTGCGCGATCAGATCGTCCTGTTTGGCTATATCGAACGTCTGCTTGGCTTCGCTGATCAAGGCATCGACCTTCGGGTTCTTGTAGCCGCCCCAGTTGACCCCGACCGGCGCGATCTGGTCGGAGGCAAAGAAGCGAACGATCGCATAGAGCGGATCGGAGGTGACGTAGGCGATGTTGTTGGCGGTGATGCCGGCATTGATTTCGTCGGCCGCGCCCTTGCGCCAATGCGTATAGAGCGTCTCCAGTTCGACCACCTTGAAGTCGATATCGATGCCGATTTCCTTGAAGCTCTGCTGCAGGAATTCGTTCATCGGCAGCGACAGCATCTGGCCGGTGCCGCCTTGGGCGATGATGAACGTCGTCTTCAGCGGCTTGTCCTTGGAATAGCCGGCCTCCTCGACCAGCTTCTTGGCGGCGGCGAGATCATATTTGATGTCGAAGCTGGGCTTGCCGAACCACGGGCTGGAAGGATCGACCTGACCCTTGGCGGGCTTGGCCAATCCGTTCATCAGGCCGACCACGCCGTCGCGATCGATGGCGAGATTGAGCGCCTTGCGCAAGCGCACGTCGGTCCAGGGCGATCCCGGCAGCACGCTGAGATGATAATTCCAGACATGCGGCGTGATATTATCGACGATCCGCATGCCGGCGGATTTAAGCTGCGGCACCGCATCGGGCGCGGGCGTTTCGATCAGATCGACTTGCCCGGCCAACAGCGCGTTGGTGCGGGTCAGCGCCTCCGGCATCGGAATCAGGATCAGTTTGTCGACCTTCGCAAGCCGCTTCTTGTTCCAGTAGTCTTCGTTCTTGGACAATTCGGCGAGTTCGCGCGGCACCAGCTTGGTCAGCTTGAACGGCCCGGTGCCCGACGGCTGGCTTGCGAATTTGTCCCAGTCCTTGCCGAGCTTGTCATATTGCGCGGGGCTGGAGACCAGGAACCAGAGCATCTGGTAAGGGAAGAACGAGTCGACGGTCTTGGTGGTGATCTCCACGGTGGAGTCGTCGATCTTGGCGTAGCTCGCAACCGAGGGTAGACGGGTTTTCACCTGCGCGCTCTGGCGCTTGTCGAATTGCGGCGCCTTGTCGTTGAGGACCTTGTCCAGGTTCCAGATCACCGCATCGGCATTGAACTCGCTGCCGTCGTGAAATTTGACGCCCTTGCGGAGCGCAAATCGCCATTTGGTCTTGTCGTTGTCATCGACCTTCCATTCAGTGGCAAGGCCGGGCACCAGCTTGCCGGGCCGATCCGACACATCCATCTCCCACGCCACCAGCGGATCGTAAATCGTGTAGGCGCTGAACTGATAGGCTCCGGCGCCGCGATCCGGCTGGCCGGTCGTCAGCGGAATGTCCGCCATCGAAATCCCGTACCGCACCACGGTCTCGGCTCGCGCGGAAACGGCGGGTTGGCTGAAGCTGATGGCGAGGGCCAAGACCGCAACAAGGATCGAATTTCGGGCGCGCATGAACTAAGCTCCATTGGACAGATATTGCGGCGCAGTTTTCAGGGTCGATGTTGCAAGGTTGATGCCAGATTAGGCATTTGCACCTTTTCTTGCTGCCGTCTTACAAAGAGTTGTAATGGCAACCACAATCAGGCGAACGATTATTGCCACTGGCACAGCCGTTGCATGGATTGCATAAGAAATAGTCACCGAAAAGTCGAAGGGATTGGTTGCGATGCGTGCCCAAAACTCTGGAAAAAGCCGGCCCTTGGCGGCGGTGCTGGCGATGGCCGCCATGCTCATGCTGCCGCGGGTCGCCGGCGCCGAGACCGTTCTGCGCATCGGCATGACCGCGGCCGACATTCCGCGCACGCTGGGCCAGCCCGACCAAGGCTTTGAAGGCAACCGCTTCACCGGCCTGACCATGTATGACGCCTTGACGATGTGGGATCTCTCGTCCGCCGACAAGGCCAGCGTCATGATTCCCGGGCTCGCGACCGAATGGGCTGTCGATGCGGCCGACAAGACGAAATGGACGTTCAAGCTTCGTCCCGGCGTCACATTCCACGACGGCTCGCCGTTCAATGCCGACGCGGTGGTCTGGAATGTCGATAAGGTCCTCAAGCAGGACGCGCCGCAATTCGATCCGAGCCAGGTCGGCGTCACGGCGTCGCGAATGCCGACGCTGACCTCGGCCCGCAAGATCGACGACATGACCGTGGAATTGATCACCAAGGAGCCGGACAGCTTCCTGCCGATCAACCTCACCAATCTGTTCATGGCGAGCCCGGCGAAATGGCAGAAGCTGTTCGACGCAGCCGAAGGCGCCGACGCCAAGGCGAAATCGCAAGCAGCCTGGGCCGCGTTCGCGAAGGATCCGTCCGGCACCGGTCCGTGGAAAATCTCGAGCTTCACGCCGCGCGAGCGGCTTGAACTTGTGAAGAACGAAAACTACTGGGACAGGGCGCGCATCCCCAAGGTCGACAAGATGCTGCTGCTGCCGATGCCCGAGGCCAATGCCCGCACCGCGGCGTTGCTCTCCGGCCAGGTCGATTGGGTCGAGGCGCCGGCGCCGGACGCGATCGCGGAAATCAAGCAGCGTGGTTTTGTCATCAAGAGCAATGAAGAACCGCATGTCTGGCCGTGGCAGTTCTCGCGCATCGAAGGTTCGCCATGGAACGACATCCGGGTTCGCAAGGCGGCCAATCTCTGCATCGATCGCGAGGGCCTGAAAGACGGCCTGCTCGCCGGCCTGATGGTGCCGGCCACCGGCACCTTCGAGCCGGGTCACCCCTGGCGCGGTAAGCCGGCCTTCGAAATCAAGTATGACAAGCCCGCGGCGCAGAAGCTGATGCAGGAGGCCGGATTTGGTCCGAACAAGAAATTGACGGTCAAGGTCCAGACCTCGGCGTCAGGCTCCGGCCAGATGCTGCCGTTGCCGATGAACGAATATCTGCAGCAGGCGCTGGCCGAATGCTATTTCGACGTCCAGCTTGACGTCATCGAATGGAATACGCTGTTCACCAACTGGCGGCGCGGTGCCAAGGATCCGTCCGCCAATGGCGCCAATGCCACCAACGTCACTTACGCGGCGATGGATCCGTTCTTCGCCATGGTACGCTTCCTGCAATCCTCGATGGCGCCGCCGGTGTCGAACAATTGGGGTTTTATCAATGATCCCAGGTTCGATGCACTGGTCACCAAGGCGCGGCAGACCTTCGATCCGGCCGCGCGCGACGCGGCGCTGGCCGAACTGCACGCGGCCTCGGTCGACGACGCGGCGTTCCTCTATGTCGCGCACGATGTCGGGCCCCGCGCGATGAGCCCGAAGATCAAGGGGTTTGTGCAGCCAAAGAGCTGGTTCGTGGATTTCTCGCCGATTTCCATGACGCCGTGATCGTAGCGCGGAGATGATAACGCAGCCGAGGGTTCAACCGTCATGGCCGGGCAGAAGCGCGTCTTCGCGCTGGATGTCCCGGCCATCCACGTCTTGGCCACGAGCACAAAAAGACGTGGATGGCCGGGACAAGCCCGGGCATGACGAAACGAAAGAGCTAAAGAGCTGCAGTAGGCGTCTAAAGCGCTCGTGAGTAAATCGAGCTGACCAATCTTGGGTGATCTGTGTTCGTCTATATCCTGCGCCGCATCGTTTATGTGATCCCGATCGTCATCAGCGTCGCGCTGGTGTGTTTTCTATTGGTGCACATCACGCCCGGCGACCCGCTGGTCGCGATTCTGCCGGCGGATGCCTCGCAGGAACTCGCCAATCAGCTGCGCGTCGCCTACGGCTTCGATCGTCCACTGCCGGTCCAGTTCGGACTCTGGCTGTGGAAGGCGGTCAATGGCGATCTCGGTCATTCCATCGCGACCGGTCGCCCGGTGCTGAGCGAAGTGATGCGCGCGGTCGGCAACACCGTGACCCTGGCGATCGCGGCCGCGTTGATCGGATTTACGCTGGGATTGTTCTTCGGTCTGATCGCTGGCTATTTCCGCGACACCTGGATCGACAAGGTGGCGACCTCGATTGCGATCGCGGGCGTCTCGGTGCCGCATTACTGGCTCGGGATGGTGCTGGTGATCATCTTCTCGGTGCAGCTCAACTGGCTGCCCGCCGTGGGCGCCGGTCCCGGCGGCTCCGGCGCCTGGGGGTGGGACTGGGAACACATCCGTTATCTGATCCTGCCCGCGGTCACCACGTCGGTGATTCCGATGGGGATTGTGACCCGCAAATTGGGATACATGCTCGGCGGCTCCATTCTGATCGAGACGGTGTTTTCGTGGCCGGGATCGGGGCTGCTGCTCAATTCGGCGATTTTCCAGCGCGATCTGCCGCTGCTGCAGGGCACGATCTTGGTGCTGGCCTTGTTCTTCGTGTTTCTGAATCTGATGGTCGATATCGCGCAGGCCTCGATCGATCCGCGCATCAAGCGGAGCTGAAGCAATGGGGTTCAGCCGATGAGCGCGCTAACAGACACGGCCCTCCAGGCAGCGCCCGCCAGCAAGGCGCGCGGCTACTGGGCGACGGTCGGGCGGCGCATCGTGCGCGACAAGGTCAGCATGATCTGCGCCTTTATTCTGGTCGCGATTTTCCTGTCGGCGATCTGTGCGCCATGGCTGGGGCTCGCCGATCCCTATCAGGGCTCGATGATTCGCCGGCTGCGCCACATCGGCACGCCGAACTATCCGCTCGGCAGCGACGAACTCGGCCGCGATATGCTGGCGCGCCTGATCTATGGCGGACGCCTGTCGCTGATCGTCGGCATTCTTCCCGTCATCCTTGCCTTCGTGATCGGGACCTCGCTCGGTCTCATCGCCGGCTATGTCGGCGGCAAGATCAATACCGCGATCATGCGCACGGTCGATGTCTTCTACGCCTTTCCCTCGGTGCTGCTGGCGATCGCGATTTCGGGCGCGCTCGGCGCGGGGATCGTCAATTCCATCGTCTCGCTCACGATCGTATTCGTGCCGCAGATCACCCGCGTCGCCGAGAGCGTCACCACCGGCGTGCGGAACATGGATTTCGTCGAGGCGGCGCGGGCGTCCGGCGCCGGCCCGTTCACCATCATGCGGGTGCACATGCTTGGCAATGTGCTGGGATCGATCTTCGTCTACGCCACCGGCCTGATCTCGGTGTCGATGATTCTGGCCGCCGGACTTTCGTTCCTGGGCCTCGGGACAAAACCGCCGGAGCCGGAATGGGGCCTGATGCTCAACACGCTGCGCACCGCGATCTACATCAACCCATGGGTGGCGGCATTGCCGGGCGCGATGATCTTCGCGGTGTCGATCTGCTTCAACCTGCTCAGCGACGGCATGCGCAGCGCCATGGACATCCGGAACTGATGCGATGAACGAAACCACCCCATTGGCCGATATGCTGGCGCCGATCGAGGATCGCGGCGGCGCCGCGCAACCGCTGCTCCACGTCAGCGGATTGACGAAGCATTTCCCGGTGCGGGGCGATCTATTCAGCGCGCGCAAGACGGTGCGCGCGGTCGACGACGTGTCGTTCTCGATCGCCAAGGGCGAGACGGTCGGGATCGTCGGCGAATCCGGCTGCGGCAAGTCGACCACCGCGCGGCTATTGATGCATCTGATGCCGCGCGATGCCGGGGATATTATCTATGACGGCATGCAGGTCGGGCGCGCGTTGTCGCTGCGCGAGCTTCGCCGCGGCATGCAGATGGTGTTTCAGGACAGCTATGCCTCGCTCAATCCGCGCCTGACGATCGAGGAATCGATCGCCTTTGGCCCGAAGGTTCACGGCATGGCCGACGCGGCCGCGCGGACGCTGGCGCGCGAACTGCTCGGCAAGGTCGGCTTGCGGCCGGAAAATTTCGCCAATCGCTATCCGCACGAGATTTCCGGCGGGCAGCGCCAGCGCGTCAATATCGCGCGCGCGCTGGCGCTGTCGCCGCGGCTGGTGATCCTCGACGAGGCGGTATCGGCGCTGGACAAGTCGGTCGAGGCCCAGGTGCTCAACCTGCTGGTCGATCTCAAGCGCGAGTTCGGGCTGACATATCTTTTCATCAGCCACGATCTCAATGTCGTGCGCTACATCTCCGACCGCGTTCTGGTGATGTATCTCGGCGAAGTGGTCGAGTTGGGTCCGGTCGACCGCGTATGGGACGCGCCGGCGCATCCCTATACAAAGGCATTGCTGGCGGCGATGCCGTCTTCCGATCCAGATCGTCGGACGCAGACGCCGCCGATTTCAGGCGATCCGCCCAATCCGATCGATCCGCCGTCCGGATGCCGGTTTCACACCCGTTGTCCGTTCGCGGAACCGCTCTGCGCAAACGCCACACCAAAACTCAGCGCGATCGATAAAATGGGTCACCAGGTGGCGTGCTACATGGCCATATCTGGCTCAGGCCACAGCCGCGCGCCAGCAAAGGGAGCAGACAACGCATGACAAGACCCGCACCCAAAGAGATCGGCGCGATCGCCGCCGTCGCCGGCATTCCCGTCAGCGCCGAGGTCGCCGCACGCATCGCCAATTCCATCGGACCGGCGTTCGAAGGCTTCGCCGCTATCGCCGGCACGCTGCCGTTCGATCTGGAACCGGCGACTTTTATGGTCGTGCAAGCCGGGAAAGCTTCGAAATGACCACTGAACCGGCCCTGATGTCGTTGACCTCGATCGCGCAAGCGATCGCGCAGAAGAAAATCTCGTCGCGCGAGGCGACGCAATCCTGTCTCGATCGGATCGCGCAATGGCAGCCCCGCCTCAATGCGTTCATGGCGATCGAAGCCGAAGCCGCGCTGGCGGCGGCCGATGAAGCCGACGCTGCGCTGGCCAAGGGCAACAACCGCGGCGCGTTGCACGGCGTGCCGCTGGCGCACAAGGACATGTATTACGAGGCCGGCAAGGTGGTCACCTGCGGCTCGCACATTCGCCGCGATTTCGTCGCCACCACCACCTCGACTGCGCTGCAGCGCCTGAAGGATGCCGGCACGGTTCGGCTGGGCTCGCTGCAGATGGCCGAGTTCGCCTACGGGCCGACCGGCCACAATTCGCATTACGGCCCCGTGCATAATCCCTGGAGCATCGATCACATCACCGGCGGCTCGTCGTCGGGATCGGGATCCGCGGTCGCCGCCAGGCTCACCTTCGCGGCCCTGGGCTCGGATACCGGCGGCTCGATCCGGATGCCGGCGCATTTCTGCGGCGTCACCGGGCTCAAGACCACCGTCGGCCGGGTCAGCCGCGCCGGCGCGATGCCACTGTCGCAATCGCTCGACACCGTCGGACCGCTGGCGCGCAGCGTTGAGGATTGCGCCTTGCTGCTGGGCCTGATGGCAGGTGCGGACCCCGAAGATCCGACCGCGGTCACGGGACCAGTGCCGGACTATGGCGCCGCGACGACGGGATCGATCAAGGGTCTCACCATCGGCGTGCCCACCGCCTTCTATGTCGACGATCTCGATTCCGAGGTCGCCGGAATCCTGGAGGCGACGATCGCCGTGCTCCGGCGCGAGGGCGCCAATATCGTTCAGGTCGAACTACCAGACCAGCGCCAGCTCACCGCGGCGTGCCAATTGGTTCTCGCCGTCGAAGCGGCGGCGTTTCACAAGCGATGGATGATCGAGCGGCCGCAGGATTACGGCCCGCAGGTTCTGATGCGGCTGCAAAACGGGCTGGCGATACCGGGCGTATCCTATCTCGAGGCGGTGCGCTGGCGCGGACCAGCTCTGTCGGCGCATCGCGCCGCCGTCGCCGGCGTCGATGCGGTGATCGCGCCTGTGGCGCCGATCGCCGCTCCGACCATCGCCGAGAGCGATGTCGGCAACAGTCCCGATGCCGAAGCGGTGATCCAGCGGCTGACGCGATTCACCCGTCCGATCAATTACCTCGGACTGCCGTCGCTCGCGATACAATCGGGCTTTACCCGCAGCGGTCTTCCGGTCGCGATGCAATTGATCGGCGGTTCGTTCGATGAAGCCATGCTGTTGCGGATCGGCGCCGCCTTCCAGCGCGCCACCGATTTCCACGACCGGGTGCCGAAATTCGCATGACCAACCTCGTCGAAATACGCAACCTCAACATTCGCTTCAGTGGCGAACGCACCGTCCATGCCGTGAACGACCTCAGCCTCTCGCTTGGCGAGGGCGAGGTGCTCGGCCTGCTCGGCGAATCCGGTTCGGGCAAGAGCGTGACCTTGCGGGCGCTGATGCGGCTGTTGCCGAAGAAGCGGACGCAGATCTCGGGAAGCGTCGAGGTTCTGGGCCGCGACGTGCTGGCGCTTGATGACGAGGAATTGTCGGCGTTCCGTGGCCAGACGGTTTCGATGATTTTCCAGGAACCGGCGCTGGCGCTCGATCCGGTCTACACCATCGGCCATCAGATCGCCGAAAGCGTGATGCGCCACGAAGGCAAAAGCCACACTGAGGCGACGGCGCGCGCGCTGGAAATGCTGGAAGTGGTGCGTATTCCCTCGGCCAAGCGCCGGCTCGATGCCTATCCGCACGAGATGTCCGGCGGCATGCGGCAGCGGGCCATGATCGCGCTGGCGCTGGCGTGCAAGCCGAAAATCCTGCTCGCCGACGAGCCGACCACCGCACTCGACGCCACCGTGCAAATCCAGATCCTGCTGCTGCTGCGCGAGCTGCAGCGCGAATTCGGCATGTCCGTCATCTTCGTGACCCACGATATCGGCGTCGCCATCGAAATCTGCGACCGGGTTGCCGTGATGTATGCCGGCCAGATCGTCGAACAGGGCACGCTCAGCCAGATCGTGCGTTCGCCGGTCCATCCCTATGCGCGGGGGCTCTTGGCCTCGACCGTTCACGGCGCCAAACGGGGCCAGCGGCTGGAAACAATTCCGGGGACGCCGCCCTCGCTCGACCAGGCGCCGACCAATTGTTCTTTCGCGCCGCGCTGCGGTTTCGCCGAACCGCGCTGTCTCGCGCAGCTGCCGCCCAATGTGCGACTCGGGCCGGACAGGATCGCAAGGTGCATCCTGGCGGAACGTGCCGAGGTCCTGGCCGCGCGGTAACCGGGGCGTTCGACGCGATTTCGCAAGGCCGCAAATCCGGCCGCTCCAGAAATCTGTAAAGCCGGGAATTCCGCAAATTGGAGTCGTCAGGTCAGGCAATTATCGATAGGTTTCGACCCGGCGCGCGGGGATAGTGCGTACAAAGGGGGGATTTCCTATGCAAATGTCTAATGAAGGCCTTCTCGTCATCTTGTTCGTTGGCCTCGTCGCAGGCTGGCTGGCCGGAAAGGTCGTGCGCGGCACCGGCTTTGGCATCATCGGCGATATTCTCGTCGGTATCGCCGGCGCGCTGGTCGCCAGCTACCTGTTTCCCAAGCTCGGCATCCACCTCGGCACCGGCCTGGTGTCGGAGATCATCTATTCCGCGATCGGCGCGATCGTGCTGTTGCTGATCGTACGGCTGGTCCGAAGCGGCGGCCGTTTCTGAAGCGGCAAACCCTCGAAGCGGAACCCACACCGGCCTTCAGGCAACCTCTGCGTAAATAGGGGGTATTTCTGCGCCAAACCGGCGGCGATCGGCCGCCTGTTTGGGAAGCCGCCGTCGCCATGCCGATTGCAGCGCATCCTGGGCGGGCCGGTACCGTCGCCGGGAGGTCGTCGACGGCGGTTGGGTTAATGTGACTTCCATGGACGCTGGCGACAAGAATCAGTAATAATTGTAGTGCATACCCATTTTTGAATCGGGGGTCGCACCCCTGTGGAGAGATGAGGATTGATGGCAGCCGCTCCCGGTGTCCGGCGTTCCGAACTCGGTGACGCGCTGCGCGCCTGCCGCAATGCTTTCATCGGCGTCGGCGCCATGAGTTGCATGATCAACCTGCTCTATCTGACCGGCTCGCTGTTCATGCTGGAGGTCTACGACCGGGTGCTGCCAAGCCGGAGCGTACCGACCCTTGTCGGCCTGGCCATTCTCGCCGGCGGATTGTACATCGCCCAGGGCGTTCTCGACCTGATCCGCGGGCGCATCCTGGGGCGGATCGGAACCTCGCTCGACGAGGCGCTCAATGCCCGGGTATTCGATTCCATTGTGCGCCTGCCGCTGATCGTGGGCGGACGCAATGAGGGTCTGCAGCCGCTGCGCGATCTGGACAATGTGCGCTCGTTCCTCGGCAGCATGGGGCCCGGTGCGTTCTTCGATCTGCCGTGGCTGCCGTTCTATCTGGCGATCTGTTTTGCCTTCCATGTGATGATCGGCCTGACCGCGCTGGTCGGCGCGATCATCCTGGTGATCCTCACCGTCGTGACCGAGTTCCTGTCGCGCGCGCCGGCGCGCGAGGCCACGGGCCTGGCGGCGCGGCGCAACGATCTGGCCGCCACCAGCCGGCGCAACGCCGAAGTGCTGGTCGCGATGGGAATGTCCGGACGCCTGACCAAACGCTGGAGCGAAGCCAACCAGCATTATCTCGCCGGCAATCAGCGCGCCAGCGACGTCACCGGGGGTCTCGGCGCGATTGCCAAGGTGCTGCGGATGATGCTGCAGTCGGCAGTGCTCGCGGTCGGTGCCTATCTGGTGATTCATCAGGAGGCGACCGCCGGCATCATCATCGCGGGATCGATCCTGAGCGCGCGGGCGCTGGCGCCGGTCGATCTGGCCATCGCGCATTGGAAGGCTTTTGTGGCCGCGCGCCAGAGCTGGCACCGCCTCAACCGGCTGCTCGAATCTCTGCCCGCCCGCGCCGTGCCGACCTTGCTGCAAAGCCCATCGAGCCGTCTGTCGGTCGAGGCTGTCAGCATGGTACCGCCCGGCGACAAGAAGGTCATCGTCCAGGATGTGACGTTCGCGCTGGTGGCCGGCAACGGGCTCGGCATTATCGGGCCGAGCGGGTCCGGCAAGTCTTCGCTGGTGCGAGCGCTGGTCGGGGTGTGGCAGCCGGCGCGCGGAAACGTGCGGATCGATGGCGCCGCGCTCGATCAGTGGTCGTCCGACGTGCTTGGTCGCTACGTCGGTTATCTGCCGCAGGATGTCGAACTGTTCGCGGGCTCGGTCGCCCAGAATATTTGCCGCTTCGATCCTGAGGCCGGCTCGCAGACCATCATCGCGGCGGCCAAGGAAGCCGGCGTCCATGAGATGATCATCAAGATGCGCGACGGCTACGACACCCAGATCGGCGAGCAGGGCACCGCCCTTTCGGCCGGTCAGGCGCAGCGCGTGGCGCTGGCGAGGGCGCTCTATGGCAATCCGTTCCTGATCGTTCTCGACGAGCCGAACTCCAATCTCGATACCGAGGGCGATGAGGCGCTGACGCGGGCCATTCGCGGGGCACGCGAGCGCGGCGCCATCGTGGTCGTGGTTGCGCACCGCCCGATCGGGATTGAAGCGGTCGATCAGCTTCTGGTTCTCAAAGACGGCCGCATGCAGGCCTTCGGTCCCAAGGAAACCGTGCTGGGGCAGGTATTGCAGCGGGTCACGCCGCCTTCTCCGATCAAGATCGTCTCCGAGGGAGGCGTCGCCAAGCCATGAGTGGCAGCGGGACACGCGACGCGCGGTCGTCGATACGGCTGCACTTGATCGTCGGGCTGGCGGTGGTCGTCATTCTCGCCGGCGGCCTTGGCGGCTGGGCCTCGACGGCCGAGATCTCGGGCGCGCTGATCGCGCCGGGATCAATCGTCGTCGATTCCAACGTCAAGAAGGTGCAGCATCCGACCGGCGGCGTCGTCGGCGAGGTGCTGGCGCGCGATGGTGATATCGTCAAGGCCGGCGACGTGGTGGTGCGGCTCGACGACACTGTCACCAAGGCCAGTCTCGCGATCGTCACCAAGAACCTCGACGGGTTGTGGGCGCGTGCCGCCCGGCTGCAGGCCGAACAGCAGGGCCTCGGCAAGATCGTGTTTCCGGCGATGCTGCTCGACCGCATGGATGATCCCGACGTCAAGAATATCATCGCCAGCGAGACCAAGCTGTTTGAGGTGCGTACCACGGGGCGAATCGGACAGAAGGCGCAACTGCGCGAGCGCATCACGCAGTTGAACGAGGAAATCGCCGGCCTGACCGCACAAGAGCAGGCGAAAGACCAGGAAATCGCGCTGGTGGAAAAGGAACTGGTCGGGGTCACCTCGCTCTACGACCAGCATCTGGTGCAGATTTCGCGCCTGACCACGCTGCAGCGTGACGCCGCCCGGCTCAACGGCGAACGGGCGCAGTTCATTGCATCAAGGGCGCAGGCCAAGGGCAAGATCACCGAAACCGAGCTGCAGATCATTCAGGTCGACAAGGATCTGGTCAGCGACGTTTCCAAGGATTTGCGCGAGACCAACGACAAGATCGGCGAATTTGTCGAGCGCAAGGTAACCGCGGAAGACCAGCTGCGGCGGACCGACATCCGGGCCCCGCAGGATGGCATGGTGTTGCAGTCGACGGTTCATACCGTTGGCGGGGTGATTACCGCCGGTGATGCCGTCATGATGATCGTTCCGCAGGCCGACGCATTGTCGGTCGAGGCCAAGGTCAATCCGCAGGATATCGACAAGTTGCAGATCGGCCAGAAGACCTTGCTGCGGCTCTCGGCCTTCAACCAGCGGACCACGCCGGAACTGAACGGCGTCGTCACTCGCGTTTCGCCCGACGTCACCACCGATCAGCGCACCGGACAATCCTATTACACGATCCGCGTCTCGATGCCGCCGGAAGAGGTCGCGCGTCTCGGCGACGCCAAACTGATACCCGGCATGCCGGTGGAAGCCTTCGTGCAGACCGGCGACCGAACCATGCTGTCCTACCTCGTCAAGCCGCTGCGCGACCAGCTGATGCGCGCGTTCAGGGAGAAGTGAAGTAGCCTTGTCGTCCCGGCGAATGCCGGGACCCATAATCACCGACGATTATGATTGCGCGAAAGTCGTCCAACAGCATCTCTCAAAACAGGCGCCACGGCGTATGGGTCCCGGCGTTCGCCGGGACGACAATGATTGAGGTTAATTGCCGCGCAATCAGCGCGACAAATTCTGCAACAGGAAATTAAGCGCCGTCGCGGCGAATACGTGCATGTTGGCGAGCCGGTCGGCGCTGCCGGTCTCCAGCGTCATCGCTGCCGATTCGATGTCGGTTAATCCCATGCCGGCCAATCCCATGCAGCTATGGCCGGCGGCGTCGCCGTAGCGGTTGCCGGTCGGTCCGGTGGCGCCGGTTTCGGACAGGCCCCAGTCGGTCGAGAAACGCTCGCGGATCTGGCTCGCCAGTAATTTGGCATACGGCTCCGACGCGGAGCGGATTCCCTTCATCGCCTCATCGGGGATATCCGCCAGAATCCGCCGCGCGTCGCGGGTATAGACCACGGCTCCGCCAAGGAAATAGGCCGACGCGCCGGGCACCGCGAGCAGGCTTGCGGAAATCAGGCCGCCGGTTGAGGATTCCGCGACCGCGATGGTCTGGCGCCGTTCGATCAGTTTGGCAGCAATCTGCCCGGCAATCGCAACGAGGTCTTTCATAACGAGGTCTTTCACAGCCAAGTCTTGCACAGCCAAGTCTTGCATCACGCGCCTTTCTTGTCGGCAAGCGAGTGGTAAACCACCCGGATGAAGTTCTTGCTGGCGAGCTCGGTGGGCGCCCATTTGGCGTCGAGGTCGGCGAACGGTTTGGCCGCCACCACGTCGTCTTCGCTCTTGCCTTCCTTGACCAGCTTCGCCATCCGGTCGCGCGCGGTCATCAGCATGGTCCGGTATTCGGTCAACACCGTCTTGTCGGCCAGCGGTCCATGGCCCGGAACGATTCGGGTTTTGGCATTCACCAGCTTGAGATAGGCATCGGTCGCCGCGATCATTCCCTTGATGTTGCCGCCATTGGCGAAATCGATATTGGGATAGCGGCCGTTGGTAAAGGTATCGCCGGTCGACAGCACGTTGGCGGTCTTGAACCAGACGTAGGTGTCGCCGTCGGTATGGGCGTGCTCGATATGCTTGAGGTCGGCGACGCGGCCCCTGAGCCGGATATGAAAAGCGCCGGTATAGGTTTTCGAGGGCAGCGCGGCCTCCGGAACCGGCGGCGTCTTGACGCCGGTGAGACCGTTGGTGGTTCCGGCGGCGAGCCGGTTCTTGACGTTGATCTCGGAGACGACGGTGACGCCGTCTTTGGCGAAGGGTTCATTGCCGCCGGTGTGGTCGCCGTGGAAATGTGTGTTGATGAGATATTTGATCGGCAGCATCGAGACGTTGGAAATGGCGGCCTTGATCTTGTCATGCAGCGGCGCGTATTGCCCGTCCACCATGATGATCCCGTCCTTGGCAATCGCCACGGTGATGTTTCCGCCCTGGCCTTCCAGCATATACATGTTGTCGCCGAGATCGGTGGTCTTGATCTCGACCTTGGAAAAATCAGGAGGCGGCGGCGGTGTCGCGGTTGGCGGCTGTTGCGCGACGGCGCCGCCTGCCAGCAGCAGGGTGGTTGCGACAACAGCTATGCCGGTCCGAAGCATGAAAATCTCCTTGTTCCGCCGATTTTTCGTTCTCTAGCACATGACGAAGGCGTTTGCCGAGTTGCGAGCCGTCAGCCAGACTGCTTCAATACGACAGGGAAGCAAGCGGCGCTGACGACAAGATGCCGTGATTGAGAGTCCCTCAGGGGACGCTGAAACGGACCAAAGGACACCAGTGTCATGACGTCACCGATCGCGGGCGGCGTGGATTGCGATCTGCATCCCGCCGTTCCTCATTTGACCAGCCTGCTGCCCTATCTCAACGATTATTGGCGCGATCAGGTCACGACCCGGGGAATGACCGATCTGGTGTCGCAATCCTATCCGCCGAATTCGCCGATCAGCGCGCGGCCGGACTGGCGGCCGGCGCAGGGCAAGCCGGGGTCGAGCCTTGAAGACATGAAGGCGCAGGCGCTCGATCCGTTCGGCGTCAGTTACGGCATCTGCAACCCGCTGTTCGGCGTGCAGATGGTGTTCAGCGAGGACATGGCGGACGCATTTTGCCGGGCGCTGAACGACTGGCTGGCGAAGGAATGGCTCGATCGGGATGCGCGGCTGCGCGGCTCGATCGTGATTCCGGTCCAGAACATCGAAAAATCGGTCGCGGAGATCGAGCGCTGCGCCAAAGACAATCGATTTGTTCAGGTCCTGATGCTGGTGATGGGCGACATGCCCTTGGGCAAGCGTGCTTACTGGCCGATTTACGCGGCGGCGGAGCGGCTGGGTCTGCCGATCGGCATCCATGCCGGCAGCAATTATCATAATCCGCCGAGCTCGGTCGGCTGGGGTTCCTATCATATCGAGGATTACGTCGCGCAGGCGCAGGCCTTCCAGACGCAGCTCACCAGCCTGATTGTCGAGGGCGTGTTCGCGCGGCATCCGAAGCTGAAAATGGTGATGCTGGAATCTGGCTTCACCTGGCTGCCGTCCTATCTGTGGCGGCTGCATAAATTCTGGCGCGGCATCCGCATGGAAACGCCGTGGGTGGACCGCGCGCCGCTGGAAATTGTGCGCAGCAACATCCGCTTCTCCTTGCAGCCGATCGATGCGCCGCCCGATCCCGTGACGTTAAATCGCCTGTTTGACCATATGCAGTCGGACGAATTGCTCCTATTCTCGACCGACTATCCGCATTGGCAGTTCGAGGGCGACCAGGTGCTGCCCGAGGGGATGTCGAGCGATCTGGTGCGCAAGATCATGATCGACAATCCGCTGGCGACCTACGGCCGGCTCAAGCAGCGGGTCCGGGCATGATCCCGAAAAGTGGAGTTCCGGTTCTCGGAACAGATCATGCCCCAAAAATTGAGGAGACGCCCTCATGAATGTGCAGTTCCGCGACCGCCCGGACCAGGCCTCGTCCGTTGATGCAAAGACCGCGATTGCCGATTGCGACATTCATCCGGCGCGCGCGACCAGGACCGAACTGTATCCGTATCTCGCCAGCCGCTGGCACGACCATCTCGAGACCTACGACAAGCATCCCTATCAGGGCATGATGGAAGGCCCGCCCTATCCGAAGGCGCAACCCAATGCCTCGCGCCGCGATGCCTATCCGCCGGAGGGCGGTCCGCAGGGCTCGTCGCTGTCGTTCATGCAGCAGCAGCATCTCGATCCGAACCATGTCGTGCTCGGCGTGCTCAATCCGCTGGCGACCGGGCAGGGCATCCGCAATCAGGATCTCGCCGCGGCGATCTGCTCGGCGATCAACGACTGGCAGATTGAAAAATGGACCAGCAAGGACAGCCGCCTGAAGGCTTCGATCGTCGTCGCCAACGAGGATGGCCCGGCCGCGGCCGCCGAAATCCGCAAGCGCGGCGGGGACAAGAATTTCGTCCAGGTGCTGCTGCTCAGCCGCAACGTCGAGCCGCTCGGTCAGCGCCGCTATTGGCCGATCTACGAGGCCGCGGAGGAGGTGGGTCTTCCTGTCGGCGTGCATGCCTTCGGTTTCGGCGGCAATCCGATCACCGCGTCGGGCTGGCCGAGCTATTACATCGAGGAGATGGTCGGCCATTCGCAATGCCAGCAGACCGCGCTCGCGAGCATTGTGCTGGAGGGCGTGTTCGAGCGGCATCCGAAGCTCAAGATGATCATGATCGAGGCCGGCTTCGGCTGGGCGCCGTCGCTGTCATGGCGGCTGGACAAGAGCTGGCAGCGGCTGCGCAGCGAGGTGCCGCATCTCAAGCGCCCGCCGTCGGAAGTGATTCGCGACCATATCTTCTGGACCACGCAGCCGATGGAAGACCCCGAGCGGCGCGACCACCTGTTGGACGTGATCGACTGGGTCGGCTGGGACAAATTGTTGTTCGCGACCGACTATCCGCACTGGGATTTCGACGAGCCGTCGCGGGTCTTGCCGGCGGGCGTCAGCGACGCCAACCGCGAGGCGTTTTACCTCAACAATGCGTGGAAGCTTTACGGGATGGCATGATCCGGAAAAGTGGAAACCGGTTGTCCGAAAAGCCCATGCGCAAAAGAGTCATGTAATCCGATGACCCGTCACGTCATTGCCGCGGTGGATGAACTGCCGCCCGGCACGCGCAAATTCCTGACCATCGACCAGCGGCCGATTGCGGTCTTCAACATCAAAGGCGAGTTCTTCGGCCTCTTGAACCGTTGCCCGCATCAGGGCGCGGCTTTATGTGAAGGCCCGCTGATCGGGCTCGCGCAGTCGTCTGATCCCGGCGAGATCGAATACACCAGACTGGGTGAGATCATCCGCTGTCCCTGGCACGGCTGGGAATTCGATATCCGGACCGGCCAGTCCTATTGTGACCCCAAGCGCTTTCGCGCCAAGGCCTACCCGGTCAATATCGAGCCGGGCGCCAGCGTGGTGAAGGGTCCCTATGTGGCGGAGACCATCGCGGTGTCGGTCGAGAGCGATTACGTGGTGGTGGATTTGTAAAAGATCGTCTGTCTTTTTCCCGTCATTGCGAGGAGCGCTAGCGACGAAGCAATCCAGTCTTTTGCCGGTCTTTGCTTTGTCGCCGATGGATTGCTTCGCTGCGCTCGCGATGACGATTTAAACGATGTGCCCCATCATCTGCCGCTCCCGCGCATAGCGCACCAGCGCCAAAAAGCGATAGATGCCGTGCACGAACTTGCCGTAGGGCATGGTGATGAACAGGGAAAATACCACGCCCAGATGCAGCGCCAATAGCGGTCCCATCGCCGCCGTATCACGGCACAGTAACAGCGCGATGCCGGTAAGGCTGGTCAGGAACAGCATGGCGATGAAGGCGACGTCCATGCCGGTGCTGGTCTGATCGACCAGCGCGGGATCGCGCTTGAACTTCTCCGCCAGCAGGCCCGCGGGGCCGATCAATAGTCCAAGCCCGCCCAGCGTGCCCAGCACCACCGGCAGGTCCCACCACGGGTACGGCGCCTCGCGTGCGAGGAGATAATGATACAGCGTCGCTACGGATGTCGCGGCAAAGCACAGCAGGAAGCCGTAGAACGTCAAATGATGATAGATCTTGCGCCAGTCGCCGGGACGCTCGGCCGCCATCCAGATAGCGCAGTTGTCCGGCGTCCTTGATCGCCTGCCACAGCGACCTCGGCTGGAAACGCCCGCCGATCGGCTCGCCGATATCGCGCCAGAAGGCGCGCACGCCCATCGCGAGCGCCGCGATCGCATACAGCAACGCCGCGGTGAACAGCACCGCCATCGCATTGTGCGGCATCAGCGCGTAGAACGCGCCGGGTCCGGTGTGGATGCCGAACAGAACCTGGTGGTCGTTGAACGCGGCAAAGCCGAAAACGAACGCGGCGACGCTCAATGCGGCGATGATGCTGATGGCAAGGCCGTTGCGTGCGAACAGGCCCGAGAACGCCGCCGGCCAGGCATAGGCGGCATAGGATTCGGCACGCGCGATCGCCAGCGTCTTGGGAACATTGACGTTGAATTCATGCGGCGGCGAGAA
>NZ_JBEKCZ010000141.1:0-14110 GCF_050014615.1 Bradyrhizobium sp. | reverse complement strand
CCTCTCCTGGGATCTCTCCGTCCCGAAGGACAAGGTGAAGGTCAAGGTCGACAAGGGGTGGATCACGCTGAGCGGCGACGTAAACTGGTACTATCAAAAGCACGCGGCCGAGATGGACGTCCGCAAGCTTCTTGGTGTGATGGGTGTCAGCAACCAAGTAACGATCAATCCTAGCGCTGATGCTTTCGACGTTAAGGAAAAGATCAAGGCAGCGTTCGAACGGAATGCGGAGTTCGAAGCCGAGCATATCGTTGTGAGCACCGAGGGAGGCAAAGTTACGCTCAGTGGCAAAGTCGACAGCTACTATGAACGAACCTTGGCGGAGAATACGGCTTGGTCCGCGCCGGGTGTCACCGAGGTCAGCGACCTGATCTCCATTAATTGAAGAGGCGCCGTTCGACCACAAGTCGATCTGCTGCACGCAGATCAATTTGCTGTTGAGGTAGCGAAGCGCGAAACCAGCGCGATTCCTCACAGACTGGAGTCCAGATGGACGAACAGGTCGACGCGGCCGCGAAAGTTTCCGAAGGAGCCTCGCCGCCGTCATAGAAGCATGATCTCGTTCTGGTTCCGCCTCGGCACATGATATAGGCTGAGGCGCCGCGCAATCGGCCTGACTTAGCGTACGATCGAGCGGAGACCGCCCGCTTTCATGGCAGGCGCTTGATAGCCTTGCAGGATCTTGATGTAGTTGGCACGTTCGAATGCTTGCGGATCACGCAAGCAGCGCTGGCTCATGATACCCCGCACATGCTTCAGAGATGTGAACCCTCTGGCGTCGAGCCATTTCTCCAGCCCGGTGAGCAGGGTAGTCATGTGGCCGGGGCCTTGCCGCAACAGGGACGAGGTCGTCATCACGACGTCGGCTCCGACCAACAGATATTTCACCACCTCCTCGGCGCTGTTCACGCCGGTGCTGGCCGCGAGGGATGCCCTGGTTCGGCCTGCGAGTACGGCAAGCCAGAGCAGGGGGAGCCTGATCTCGCTCGGGTCACTGAGCTTTAGGTCGGTGAGCACCTGTAGGCGGCTCGGATCGATATCGGGTTGATAAAACCGGTTGAACAGCACCAGCGCGTCGGCGCCCGCATCGTGCAAGGCCATGGCCATGTTGCCAACTGAGCTGAAATAAGGGCTGAGCTTGATCGCGACCGGGATCGAGACCGTCGCCCGCACCGATTTGAGGATGTCGAGATAACGCTGCTCGACATCGCGGCCTGTCGCCGCAAGATCGGCCGGAATGAAATAGATATTGAGTTCCAGCCCGTTCGCTCCGGCCTGCTCGAGTTGCTTGGCATAGGAGGTCCAGCCTTCGTTGCTGACGCCGTTCAGGCTAGCGATCACCGGCACCTCAACGGCCTGCCGGGCGCGACGAACAAGTTCGAGGTACTCGTGCGGCCCATGTTGCGCGTCGGCCAGTTTCGGAAAATTGCTAAGACCCTCCGGCCAACTGTCATCGTGCACGCTGGTCAGATGTTCGTAGCGGGCGGTCTCCGCTTCTATTTCCTCCTGAAAAAGCGACGGCAGGATCAAGGCGGCGGCGCCGGCATCCTCAAGCCGCCTGAGCGAGTCGGGCTCTCCCGTCAGCGGCGACGCCGACGCCACCAGTGGGTTTTTAAGCTGAAGGCCCATATAGCGTGTCGCTAAATCCATCGGGTTCTCCTGGACTGGTCGCACTGCGGTGTGAAGAGAGTTGATCAGTTGCTACACTAGGAAGTCGGCCGGGCAAGCTCGTCGCCGCCTGGCTGAAAGCGGCTGCCGTCTTGTGCTGCGAGCGTTTCGTATTGCCGGTATTTGTCGATCACCGCGGCCTGCGCGCTGGCAAGAAGTACCGCCGCTTCATCGGGAAGCGATCTCGCCAAAGAGGAATAGCGGACCTCGTTATAGGCATAATCCTTGAATGGAATCGTCGGGCGCGGCGAATCCAGCTGGAACGGGCTCTTGCCAACACTTCGCATGGTCGGATTGAAACGCAGCAGCGGCCAGTAGCCGCAGGCGACCGCAAGGTCCTGCTGCTTCATGCCGAACCGCATGTCGATGCCGTGAGCGATGCACTGGCTATAGGCGAGGATGAGTGAGGGCCCGTCATAGGCCTCCGCTTCTCGAAACGCGTCCAGCGTCTGCTGCGAATTGGCGCCCATCGCGACCTGAGCAACATAGACGTTGCCATAGGCGATGGCCTGCAGCGCGAGATCCTTGCGCGCGACGCGCTTGCCGGCCGCCGCGAATTTTGCGACCGCGCCGAGCGGGGTTGCCTTCGAGGCCTGGCCGCCGGTGTTGGAATAGACTTCGGTGTTAAGGACCAGGATATTGACGTTGCGTCCGGTCGCCATGACGTGGTCGAGCCCGCCAAAGCCGATGTCATAGGCCCAGCCGTCGCCGCCGACGATCCAGATGCTTCGGCGCACGAGATGATCCACCACGGAGAGCAGATTGCGCGCCGGCTCACTTTCGACTTTGAGCAGCCGGGTCTTGAGCTCGGCAACCCGGATGCGCTGCGCGCGCAGTTCGAATTCGTGGATCTGCGGTGCGTTAAGGACGCCAGCTGCCAGTTCTTCGCCGACGACAGGCGTGAGCTCCACCAACAGTGCCCGTGCAAGCGCCAGATGCTTGTCGGCCGCCAATCGGAAGCCGAGACCGAACTCGGCATTGTCCTCAAACAGTGAGTTCGACCACGCCGGTCCACGGCCGTCGTGATCGACGGCCCAGGGCGTCACCGGCAAGCTGCCTCCGTATATCGATGAGCAGCCAGTCGCATTGGCAATCTGCGCGCGGTCGCCGAACAACTGCGACAGCAGCTTGAGGTAGGGTGTCTCGCCGCAGCCGGCGCACGCACCGGAAAACTGGAACAACGGCTCAAGAAACTGAATGCCGCGTACCTTGTCAAAATCGACCCGTGCCCGGTCATTGACCGGCAAGCCCTCGAAGAAGGTGATATTGGAGCGTTCCGCCTCCACAAGCGGCGCCTTCTCCGCAAGGTTGATTGCTTTGACGTCCGGCTCACGCGGGCTGATCGCGGGGCAGGCTTCCACGCAAAGGCCGCAACCCGTGCAGTCCTCGACATAGAATTGCAGCGTGAAGCGCGCTTCCGGATAGCCGCGCGCATTGACCGGCGCGGATTTGAACGAAGCCGGCGCACCCACCAGGGCGTCCTCATTGTAGTAGCGTGCACGAATGACGCTGTGCGGGCAGACGAAGCTGCATTGCCCACACTGGATGCAGAGGTCTTCTTCCCAGACCGGAACTGCCTCCGCGATATTGCGCTTCTCAAAAGCAGAGGTTCCGGACGGAAATGTTCCATCCGCCGGGATCAAACTGACGGGAAGCTCGTCGCCGCGCCCCACCAGCATCATCGATGTCACGCGCTTGACGAAATCGGGGGCGCTGGTGACGACGATCGGGGGCTTGTCTTTCGGATTGGTGGCTGTTGGCGGCACCTTGATCTCGAACAGCCGGGCCAGTGTGGCGTCAACGGCGGCGAAATTCTTCGCCACCACGGCTTCGCCCTTGCCGCTGTAGGATTTGCGGATCGATTCCTTGATATGCCGGATCGCTTCTTCGCGCGGCAGGACACCGGATATCGCGAAGAAGCAGGTCTGAAGAACCGTGTTGGTGCGCACGCCGAGGCCGACATCCCGAGCCACGGTGGATGCGTCGATGACAAAAACGCGCAGCTTCTTGTCGATGATCTCTTGCTGCACAGACTTTGGCAGTTCGTCCCAGGTCTCTTCCTTCCCGAATGGACTGTTGAGAAGGAAAACGCCGCCCGCCGCGGCAACCCTCAGCAGGTCCTGCCGCTCCAGAAATCCGAACTGGTGGCAGGCCACGAATCCAGCCGAGGCGATCAGATAGGGGGCCTTGATCGGATCTGGCCCAAATCGCAGATGCGAAATCGTCTGCGCGCCGGACTTGTGGGAATCATAGACGAAGTAACCCTGTGCATATTGTTTCGCGTCTTCGGCAATGATTTTTACGCTGTTCTTGTTGGCGCCGACCGTACCGTCGGCGCCCAGCCCGTAGAAAACCGCGCGCGTGGTCTTTGCCGGCTCGATCGTGAACTCTTTTTCGATGGAGAGGCTGCTAAACGAAACGTCGTCCTCGATGCCGACGGTAAAGCTGTTTCGTCCGGCGAATTGGTGCTGGTCGTTACGTTTGGCGAGTTCATCCAACGCAGCCTTAGCCATGGCCGGCGTGAAATCCTTGGAGGACAATCCGTAACGGCCGCCGATGACGCGCGGCATTGATGCGCGCTGGCCGGATCCAAAGCCCTGGGCGAGGGTAGCGACGACATCAAGGTAGAGGGGCTCCCCGGCAGCGCCGGGTTCCTTGGTCTGTTCGAGGACGGCGATGGCACCAACCGACGGCGGGAGCGCGGCAAGGAAATGCGCGGCCGAAAACGGACGATACAACCGCACCTGCAGAACACCTACCTTTTCGCCTTGTGTGGCCAGCGCCTTGACGGCTTCGCGCGCCGTTTCCGCGCCAGAGCCCATCAGAACGAGAGCGCGTTCGGCGTCGGGCGCTCCCTCATATTCAAAGAGCATGTAAGCGCGCCCAGTCAGCCCCGCAAAGCGGGCCATCGCGCCATCGACGATTCCTGGTACCTTGGCGTAAAATGGGCTGACCGCCTCTCTGGCCTGGAAAAAGGTGTCAGGGTTTTGCGCGGTACCCCGGATGAAGGGGTTTTCGGGGTCGAGCGCACGGGCGCGATGGTCGCGGACAAGATCGTCCGAGATCATCGCCCGAATGCTGGAATCGGGAATCAAATCCAGCGTGTTGAGCTCATGCGAGGTGCGAAAGCCATCGAAGAAATGCAGGAACGGTACCCTTGCCTCCAGGGTCGCGGCCTCGGCGATCAATGCCGTGTCGTGGGCTTCCTGCACGTTGGCAGATGAAATGAGCGCAAAGCCGGTGGTGCGAACGGTCATGACATCGGAGTGATCACCGAAGATCGACAGGGCCGAGGTTGCGAGAGAGCGCGCGGCGACATGAAACACCGTCGAGGTCAACTCGCCAGCGATTTTCATCATATTGGGCAACATCAGCATCAAGCCTTGCGATGATGTGAACGTTGTCGTCATCGCGCCGGACTGCAATGCGCCGTGGACGGTGCCTGACGCGCCGCCTTCGCTTTGCATTTCCTGGACCAGGGGAATATTGCCCCAGATATTCTGGATTCCTTCCGCTGCCCACTGGTCGGCAAGTTCAGCCATCGTGGAGGAGGGGGTGATCGGATAGATGGCGCAGACTTCATTGACCCGGTAAGCGACGTGGGCGACGGCGGTATTGCCGTCCATGGTGGTCCTGACTGCTTTATTGGCGACCGGCTCTACCGCCGGCTTTGGGGCCGCGCCTGAATTCAGCTTGATCACGGCATTCATGTCCTGACCTCCGTCGGCTCGGCAACCATCTCCATGGCGTGGCAGGGGCATTGCTCGACGCACACCCCGCAGCCGGTGCAAAGATCGAGTTTGATCTCGTAGCCCTGGTTCGGGCCGAGCTTGATGATCGCGTCTTCCGGGCAGGCGGCATAACAATTGTCGCATTCGAAGCAATTGCCGCAGGACAGGCAGCGCTTGGCCTCGTGCAGCGCTTCTTTCTCGCTCAAGCCGCTGACGACCTCATCGAAACCGGCTTCTCTCTGCGCAACCGGTATTTCATGCTGGGTGGAACGCAGCGCGTCAGCGTAGATAGGCAGATTGAGTTCAGCGAATTCGACGACGGGATGTTTCGCGGGATGCGTGTAGATCTCGCCTCTCAGCCACGCATCGATGTGGTTCGCCGCCTTCTTGCCGTGCCCGGTCGCCACGGTGACCGAGCGTTCAGTCGGCACCATGTCGCCACCGGCGAAAATGCCGGCCCGGCCGGTCATCATGTTCGGCGCGACCACGACGCAGCCGTCGGGGTCAAAGGCAATTTCGGGAATTTTCTTGAGGAATCCGCTGTCGGCGTCCTGGCCAAGTGCCAGCACCAGCGCATCGGCTTTAAGCGTTTCGAACTGCCCGGTCGGCTGCGCGTGGCCGCTCTCATCGATGCGCATCACCTCGACCGTGAGATCGGCGCCGTCGATGGCCTTGATCGATGTCAGCCATTTTATTTTAACACCTTCGGTCAGGGCTTCTCCGGCCTCGAAATCGTGGGCCGGCATATGAACGCGGTCCCGGCGATAGACGATCATCGCTTCGGTGGCACCGAGGCGACGGACCGTACGGGCAACGTCCATGGCGGTATTGCCTCCGCCATAGACGACCACGCGCCGGCCCAGACGCGGCGCGGCACCAGCTTCCACGTCGCGAAGCAGAGAGACGGCATCCAATACCTTGATGGCATCGCGCGCCGGGATATCGACATGCTTGGAGAGATGGGCGCCGATCGCGATAAAGACCGCGTCGAACTCGCCCGTCTTCTGTTCGGCCAGCACGTCGTCGACCCGATGGTTGGCCACGAACTTGACGCCCATCTGCTCGATCCGCCTGATCTCCTTCATCAGGTCTTCGCGCGGAAGGCGATAGGCCGGAATGCCGAAATGCAGCATCCCGCCGGGTAGTGGCCCGGCATCGTGGATCTCGACCTGATGGCCGAGCCGCGTCAGATGATAGGCGGCAGACAATCCGCTTGGCCCGGCACCGACGACCAGTACACGCTTGCCGGCGCCGACCTTGTCGACCGGCATCGGCCAGCATTGCTCCATCGCTAGGTCGCCCAGGAACCGCTCGACGGCGTGAATGCTGACGGCGCTGTCGAGCTCCTTGCGATTGCAGCTGGTTTCGCAGGGGTGATAGCAAACACGCCCGTGCACTGCCGGTAACGGATTGTCGCGGATCAGCGTTTCCCATGCCGCGCGGTACTTTCCCGCTTGTGCCAAGCCAAGCCACGCCTGGATGTTTTCGCCGGCGGGGCAGGCGGCGTTGCAGGGAGGAAGCAGGTCCACATAGATCGGACGCTGATGCCGAACTGCACCAGCCCCTCTCTCTCGGGTAAGATTGATGACGGGCGTCATATCGCGGGCAAAGCTGCTCACTTGGCGCCTCCAAGAACCGGAACAATTTGAAGCCCGGGGCCGTCGCCGGTCTTGCGACGGAGCAGTGCGGTCCCGGTCTCCCGGATAAAGCAGGAGAGCACGATCGCGAGAAATATTCCGCCGACGCCCATTATTCCAGCCTTCTGGAACACAGGCAGATCCAACGGTCCACCATTCGAGACTTTGACCAAAACCCAGCCATAGACTGGCGCCATCAGGGCGCTCAGCGTGAAAACTAGGAAGTTGATCGCACCGGTGGCGCTGCCCTTCACCTCGTCTGCATTGACCTCCTTGATGATCGTGTAGGGAATCATCGCTGCGCCCGAGCCGATGCCGAGCAACAATCCAGCGAGATAGGGGGGGATGATGTCGTGCGGCAGGTACAGGATCGCGAGCGCGACCAGCAGCATGAACGACGCTCCACCGATCAGGACCGGCTTGCGGCGTCCGAAATGGTCAGCGATATATCCGAGCAAAGGACAGCCTATCACCCAGCCGAGGGGCACCATGGCGGCTCGGTTGACAGCTTCGGCGTAACCGATATGCCAACCTTCCCGCAGAAACGAAACGCCCCAGATCATGTCGCCGACCGTTGTCGGCAGGAACAGAAGCCCGGCCGCAAAGCCGCAGAGATATGACTGCGGATTGCTGAGCACCGATTTGTAGGGTGTGAACATCGACCAGACCGAGTCCTGCGTCGCGGAGCGTACCGCATGCCCACCGGGAGTGACGACGAGGACGATCAGCGTCAGAACCGCTGCAGCTATCCCGCCAAAAATCCAGAATTGCTGCCAGGAGAACACGCCGTGAATCAATGGTGCGACGGCAAACTGGCCCGCCGCACCGCCGAGCATGCCGAAACATTGGGTAAACCCGATAGCCGTCGCGAGGTAGCGAGCCGGAAACCCATGCGTTGCCAGATAGACGGCACCGGTAAAGGCAAAAGCGGATCCTGCGCCCTGGAATAGCCGGCCGGCATCGGCTGCCGTTGCTCTACCCAAGCCGAAAAGGACGGCACCTATTGCAAGAAGTCCGATGCCGACGGGAACGACAAATTTGGCGCCGTACCGGTCGAGGCTCGCCCCGGACAGGATCGAGAAGGTCGAATACGTATAGTAGTAAAGGCCGATGAGGGAGCTCACGCCCAGCGCCGATAGCCCGAATGCGGCGGTTAGCTCGGGTACCATGACCCCCGGAGCCGACCGCAGGGCATATTGCAGGAAGTAAAACACCACGCAGAAAACCCAAGCCGCGATGAACGGCCAATGGAAGTCTGAAGCGTCTCGCGCCGATTTGTCCTGCATGGTGTCTCCTCGCCGCAACGCTCGCCGGGGTTGGCAGCACAAGTGCACTGCCCAACGAAGGCGCGTTCAATGTTGTCAGCCGGGAGGATGGGGAGCTAGGCTCGGAAACTACTCAGAGTTATCGTGGTATTCTTGTCATACCGGCAGGGCAGCGTCCTGTCCGCTGGTATTCATCATTCCGTCCCTCCATCATACTTAGAGGGTGACGGTTGCGTAGCGCTGGGAGGATCTGATGCGGGAAACGAACCGCCAACGACACCGGCTTGGAGCTGCTCATCCACGATGAGGTCGGCTTTCAGGGCTTCCTTGGGGTCCGCGGCGTGCTTGTCGAAAGGCGCGGGATCGAATTTATCGGTCATGCAAATCTCCCGCTATGCCCCAAAGGCGCATCTGCGCCTATAACGTGCAAGCGTAGGCATCGTTCCCGATGGCAGTCCCATCGAATTGGAGTGCGACGGCCACCGGCGCAGCGCAATCGAAATGGGGCCGGTGAAAGCGCTTGCTAGAGAGGGTGCCGATGCGGCCAAGGGAACCGCAGGCCGATTGCAGGCTTAACGGCGGCAGGTGGCAGTCAACGCATGAGGAGCAGGGTATGGATGCGAAAGAAATGGCTGACAAGCTTGAAGCGCTGGACGTCGACGCGTTTGCGTCGCTACTGCAGCTTGATTACACGCATGACGATGGGCCCAGCAGAGCCAAAAAGCTGATCATCGATGCCCTTCGATTTGCAAGTCAGCACGGATTTCGCGAGCCCCGTCCTTCCCTTGATGAAGCTGATTGATGCTGGCCTCCATCGGTGTGGTCGATCGGCTTCCGCGCCGATCCAAAGACAATGTGCGCTGGCAATTCACTGGGTGAACCGTTTGCGGATCAACTACGGGGATCCCTAAGGGAGAGCCTTGACGAACGTGTAGACAACGAGTGCCGTCATCAAGAGCACAAATATCCGAAGGAGCCATAAGGCCATGTTGGCAGTATGGCTCAACTGGTAGCGGGATAGCGGCCTGGATGTCGCGGCAACAAGTTGGTCCGGCTCCAAGGCCTGTATCAGCTCCTCGTCGGGGTGCCCGTGCGACAGTCTATCGATTGGATGCATCTGGGGGCACCGGTTAGCTTCCTTTAGGAGAAAGCGAATTGATGAAAGCGAGGATCGCATAGCTGCTGCCAGCTAGGGTAACGAGCAGGGCTATTAGCGCGCCGAATACGTTGGTTAAGCCGGAATTGACGCGCGCGCCCATGATTTCTCGATCGTTTGCCAAAACAAGCAGGAAGACCAGCGCTGCCGGCATCAATATGGTTGCCAGCAAATTCGCATTCAACGTTATTGTGAGCAGCGGCATGCCAGGGATCAGCACAATGATTCCGGCGAACAGGGCCATCCCGATATTGGCTGCGTAAAACAGCGGTGCCTGGCGGATGGTCCGGTTGAAACTGTGGGCACTCCCGCTGAGTACCTCGCCAACAGCGTATGCGGTACTAGCGGAGATGGTCAGCATGGCAACGGCACCCGCTTCGATCAAGCCAAGCGCGAACAGGCCCGAGCCAAAGCCTCCAATCAATGGCTGCAGCGCCTCGGCATATCCCGCTCCTCCCAGTAGGCTGCTGGAGTCGACATGGTGGACGAACAGCGGAGCAGCGGCGACGAGTGCCGCACATCCTGCCAGCGCTGCCAGCGCCGTTCCAATTGCCGTGTCAAGCCGCCCCTGCGGGATGTCCTTCGGCGTCAGGCCTTTGTCCACCGATGCACTTTGCTGGAAGAAAAGCATCCATGGCGTGACCGTCGCGCCAATGTTGGATGCTAGGATCAGTAGAAAGCCCTGGAACGGGCCGGTTGGCAGCGGCGTCCAGGTCACCAGGGCGTCCACCAACTGGCAGGGTGACGGGCGGGATAAGACAGCGACCGCGACAAACAGCAAGTTAAACAACGCCAATGCCATGGCTAGGCGTTCCCATCGCCAATAGCGCGCGCCGCCGCTTGTCACAGCCACCAGCAACACGGCACAGCCGACGGCAACGAACGGCGGCACTGCAAAAAAGCCCATTCCAACACGGATGGCGATCACCTCGGTGACCAGCGTGATCAGGTTCGTCAAAACCAGATCAGCAGCCGAGATCCAGCCCCAGAAGGGACCGAATCGCTGGAAGATCAACTCGCCGTAACCGCGATGGGTCACCGCGCCGATGCGCATCGACATCTCCTGGACCACGAACGAGGCCAGGAACGTCGCCACGATGAATGGCAGGAAGAAACCGATTCCGTAGGTGGCCCCGCTTGCCGCGTAGGAGAGCATGCTTGGACCATCGTTCTCGCCAAGCATGACAAGGATGCCCGGGCCGGTCAGCAGCCATAGGAGTTTGGGTCGCCCGCCGTGCTTACGCGCCTGGAGTACGCGCATTCGATCGCGGGAGCGGCTCAAATCCTCCGGCGTCAAGGTGACGATGTCCGCGAGCTGCTCGGGGGCGGGCGCCGGGAGTTCGCTCATGAGAGAAATTTGAATCCTATTGCCTCTGACCATCGGGGCTTTAGCGCAATTGCAGAATTCATCCGAAAACTTGATGTGAATGGTTATGATATTGCGTCCACAATGACGTCATCTGTCAACCGGATAGGTCATTTCGCGGCGAAGGCGATAGCCGGCTTTCCCAGCTTCCGCAAAGCGGCCGTCACCGGATTGCGGCCCTATGGCTGGTGCAGATCGCGCGACTGATTGCCTACATAGCCTAGTCACAAAAATTTACAGCATTATTCCGCGAGCGCCATCCGTAGAGTGCTGGCCGCGGAGATCAAGGGGAGCTGTTAGAGCCGCGGGGGCGGCGCGATCTCATTCACGAAGCTGAGCGACGCCTCGATGGCCTCTTCCCAGAGATCGTCGGTGGCAACGCCCCTGGTTTCCAGTGTCTGCACAAGCGCGCCCACAGCGGCAGCCGAGGCATCTGCAAGTCCGTCAGTCCCGGAAGGTCTGTTGCGCATGGCATTCAAAAACGGGCTCAGGAGCGCAATAGCTTCGCCAGAAGGCAGACTACGTGCCCCGTGGAGGATGTGTAAGACACCGCTTGTCAGTCGCGATAACGATGCTTCCGGATCAGGGATTGCATGGGCCCGCAAGCCTTCGCCAATGGCTTCGTGAGCCTGATTGATAGCTGCCGCTTGGCTTGCCGCCTCTCCGCAGTCTTTTACAAAACCGTCGTTCAAGATCGACAGTTGCCATTTCCAGCAGGAACCTTCCGCAGATTCAACCGCGCTAAACTCGACTCCGCAATAATCCATAGCTGTAATCTCTCTCGCCGACACCGTTTTAGTTGTCATTGCGTGACATGCCGCTTCGCCCACCGGTAGAACTTGAACCAGAGTCGTCACTCTTATTCGAACCCGGTTCAACGAAAGTCGTTGTAAGGGAACGGCCTCAGTGCGGGGGCCACACTAAGGTCGTTCGGGACATCGCACTCTTCCGGGTGCGACGTCCTTTCTGTAGCAAGTGGTAAAGCGGACATTCGTTCCATCAATCGCGCCGCCGGCTACTTCCGAAGCCAATCGACCTCCAGCTTTGCCAGCTTCGGTATTGAGTAGTTTCCGAGCCTTTGCTTCAGCCGCCGAGCGGCCTCTAGTGCTTGACGCGGTCCTGTCGTTCAGCGCTCCGGAGCGTCGAAATCGGCATGGCAATAGCCATTTCGTGCGCGCCTTGATCCGAAGGCGAATCGTGCACTCGCACTAAAAGCAGGCATCTTGTTATGATCAGGGAAGATAGTTCGGCGCGATTCGTTGCGGGTAGAGGCGCTGATCGCAAGGCCTATTTGGTTGGCGGTGGCATCGGCTCGCTGGCTGCGGCCGCCTTCATGATCAGGGATGGCGGCGTTCCAGGTCGTAACATCACGATTTATGAAGCGATGCCGGTTTTAGGCGGCAGCCTTGACGGTGGCGGGAACGCCGTCGCGGGCTACACCCTTCGCGGCGGTCGTATGCTGACGACCGACAATTACGAATGTACCTGGGGTCTTTTCAAATCGATTACGTCGCTTTCATCGGCTGGTAAATCGGTTTTTGAAGAGACGATCGAGTTCAATGCGCGCAACGTGTCGCATTCCCAGGCGCGGCTCGTCGATCGCAATGGTGCGAAGATCGACGTAACATCGATGGGATTCTCGATGCAAGATCGCATCGAATTGGTCCGTTTGTCGGAGGCTGACGAAGACGCACTTGGCGCGAGCCGTATCACTGATTGGCTCTCACCGCCATTCTTCGAGACGAAATTCTGGTTCATGTGGTCGACGACGTTCGCCTTTCAGCCCTGGCATAGCGCGGTAGAGTTCAAGCGCTACCTGCATCGATTCATGCTTGAATTTTCCCGGATCGAAACCCTGGCCGGCGTTAAGCGAACAGTCTTCAATCAGTTCGACTCTTTGGTGCAACCTTTGAAAAGCTGGCTTGTCGATCAGGGCGTCAATGTACTGACCGGTTGCACCGTGACCGATTTCGGTCTGAAGACCGAGAAAGGCCTAACCGCCATCAACGTCGTTCACTATACGATCGGTGGCGAAAGCGAAGCCGTTGCAGTGGGTGAACACGATCTAGTATTTTTTCAAAATGGTTCGATGACCGACTCATCCAGCTTTGGGTCAATGACGAGTGCTCCCAAGCGCCTGACCAAGAATGATAGTCAAGGCTGGGCGCTCTGGGAAAGGCTGGCCGACGGCCACCCCGAGTTCGGTAACCCTGCGGCATTCAACACCAGCATCGCGGAATCGTGCTGGGAGTCCTTTACCGTCACGCTCAAGAACTCCGTGTTTTTTGACAGAATGGAAGGCTTCACCGGCAACAAGGCCGGGACCGGCGGTCTGGTTACGTTCAAGGACTCCGCCTGGCTGATGTCGGTCGTTCTGGCGCATCAGCCTCACTTCGCCAACCAGCCCCCTGACGTTCAGGTGTTCTGGGGATACGCCTTGCATCTCGAGCGCATCGGTGACTTCGTTCCCAAGTCGATGTCTGACTGCACGGGAAATGACATCTTGCAGGAACTATGCGGGCACCTGAATTTTGACTTGGACACCTTCACCTCCGCAATCTGTATCCCCTGCAGAATGCCCTATATTACCAGCATGTTCATGCCGCGCGCGCTCAGCGACAGACCGCTGCCCGTTCCGATCGGCTCGAAGAACTTCGCCTTCGTCAGTCAGTTTGTAGAAATTCCGGGGGACGTCGTCTTCACGGTCGAGTATTCGTTTCGCGCCGCGCAGATGGCGGTCTACGAATTGCTCGGCATTGAACGTGAGGTGCCGCCCATCCTGCATCACGACAGATCCATCAAAGTCAAACTTGATGCTTTGATCAAAGCTCAAGTGAAATCGACCGATTGAACGAAATGCATCGCCGGTAACCGTGATGGTGCGCACCCCCCAGGCCTTTCAATTCCGCGGCAAGATCCGCTGAATCCGCGCGCGGTGGATCGAACGCCATGGGGCAATGGCATTAGTTCCACTCCAAGCTGCCCCGTTCCTTTTATATTTGATAGTGAGCGATATTGATCACCGAATCCGGAATTCGGCAGCCCAAGAACATTTTACCAGAACGGGCTTGTTCGGCTATTTTCACGGACTTGGAGCGTGAATTAATGAGTAAAGCGACAGCTGATTCGGTGAGTGGATTGGCGAGCGACCAGGCTCGCCGTCGACTGAAAACTCTTGGCCCAAACGAGATGCCCGATACGGCGGTCCATCCGTTGCGATCGGCGCTTGAAAAGTTCTCAGCGCCCGTGCCGTGGATGCTCGAGGCGGCGATCCTGCTCGAGCTGAT
>NZ_JBEKCZ010000140.1:0-14187 GCF_050014615.1 Bradyrhizobium sp. | reverse complement strand
CTCCCTGAGATACACGCTCGGAGTCTCGCCCGACAAGGTTGCCGATTTGTTGACGACGATAGCTGTGGCTTCGAAACGGCTTAACGGAAGCTTAAATCAACTGTGCGACGATGCGATGCACATTATCCAAACAGGGGCTTGTCATGGCTGAATCAATCTTCGCTCGTATGTCCCGTCTGCTCTCGGCGACCGTCGAGGACGCGGTGGACCGCATGGAGCAGGCCGGCGGCGACGCCGTGATGCGCGAGGCTATTCGCGAGGCGGACCGCGCCATCGATCAGGTGAAGGCGGAACTCCAATCGACGATGGCGCGCCGGCTGCAGGCCGCCCGTCAGCAGAAGATGCTCACCGAGCGCGCCGAAGAGCTCACCACGAAAGCCAAGTTCGCGCTCGGCCAAGGACGCGAGGATCTCGCCGAGGCCGCGCTGTCCCGCCAAATCGACTTCGAGGCGCAGGCCAAGGAGCTCGATGCCGTCCAGCAGCAGGCGCGCCAAGAGGAGCAGCGGCTCGAGGACGGCCTGGCCGCGCTCAGCGCCCGCAAGCGCCAGATGGAAGACGCGCTGCAGGCCTACCTGATCTCGCGGCGGGAGGCTGCGGTCGGAGGTGACCGCCCGGGGCGCCGGGATCGCTCGGCCGAAAAGATGGTCGACGCGGCCGAACAGGCGTTTGATCGCGCCATGGCGGGGGCGGGCGGAGTCGGCTTCGCCCGCGCCGACGCGGACACGATCAACCGCGTCGCCGCGATAGATGGCATGCAGAAGAGCGCCACCGTCGCCGAGCGGCTGGCCGCGCTGAAGGCTCACGAGGCCGCCTGATGATTCGCAAACCGCCCACGGACTGGCAGCAGCTGAACGAAGGCGCGGCGGTCCGTACCGTCCGAACCGCCGCCGCCGTCGCCAAGGGGAGCGTCGGGGTAGCGCGACGTGGCGGGCACGCCGTGCGCGGCCTGATCTGCTACTTCTTTGCGATCCTCTGGGGCTTCGCCGGAATCGCCGGCGGCCTCGCGGCCGGAAGTCTGGCGAGCATCATCGGCACCGGGGCGATGGTCGCCTTCATGGTCTGGGCCGGCCACCGGGCATTCGCGAAGGCGCGCGCGACGTCTGGTTGATGGATCGGGCCCCCGGCCCGTCAGATCGCCGGCAGTTTCCGGATCGTCTGCTCCGGGTCACGAGCGGCGACCGGGTACCCGGCTGCGCAGGACTGCCTTGGCGAGCGGACCGGCATGCCCGGGCTGTTTAGACCGATGCTGACCGTCAGCAATCTGCGCCGCTATTCGGTGACCGGCTTCTCCGAAATCTGCCAGTCCTTGCCGTCGAAGATCGAGATGTGGAGCGTCTTCATCGGCGAGTAGTCGTCGGGTGTGTAGCTGAAATTGATGTCGTCGAGGAAGAACGGCGAGTGGAAGCCGGCCAGCGTCGAGGCCTGCTTCAGGACATTGGCGCGGGTGAGATCGTCGCCGCAGCGGCGCAGGATTTCCGCCATGGAGGCCGCCTGACCATAGCCCGCATAGGCGATGGTGTTGTCGCGATCGACGTTCGGCAGATATTTCGCGCGAAGCGCCTCGAACGCCATCACGTCCTTGTCGTTTTCCCAGCGCCCCGGTCCGGCCTCCTTGGCATAGCGGATGGCGACGATATCCTTGGCATTCTCGAAGCCGGCGGCATTGAGAATCGAGCGGCCGGTCGAGCCGGCCGACAGCAGTTGCAGCGGCTTCCAGCCGAGCTCGGCCGCCTTGCGGATCGACTGCGATGACGCCTTGCCGGTGCTGATATTGTAGAACACGTCGGCGCCCGACTTCGACAGATTGATCAATTGCGAATCGATGGTCGGCTCGGACAGATCGTACGTCTGCTCCATGATCACCTGCGCCTTGCCGCCGGCGTCGGCCAAAACCTTTTTGAAGGGGCCAAGGAAGTCGCGGCCGAAATCGTCGTTCTGGTAGAGAATGCCGACCTTGGCTTCAGGCTTCACGCTCAGCACATGCTTGGCGAGGATTCGCGCTTCGGTCGGATACAGCGGCAAGCCTGCCATGGTCCATTTATAGTTCTTGGGGTCGTTCCATTTCGACGCGCCGGTATTGAGCATCAATTGCGGCACGCCCTTGGAATTGAGATATTTGTGCACCGCGGTCTGCGGCGCGGTACCGAGCGAACCGAACAGCGCCAGCACCTCTTCCTGCTCCACCAGCCGCCGCGTCGCCTCGACGCATTTCGGCGCGCTGTAGGCGTCGTCCAGCGTCAGGAACGTGACCTTGCGCCCGTTGATGCCGCCCTGTTCGTTGATCATCTGGAAATAGGCTTCGCCGACCCGCCCCAGCACGCCGTAGAGCGAACCCGGACCGCTGTGTGGCACCGTCTGGCCGAGCTTGATTTCGGTATCGCTGGCACCGGGATCATATTTCTTGTCTCCGGCTCGCACTGATGTCGTGGAGGCGACGATGGTCGCCACCGCGGTCACGCAGAAATCCCGCCTCGACGGATGATGTGTCATTGTTGTTGCTCCCTGGACCGCAGGATTGTGCTGGCATTCTTTCTTTGCGGGCAATAGCAATTTTGCGGTGTTGCGACGCAGTACGATCGCCGCTCGCGAAGCACGCATCGGCAGCCTGATCCAGTCGCAACGCGCCGCATGGTCTTGGCGAGGTGTCTTAGCGAGGTGTTTTGGCGAGGTGTCTTGGCGAGGTCGCGTCACATTCCGCCGATGCGTCGCGATGTCCGAGATGCGCACAGAACTTTCTGCAGTTCGGGTTCCTGCAAACGGCATAGCTAAATCCGTTGCCCGGCTGTACGGTCACATCGACTCGACTGGCCGAACGCCAGCATGAAAAAGGGGAGGTGGTAATGCTGCGTCTGGCATGGTGGACGGTTTCCGCGTTGATCGTTCTGGGTCTGTTGATCATCGCGCCTGCGCCCGCCCGAGCCGCCGATGCCGAGATCGACGCATTACTTCGAGGCCCGGTCGGCAAGGACTGGGTTACCAATGGCGGCAATCTCACCAATAATCGCTATTCCACACTGAAGCAGATCGACACCACCAATGTCGGCAAGCTCAAGGGAGCGTGGATGACGCGCCTGAAGGGCTCAGGCGTCGGCGGCAAATATTCCTTCGAGGCGTCTCCGCTGGTAAAGGACGGCGTCATGTATGTCGTCACCGGCAATGACGACGTGTTTGCCCTCAACGCCAAGACCGGCGCGATCATCTGGGAATACTGGTCCGGCATCGATCAGGCCATCTCGACGGTGTGCTGCGGCTGGGTCAATCGCGGTCTTGCGATGGGCGAGGGACAAATCTATCTCGGCCAGCTCGACGCCAACGTCGTCGCGCTCGACATGAAGACCGGCAAGGTCGCCTGGAAGACGCCGATCGAAAAATGGCAGAACGGCTACGGCATCACCAGCGCGCCGCTTTATTATGACGGCATGATCTACAGCGGGATCACGGGCGGCGAGTTCGGCGTCCGCGGCCGGCTGACCGCGCTCAATGCCAAAACCGGCGAGATCATGTGGCGCTGGTTCACGCTGCCGGGTCCTGGCGAGAAAGGCAGCGAGACCTGGCCGCCCGGCACCGACCATGCGATGCGCGGTGGCGCCCCGATCTGGAATACGCCGGCGCTCGATCCTGAGCTCGGCCTCGTCTACTTCGCAGTCGGCAATTGCGGTCCGGATTACGATGGTTCGATGCGTGCAGGTGACAATTTGTTCTGCACATCCATCGTGGCCTTGAAGGCCAAGACCGGAGAGTACGCCTGGCACTTCCAGGAGGTGCACCACGACATCTGGGACTACGACGCCGCGAGCCCGGTGGTGCTGTTCGACACCGTGATCAACGGCGAACCGCGAAAGGGCATCGCCGAGGCCGGTCGCACCGGCTGGGCCTACATCCTCGACCGTACCAATGGAAAACCGCTGGTCGGCATCGAGGAGAAGCCGGTGCCGCAGGAGCCGCGGCAGAAGACGGCGGCGACGCAGCCTATACCCGTCGGCGATGCGACCGTGCCGCAATGCGCGGAGAAGATTGCGGGTTACGACGAAGCCGGTTGCATCTACACCCCGTACTGGGAATCCCCGGTGCTGGTTCAGCCTTCCGGTATCGGCGGCACCAACTGGTCGCCAATGCCGTACAGTCCTGATACCGGCTATCTCTATGTACCTGGTACGGTGCGCACCAGCGCGTTCGTGCGCAACGGTACCAGCTACACCAATGGGCAGCGCTACACCGGCGGTGGACAGGCAGCACCAATCGGCACGACCATGACCGGCACGTTCACCGCGATCGACGCCAGGACCAACAAGATCGCCTGGCAGCACAAGACGCCCTATCGCATCGGCGGCGGCGGCGGCTCGACCGTCACGGCGGGCGGGCTGGTGCTGCGCGGCGAACCGGATGGCAATTTCCTCGCGCTCGATGCCAAGACCGGCCAGGAACTGTTTCGTTTTCAGACCGGATTTGGCGCCGACGCCCCGCCTGTCGTCTACGAAGTGGATGGCGAACAGTTCATCGCGATCGCGGCCGGCGGCAATCAGATGCAGGGCAGTGCCTATGGCGATGCGGTCTGGACCTTTTCACTCAAAGGTCAGCTCGGCCCGCTGTGGCCGCCGCCGGCGCCGCAGACGATTGCCGGCCCGATCGGGCCGATCGCGGCGGGCGCCGATGCGATCAAGATCGGCGCCAATAACACCGAGTACAGCTTTTCTCCGGCGCGCACCCGGATCAAGAGCGGCACGACGGTGAGCTTCACCAATGTCGGCGACATTCCGCACGACGCCAGCGCCTTGCAGCAAAATAGCTGGAGCACGGGCGCGCTGGCCAAGGGCGAGACGAAAACCGTCAAGTTCGACAAGCCCGGTATCTACTACTACATCTGCACGCCGCATCCGTGGATGTATGGGCAAGTGATTGTCGAGTGATCGTCGAGTGACCATGGCGCGCAGGCCGGGCGTAGGGTGCCTCTGGCTTGCGCTTTCGTGCGTGCTTTTCGCCGCGCCTGTTGCCGCGAACGAGGCCACCGAACCCTCTTCTGCCGAACCCTCGGCCACGGAATTGATCGAAGGCTTGCTGTCGGGCCGCGCGCCCGTCGGTGGTCCGTTCGAGCTCACCGATCAGACCGGCCATCGCCGCACCGACGCGGATTTTCGAGGCAAGCTGGTCGTACTTTATTTCGGCTATACCTATTGCCCCGACGTATGCCCCACCGAGCTGCAATCGATCTCGCTCGCGCTCGACAGGCTTGGCGCGGCAGCGCAGGCGGTGCAGCCCCTGTTCATCACCGTCGATCCGGAGCGCGACACGCCGGCACGGCTGGCCGATTTCGTCTCGTCGTTTCACCCGCGACTGATCGGCCTGACCGGCTCAGTTGCCGAGATCCGGAAAACGGCGATCGCCTACAGGACGTTCTTCGCCAAACAAAGCAACGCCGCGCCGGGCGACTATTCGGTCGACCACACCGGATTCATCTATCTCATCGGCAAGGACGGGCAATATCAGGGCTTCCTGCCACCCGGTCTTGCGCCCGATGCCATCGCCGACGCCATCCGCACACGGCTTCAGCTGGACTAGATTTGGGCCGGAGTAGCGGCGCTCACATTTTGCCAGATCGGAGCAGACGATGCGCAAGAACAGGCGGACCAAGGCAAACGAGCCGGAACCGGCGGCCGGAAACGGACTTCTTGACCGCCGTCTGTTTCTGACCGGCGGGGCGGCGGCGATCGGAAGCGCCGCACTGCCGGACGATGGACGCGCGGCAGAGGCGCTGCCGGTCGAGCCGCTGCCGGTCGAGTCTTGGATGAAAACGCCGGGCTCGCCCTTCGTGCCGTACGGACAGCCGTCGCGATATGCCGGCAAGGTGGCGCGGATCTTCGCGAGCGCGCCCGGGACCACCGGCACCGGCACCTCGCGCACGCCGCATCATTTGCTCGACGGCATGATGACGCCGAACGGACTTCATTTCGAGCGCCACCACAGCGGCATTCCGGACATCGATCCTGGGGCGCACCGGCTATTGATCCACGGTCTGGTCAGGCGCCCGCTGGTCTACACGCTCGATGCGCTGATGCGCTACCCGATGGAGTCCCGCGTCGCCTTCATCGAGTGCGCCGGCAACAGCGCGCAGCTCTATCAAAAGGAACCGGCCCAGCTCGGCGTCCAGCCACTCCATGGCCTGTTGTCATGCGCCGAATGGACGGGCGTGAGGCTGGCGACGCTGTTGGAGGACGCCGGCATCGACCCGCGCGCGCAGTGGCTGCTGGCGGAAGGCGCCGACGCCTCCGGCATGAGCCGCAGCGTGCCGCTTGCAAAGGCGATGGACGACGCGCTGGTCGCGATTTACCAGAATGGCGAACCGGTGCGGCCGTCGAACGGCTATCCGATGCGGCTGTTGTTGCCGGGGTATGAAGGCAACGCCAATGTCAAATGGCTTCGGCGCATCAAGCTGACCGAGGGACCTGTGATGACCAAGGATGAAACCTCGAAATACACCATCCTGCAGAACGACGGAAAATCGCTGCAGTTCTGTTTCACCCAGGAGGCCAAGTCGGTGATCACGCGCCCGTCTCCCGGCCTGACCATGGCAGCGCCGGGTCTTTACGAGATCACGGGTCTCGCCTGGTCCGGCCATGGAAAGATCGCGAAGGTCGAAGTCTCCGCCGATGGCGGCGCAAGCTGGGCATTGGCGGCGCTGCAGGAGCCGGTGCTGCCGATGGCGGTCACACGATTCCGCTCGCCCTGGCGTTGGGATGGCGGCCCGGCGACGCTCCAGAGCCGCGCGACCGACGATACCGGATACGTGCAGCCGTCGCGGTCCAAACTCATCGCCGAGCGTGGCGCCCGGACCATCTACCATTTCAACGGCATTGCCAGCTGGGGCGTGGCGCAAGGCGGCGAGGTCAAGCATGTCTACGCGTAACACGCTGCTTGCAGTCTGTTCGGCGCTCGTTGTCGGGTGTGGCGCCGTGCTGGCGGAAAGCCCCGATCTCGGCAAAGTCGTTACCCCTGAGGAAATCGCCTCCTGGGACATCAGCATCGGCCCCGACGGTGCCGGCCTGCCGTCCGGCAGCGGAACACCGCAGCAGGGCGAGCAGGTCTACCTCGCCAAATGCCTCGCCTGTCACGGCGAGAAAGGCGCGGGCAAGCCGAGCGATCAACTGGTCGGCGGGCAGGGATCGCTCGGACCGGGTCAGGCGCCGGTCAAGACCATCGGCAGTTTCTGGCCCTACGCCACCACCGTGTTCGACTATGTGCGGCGCGCCATGCCGCTGAACTATTCCAAATCGCTCAGCAATGACGAGGTCTATGCGGTTGTCGCCTACATCCTGCAGCTCAACGGCGTGATCGGAGACAACGATACGATGGATGCACGGACGCTGCCGGCGGTGCGAATGCCGAACCGGGATGGATTTGTGCGTTTTTCCCGGGAGAAATGATTTTGGATGTCGATCCGGGGCTACGACGGATTCCTCCGAGCCTTCAATCAGATTGCGTGGATGGCACCGGTGGATGGCTCGAAGACCGGGGTTTGGCAGGACGCGACGGTTTCGCCGCAGCAGCGCGCGATCGGCCGCTCTGTGGGGTGTCGACGGCCGCCAGATAAGAAGCGAGCTCCCAGGCCGTGCTCGAATTGGTCGCGTAGTGGTCTTTCAGGAACAGGAACAGCGCGGGACGGAAGCGGCCCTTGGCAAGACCGCGTGCGCCGCGATGACATGTCGCGCAGCTATCCGCAAACAACTGCACCGCCGATTTGCCCTGATCGAGATTTTGGGCATGTGCCGCGGCGCCGGTAAGCGCATAAATGGCGCCGAGCACGAATAGACCGCGCCGCAGCTTTGGCTGCGGCATGAACTTCGATGATAGCTGCACGCTGTTGTCCTCTGCCCGTAAGAACCGCCGCTGGCATGTTCGTACGCCAGAGCTCCCGGCCCCTACCTTAGGTCAAACAACGTCAAAAAGGCGGCGAGCGTTTCACGGCAGCTACGACTGGGTCTGCCACTGGCTTTGCGACGGGCCGGGCCGTCCGACCTGCTCGACCTTGACCGCGACCGTCAGGGTTTCCATGCCGCCGCCATAGCGGGTGCCGCGCACGGGGGCGGCGCCGAGATAATCGAGGCCGATGGCGACGCGGGCGTGGGCGTCGGTGGTGCAGATGGCGTTGGCCGGATCGAAACCGACCCAGCCGAGATCCGGTACGAAGGCTTCGGCCCAGGCGTGGCCGGCCTGCTGATTGACCATGCCGTCGGAGCGCAGGAAATGCCCGGAGACGAAACGCGCCGGCACGCCGCCGGAGCGCGCGCAGGCGATAAAGATATGGGCGTAGTCCTGGCATACGCCGCGCTTGAGGCCGAACGCTTCCACCGCCGAGGTGCCGCTGTTGGTAGGGTCTTCATCGAAGGTCATGTGCTCGTTGATCTGCATCATCAGCGCATGCAGGAATCCGAGCACGTCGGCTTCGGATTCCGAGCGCAGCTCGCGCGCAAAGCTCGCCATCGCCGGATTGACTTCGGTCAGCGGCGTCGAGCGCAGGAAGAAGCTGGGCGGAAACCGCTCATCGGTGCCCTTGAGCACGCCGCCGGTGTCGTGGGTCTCGACCAGGCCTTCGACATGGATGGTGAGATCGGCGATCGGCCCGAAGGTCAGCACATGCGTAACATTGCCGAACGCGTCCTGATGCACATCGAGCCGTGAATCGGTGGAGACATCGATCTGCCATTCGGCGACATATTGCCCGTCATGGCTGCCGGGCGTCATCCGCAGGATTTGAATGACGCCGGTGGCCGGCGGCTCGTAGCGATAGGTCGTGGAATGGGCGATTCGCAGGCGCATGACGGGTACCGGGACGGAGGCGTTCGAGATTTAGACGCGAGATATCAGCGGTCGTCATTGCAAGGAGCGAAGCGACGAAGCAATCCATCGGACGACAAGGTAAGGATGGATTGCTTCGCTTGCGCTCGCAATGACGTTGCTGGCATGGCCGTCATGGCCGGGAGAGCCGGCCGTGACGGTGTTCAAATCAGATACTGCTTGGCGATGATTTCACCGAGTCTGCCGTTATCGGCGATGAACTCCTGAATGAATTCATGCACGCCGTGCTGGAAGATATCGTCCATATGGCTGTGCTCGAGGCGATTGCGGACGCCGCGGGCGTGGCGCTGCGAGGCGCCCTGGCGGCCATAGGCGACGCCGATCTGGTCGAGATTGCGCACCAGATTGCCGTAGCAGCTCGCCAGCGAGCGCGGCAGCGAATCGTTGAGGATCAGAAGATCTGCGATCAGCCATGGTTTGAGGGTTTCGCGATAGACCCAGTGGTAGGCCGTCAGCGCCGACACCGAGCGCAGGATCGAGGTCCACTGATAATAATCGAGCGGGCCGCCGACATGTTCTTCCTCGGGCAGCAGCACGTGATATTTGACGTCGAGGATACGGGCGGTGTTGTCGGCGCGCTCCAGATGCAGGCCGAGCCGCGAGAACCAGTAGGCGTCGTTGCGCAGCATGGTCCGGTACGCCGAGCCGTCGAACCGCAGCGAGGTCTCCTGCACGAAGCGCAGGAATTTCGTCAGTTCTTCGCGGGTTTTGGCGCCCTTGCCCCAGACTTCCTGCAGGTCGATCCAGGCCGAGTTGATGGTGTCCCACATTTCGGAGGTCAGCGCGGTGCGCACCGAGCGCGAATTGAGCCGCGCGTTCTCGATGCAATTGCGGATCGAGGACGGATTGGACGGCGCGAACGACAAATAATCGACGACGTTGTGTTCGTTGGCTTCCTCGTGAATCTCGTAGAAGCTGACGCTGACCCCGGCGGTGAGCAGCGCCGAGTCCCACTCGTTGGTCTTGCCGATATAGGCGTTGGGCAGCGCGGTGACGCGCAGCGTCGCCTCGATGGTGCGCGCCAGATATTCCGCGCGTTCGACGTAGCGGGCGAGCCAGTACAGGTTTTCAGCGGTGCGCGACAGCATGCGAAGATATTGCTCTCTTGAGGCCTGATTTATTCATCCAGTATCCAGGTGTCCTTGGTGCCGCCGCCCTGGCTTGAATTGACCACCAGCGAGCCTTCCTTCAGCGCCACGCGCGTCAGCCCGCCCGGGATGATGGTGACGTGGTTGCTGCCGGTCAGCACGAAGGGTCTGAGGTCGACATGGCGCGGCGCCAGGCCGGATTCGGTACAAGTGGGACAGGTCGACAGTGCCAGCGTCGGCTGGGCGATGAAGCCCTCGGGCTCGCGCTTCAGCTTGTCGCGGAACGCCTCGATGGTGGCCTTGGTCGCGGCCGGGCCGATCAGCATGCCGTAGCCGCCGGAGCCGTGCACTTCCTTCACCACCAATTCGCTGAGATTGTCGAGCACGTAGGCCAGATCCTTCGGCTCGCGGCAGCGAAAGGTTGGCACGTTCTTGAGGATCGGCTCCTCGCCGAGATAGAATTTCACGATATCGGGCATGTAGGAATAAACCGCCTTGTCGTCGGCGATTCCGGTCCCGACCGCGTTGGCCAGCGTGATATTGCCGGCGGCATAGGCCGACATCAGCCCGGGCACGCCGAGCGCGGAATCCGGACGGAAGGTGAGGGGATCGAGGAAGTCGTCGTCGACCCGGCGGTAGATCACGTCGACCCGCTTGAGGCCCTCGGTGGTGCGCATGAACACCTCATCGTTCTTGACGATGAGATCGCGGCCCTCGACCAGTTCGATCCCGAGCTTGTCGGCCAGGAACGAATGCTCGTAATAGGCGGAATTGTAGACGCCGGGCGTCATCAGCGCCACCGTCGGCTCGGCCGCGGCGCTGAGCGGCGCCACCGATCGCAGCGCCGACAACAGCTCGTCCGGGTACTTTTCCACAGGCGCGACGCGGTGGCGGGCAAACAGATCCGGAAACAGCCGCATCATGATTTCGCGGTTTTCCAGCATGTAGGACACGCCGGACGGCGTGCGCGCATTGTCTTCCAGCACGTAGAAATTTTCCGCATCGACCCGGACGATGTCGATGCCGGCGATGTGGACGTAGACGTCATGCGGCACGTCCTGGCCGTTCATCTCGGGCCGGAACACCGGATTCTGGAAGATCAGGTCGTCGGGAATGATGTTGGCGCGCAGGATATCGCGGCCGTGGTAGATGTCGCGCAGGAACATGTTGAGCGCGCGCACCCGCTGTTTGAGGCCTTTTTCGAGGATTCCCCACTCCTTCGCCGACATGATCCGCGGGATCACGTCGAAGGGGATCAGCCGCTCCTGGGCCTCGGCGTCGCCATAGACGGCAAAGGTGATGCCGATCCGGCGAAACAGCAATTCCGCCTCCTGGCGGCGATATTCCAGCGCGTCCGGCGGCGTCTCCTTCAGCCAGCGGGAGAGTTCCAGGTAGGCCGAACGGAGCTCGCCGTTGGGCCCATTCATTTCGTCGAACGCGACTGCCATATACCCTGACTGCTTTTCGTGGCCATGCAGGACAGTGCATGACTGAAAGGGATGGTAGCAAGGCCCGGGCCAGCGCGATATGCATTGGCCGAGAGCATTTGCCGGCAATGCACGGGATGTTGCCCGAAAAAACGGCTGGCGGCTGCTTATTTCGGCGGCAAGGGCGGCGCTTTGCGGGCCGGTTGCGGTGCGGGACAAGGAGAGGTTATGAGCGAGATCGTTACGGCGGGAATTCTGGTGATTGGCGACGAAATCCTGTCCGGCCGGACCAAGGACAAGAATATCGGCTTTATCGCGGAATACCTGACCAATATCGGGATCGACCTCAAGGAGGTCCGCGTCGTCGCCGACGAGGAGCCCGAGATCATCGCGGCGCTGGACGCGCTGCGCGGCCGCTATACCTATGTCTTTACCACCGGCGGGATCGGGCCGACCCATGACGACATTACCGCCGACAGCATCGCCAAGGCGTTCGGCGTCGGCATCGATCATCACCCGGACGTGGTGGCGCGGTTTCGCGAGCGATTCCAGGGCGCCGGCGAGCTCAACGAGGCGCGGCTGCGGATGGCGCGGATTCCCGACGGCGCCGAACTGATCCAGAGCGCGACCATCCTGGCGCCCGGCTTCAAGATCGGCAATGTCATCGTCATGGCCGGGGTGCCCTCGATCATGCAGGCGATGATGGACATCGTCGCGCCGAAACTGAAGTCCGGGGTGCGGATGCTGTCGGACACGGTTCGCGCCAATGCGCGCGAAGGCGACATCGGCGGTCCCTTGCGCCTGATCGCCAACGCCCATCCCGATACCATCATCGGCAGCTATCCGTTTTACGACGAAGACAAGAAGCCCAACACCAACCTCGTGGTCCGCTCGCGCGATCCGGAGAAGCTCGCGGCGGCGATGGCCGCGGTGAAGGAGATGTTGGCGGGTTTGAACGTGGTTAGGTAGAGCATGATCCGGAAAAATGGGAACCGGTTTTCCGAAGAGATCATGCTCAACAACAGATGAGATCAGAGCGAGAGCGGCATCTTGGACAAGAATTCTTTCTTCTGGAAAATGGTCGATGGCAGGTTGCCGACGCCGCCCTGCGCGAAGACGCTCGGGCTTGGGTTCGTCGAGATCGACGGCGAGCGCGGCACCATCGAAACCCGCTTCGAGGCGGTCGAGATGTTTCTCAATCCGGCCGGCACCGTGCAGGGCGGATTTCTCGCGGCGATGCTCGACGACACCATGGGCACCGCGTTGTCGGCGACGCTCGACCTTGAACAGTTCGCGCCGACGGTAAATCTCAACGTGCAATTTCACCGGCCGGCGCGGCTCGGTCCCATCAAGGGCCTTGGTCGCGTGGTGATGCGGGGCCGGGAAATGTGCCACGGCAGCGCCGAACTCTGGCAGAGCGACAAGATTGTCGCGACCGCCACCGGCACATTCGTCATTCGTAAAATGTAACAGGGGGCAATCATGGCAGAAAATCCGGAACTGAGTGCGCAGGAGCGGGCGGGCAAGGCCTTTCCAGTGTCATGGGACCAGTTTCACAGGGATTGCCGGGCGCTGACCTGGCGGCTCAATGAAGTCGGTCCGTTTCATGCCGTGATCGCGATCACCCGCGGCGGACTGGTGCCGGCCGCGATCGTGGCGCGCGAACTCGGCGTGCGCATCATCGATACCGTCTGCATCGCCAGCTACGATCATACCAAGCAGGGCGAGTTGCAGGTGCTCAAGGGCATTTCGGCCGACACCGCCAAACTCGGCGGTGGCACCGGCAAGGGATTGTTGATCGTCGACGATCTCGTCGACACCGGCAAGACCGGGCGGCTGGTGCGCGACATGATGCCGGATGCGCATTTCGCCACCGTCTACGCCAAGCCGAAGGGACGGCCGCTGGTGGATACGTTCATCACCGAAGTGTCGCAGGACACCTGGATTTTCTTTCCCTGGGATACCGCGCTGTCGTTCCAGCCCCCGATCCGCGACGGCGCGGCGTGACAAAGCCGTCATTGCGAGCAAAGCGAAGCAATCCATCTTATCACAACATGAAAGAGTGGATTGCTTCGTCGCTACGCTCCTCGCTATGACGATTATTGCTTGAATGCCATGCCCCTGCAAAATCGCGTCACGCCTGCCGGCGACATCATCGCGACCCCACATCGCGGATTGTTCACCGGCAATCGCGGCATTATCCACGACCCCGTGACCAAGACCCTGACGCGGCGCTGGGCCAACAAGGCCTGGCTCACTTGCGTGTGCGAATTCGGGGGACGGCGGCGTGAGGTGATGGGCGGGCGCAGCTGGACCGAATTATTTTTTCTCGACGAAGCCACCGCGTTCGCGGCGGGCCATCGCCCGTGCTTCTTCTGCCGCCGCGACGACGCCAACCGGTTTCGCGCGGCGTGGGAAACGGGCAACGGCATCACGAAAGCGCTCGCCCGCGACGTCGACGCCGTGTTGCACCGCGAGCGGCTTGCGGCCGGGAAGAAACGGCTGCATCCGCTGCCGATGCAGTGGGAAGAATTGCCTGACGGCGCGATGGTGCATGCGGGGGCGGGAAGTTATCTGGTTGTGCAGGGCCGGGCGCTGTCGTGGTCACCGGCCGGCTATGGTGAAGCGCGGAACACGATCAACGATGCGATGCTGCTGACGCCGCCTTCGACGTTGCGGGCGTTCATCGCCGGCTACAAACCGGTGCTGCATCCAAGCGCACGGTCTGTTCCCTCCCCCCTTGTGGGGGAGGGTTAGGGAGAGGGGTAAGCTGCAACGACGGTGCTTGTCGCTACCCCTCTCTCCAGCTCTCCCCCACAAGG
>NZ_JBEKCZ010000139.1:0-14289 GCF_050014615.1 Bradyrhizobium sp. | reverse complement strand
TAGCGGCACAGTCTATGTCACGGTGGCAGGCCGGCTTCTGGCCCTCGCCGAAATTGGCAATGGCGAACTCATCCCCAAGCGCGTGTTCAACCTGACCGGACTGACTGCCAGTCCGGCTCGCAGCAATGAAAGTATCTGACGATGTCGATTACCGCCGAACGCAAAGCGGAAGTCATCAAGACCAATGCCAACAAGGCCGGTGATACCGGCTCGCCCGAGGTTCAGGTCGCGATCCTGTCGGAACGCATCAACAACCTCACCGGACATTTCAAATCCCACGTGAAGGACAATCATTCACGCCGGGGCCTTTTGAAAATGGTCGCAACGCGCCGTTCGCTGCTCGATTATATCAAGCGGAAGGACGAGGCGCGTTACAAGACGCTGCTCGAAAAGCACAACATTCGCCGCTGAGTACAGTTCACGCGCGCATTTTACGCGCGTTTTTGCGCGCGGACTCGACAATGTCCGCGCGGCGTATCCAGTCGCAATCCGGCGGCTGGGTGTAACGGGCAAGGTGCCCGTACCATCGGAAGGATGGACGCCATTCGAAACACAAAGACCATGGCAGGATCGCTGGATGCTGATCGCGCGATGCGCGCAACATCCCGCAATCTTGCGCATGGTCTTTGCGTTTTGGGGCGACCCTGCTTTCGTGAAACCATGAAAGAAGACCGCAATGTTTAATATTCATTCAGTCGAGATCGACTGGGGTGGCCGTCCCCTCAGGCTTGAAACCGGAAAGATCGCCCGCCAGGCCGACGGCGCCGTGCTCGCCACCTACGGCGAGACCGTGGTGCTCGCCACCGTCGTCGCGGCGAAGACGCCGAGGGAAGGCGTCGACTTCCTGCCGCTGACCGTCGATTACATCGAAAAGACCTATGCCGCTGGCCGCATTCCCGGCGGTTATTTCAAGCGCGAAGGCCGTCCCACCGAAAAGGAGACGCTGGTCTCCCGCCTGATCGACCGCCCGGTCCGCCCGCTGTTCGTCGATGGCTGGCGCAACGAAACCCAGGTCGTCGTCACCGTGCTTTCGCATGACATGGAAAACGATCCGGACGTTCTGGCGGTGGTCGCTGCCTCGGCGGCACTGACGCTGTCAGGCGCGCCGTTCAAGGGCCCGATCGGCGCCGCGCGCGTCGGCTTCGTCAATGACGAATACGTTCTCAACCCGACGCTCGACGAGATGGTCGAAACCCAGCTCGATCTGGTTGTCGCCGGCACCGCCGACGCCGTGCTGATGGTGGAATCGGAAGCCAAGGAGCTCAACGAAGACATCATGCTCGGCGCCGTGATGTTCGGACACCGGCACTTCCAGCCGGTGGTCAACGCGATCATCGAACTCGCCGAGAAGGCCGCCAAGGAACCGCGCGACGTCAAGATCGTCGACGAAAGCGCGCTGGAAAAGGAAATGCTCGCGCTGATCGAGACCGACCTGCGCTCGGCCTACGCCATTCCGGTCAAGCAGGACCGCTACGCCGCGGTCGGCAAGGCCAAGGAAAAGGTGATGGCGCACTATTTCCCGGAAGGCCAGGAGCCGAAATACGACAAGCTGCGCATCGCCGGCGTGTTCAAGGAACTGGAATCCAAGATCGTTCGCTGGAACATTCTCGATACCGGCAAGCGCATCGACGGCCGCGACTCCAAGACCGTGCGCAACATCATCGCCGAAGTCGGCATATTGCCCCGTGCCCACGGCTCGGCGCTGTTCACCCGCGGCGAGACCCAGGCGATGGTCGTGACCACGCTCGGCACCGGCGAGGACGAGCAGTACATCGACTCGCTGTCGGGAACCTACAAGGAGCAGTTCCTGCTGCACTACAATTTCCCTCCCTACTCGGTCGGCGAAACCGGACGCATGGGCGGCACCAAGCGGCGTGAAATCGGCCACGGCAAGCTCGCCTGGCGCGCCATCCACCCGGTACTGCCGCCGCACCACGAATTCCCCTACACGGTGCGCGTGGTCTCCGAGATCACCGAATCGAACGGGTCGTCGTCGATGGCATCGGTCTGCGGCGCCTCGCTGGCGCTGATGGATGCGGGCGTTCCGCTGAAGCGCCCGACGGCGGGTATCGCCATGGGCCTCATTCTGGAAGGTTCGCGCTTTGCCGTGTTGTCGGACATTCTCGGTGACGAGGATCATCTCGGCGACATGGACTTCAAGGTCGCCGGCACCGACCACGGCATCACCTCGCTGCAGATGGACATCAAGATCGCCGGCATTACCGAGGAGATCATGAAGGTCGCGCTCGGCCAGGCCAAGGATGGGCGCATCCATATTCTCGGCGAGATGTCGAAGGCTTTGACCGCCGCGCGTGCCGAGCTCGGCGAATACGCGCCACGGATCGAGACCTTCAAGATCGCAACCGACAAGATCCGTGAAGTGATCGGCACCGGCGGCAAGGTGATCCGCGAGATCGTCGAGAAGACCGGCGCCAAGGTCAACATCGACGACGACGGCACCGTCAAGGTCGCCTCCGCCGACGGAGAATCGATCAAGGCCGCGATCAAGTGGATCAAGTCGATCGCGTCCGATCCGGAGATCGGCCAGATCTATGACGGCACCGTGGTCAAGGTGATGGAGTTCGGCGCCTTCGTGAATTTCTTCGGCGCCAAGGACGGCCTCGTCCACATCAGCCAGCTCGCATCCAGCCGCGTGCAGAAGACCTCCGACGTCGTCAAGGAAGGCGACAAGGTCAAGGTCAAGCTGCTCGGCTTCGACGATCGCGGCAAGACGCGTTTGTCGATGAAGGCGGTCGATCAGGTGACCGGCGAGGACCTCGAGGCCAAGCAGAAGGTGGACGCCCCGCGCGAAGCCGCCGGCGAGTAACCGTCCCGGAAATCTCTCGTTGCGAAAGGGCGGCCTCTCGGCCGCCCTTTTTGTTTGGGCGCATTCTGTGAGATATTGGCCCTCATCCACAGGATCCATTCGATGCCGCCGCCCACGATCCGTCCCGCGCGAACCGACGAATATGACGCGATCGCCCGGGTCTGGATGAACAGCTGGGTCTCCACCGGGCTGGCGGAGGCTAGCAATTTCCTGCTGGCGCAGTTGCGCGCACGCCTCCCGCATGAGCTTGAGCGGGGCTGGAGCCTCTACGTCGCCGACGATGGCGGCGTGCTGGCGGCCATGCTGGCGCTGCATCTGCCCAAGAAATATCTCGACCAATTGTTCGTGGCGCCGGAATATCAGGGCCGCAGCCTCGGGCGGACGCTGCTCGCGTTCACGCGACAGCATCTGCCCGACGAGATCGAGCTGCGCTGCGTTCGCGAAAACGACAAGGCCTGGCGCTGGTATGAGCGCGAGGGTTTTATGTTCGAGGAAGAAAAAGTCGAGCCGATGACCGGATACGTCATGAAATATTATCGATGGAAAAATGAGGAGACTGCCTGATGATGAAACTCTATTGGTCGCCGCGCTCGCGATCGTTTTCCGCTTTATGGCTGATGGAGGAAACCGGGCAGCCTTACGAGCGCGTGCTGACCGACATTTCCAAGGGCGCGCAGAAGACACCCGAATATCTGGCGATCAATCCGATGGGCAAGGTTCCCGCGTTGCAGGACGGCGACGCGACGCTGGCCGAAGCCGCGGCCATCTGCGCCTATGTCGCCGAGCGCTATCCCGAGGCGAAGCTGGCGCCGCCGTTGGGCGATCCCCTGCGCGCGAAATATCTGTACTGGCTGTTTTTCGCGCCCGGTTGCATCGAGCCGGCAATGGTGCAGGTCGCGACCAAGATCGAGATGAATCCGGTATCGGCGGGCTGGGGCGATGCGCAACGGGTATTCGATGTGCTCGACGCCGCCTTGGCCAAGGGACCGTGGATTCTCGGCGAGAACTTCTCGGCCGCGGACATTGCCATCGGCGCGGGGCTGAATTTCGCGGTGCGGCTGTTCAAGATGGTGCCGTCACGCCCGTCCTTCGACCGTTACATCGACCGCTGCGCGGCGCGTCCGGCCTTCCAGCGCGCGGGCGTGCTTGCGGCGGGATGACGGAATTCCACAAATGTAGGGTGGGCAAAGGCGCTTGCGCCGTGCCCACCGTCTCCGTCATACGCTGTGTTGTGGTGGGCACGCTTTCGCTTTGCCCACCCTACGGCTTTCGCGGGTATGACGACCTTTGTTGAGGTGGCGCGGTGCGCGGACCCTGATTGCGCGCTCTACTCCGCCGTGTCCTTCAGGTCTTCCGGCCGCGGCATCGAAATGACGTTGTAGCCGGAATCGACGAAATGCGTTTCGCCGGTCACGCCGCCCGACAGCTCGGAGAGCAGATACAGCGCCGAGCCGCCGAGTTCATCCAGCGTCACCCCCCGGCCGAGCGGCGAGTGCTTCTGCTGGAACGCAAACATCGTGCGCGCATCGCCAATGCCCGAACCCGCAAGGGTGCGAATCGGACCGGCCGAAATCGCGTTGACGCGAATGCCGCGCGGACCGAAGTCGGAGGCGAGATACCGCACCGAGGCTTCCAGCGCGGCCTTGGCAACGCCCATCACGTTGTAATTCGGCATCACCCGCGTCGAACCGCCAAAGGTCAGCGTGATCATGGTGCCGCCGGAGGCCGGCATCATCTCGGCCGCGCGCCTGGCAAGCTCGGTGAACGAAAAGCACGATATCAGCATGGTGCGTGAAAAATTATCGCGGCTGGTGTCGGCGTAACGTCCCTTCAGCTCGTTCTTGTCGGAGAAGGCGATGGCGTGGACCAGAAAATCCAGATGGCCCCATTTGGCGCGCAGCGTTTCGAACACCGAATCGACGCTGGCGAGGTTCTCGACGTCGCAGGGCAGCACCAGCTCGACGCCGAGCGATTGCGCCAGCGGCTTGACGCGCTTGCCGAGCGCATCGCCCTGATAGGTGAAAGCGAGTTCGGCGCCCTGCGCCGCCAGCGTTTTGGCAATGCCCCAGGCAATCGAATGATCATTGGCGACGCCCATGATCAGTCCCCGTTTGCCCTTCATCAAGTCTTGCATCGTTCCGGTGCTCCACTAATTCCAATGTTGTCATCACCCGCGACCGGTCCGGCCTCCGGCCGGCCGGATGACAAGCTCCACCGGTTGATCCAATATTGCGAAGCGTTGCGATGAATAGCCGGGGCCGCGGAATACTGGATGCCCCGCTTTCGCGGGGCATGACAGAAACAAAATCTCACGCGTCCATCCGCTTGAACACCAGCGTGGCGTTGGTGCCGCCGAATCCGAAGGAATTGGACAATACGGTTCCGAGCTTGGCGTTGTCGATACGCTTGCGCACGATCGGCATGTCGGCAAAGGCCGGGTCGAGTTCGGTAATATGGGCGCTTTCGCAGATGAAGCCATTGTTCATCATCAACAGCGAATAAATCGCCTCCTGCACGCCGGTGGCGCCGAGCGAATGGCCGGTCAGCGCCTTGGTCGCGGAAATCGGCGGACATTTGTCGCCGGTCCCGAACACCTTGCGGATCGCCTCGATTTCCGGCGGATCGCCCGCCGGCGTCGAGGTCGCGTGCGGATTGATGTAATCGACCTTGGTGTCGACCGTCGCCATCGCCATTTTCATGCAGCGTTCGGCGCCCTCGCCCGAGGGGGCGACCATGTCGTAACCGTCGGAGGTGGCGCCGTAGCCCACGATTTCGCCGTAGATCCGCGCGCCGCGCGCCTTGGCATGTTCGAGTTCTTCGAGAACGACGACGCCGGCGCCGCCGGCAATGACGAATCCGTCGCGGCTGACGTCGTAGGGGCGCGAAGCGGTCGCGGGCGTATCGTTGTATTTCGACGACATCGCGCCCATGGCGTCGAACAGAACCGACAACGACCAGTCGAGCTCTTCGCAGCCGCCGGCGAAAACAATGTCCTGCTTGCCGATCTGGATGGTCTCGTAGGCGTTGCCGATGCAATGGTTCGAGGTGGCGCAGGCCGACGAGATCGAATAGTTCACGCCCTTGATCTTGAACCAGGTCGCAAGCGTTGCCGACGCCGTCGACGACATCGCCTTCGGCACCGCAAACGGTCCGACCCGCTTCGGTCCCTTGGTGCGGGTGATATCGGCGGCCTCGACGATGGTGCGCGCCGATGGACCGCCGGAGCCCATGATGATGCCGGTGCGAATGTTGGAAACTTCCGTGGGCTCCAGACCTGAATCCTGGATCGCCTGCTCCATCGCGACGTGATTCCAGGCGGCACCCTCGCCGAGGAAGCGCATCGCGCGCCGATCGATGATTCCCGACGGATCGAGGGTGGGCGCGCCCTGCACCTGGGAGCGGAAACCGAGCTCGGCATATTTGTCCGCGCGCGTGATTCCGGATTTCGCCTCATGAAGGCTCGCAAGCACTTCCTGGGTGTTGTTTCCGATGGACGAGACGATGCCCATCCCCGTGATGACAACCCGCCTCATGATCGCCTCGCCCTGTCGTTACGTTATTGTGACCGTCGTCAACCCGAATGCCGTCTCGTTCGCCGGAGCGCGCAACCTACGTTCCCGGTTGCAATGCGGCATCCTGCTTGAACAGCCCGACCTTCAGATCCTTCGCGCGATAGATAATCTCGCCGTCCATGGAAAGCCAGCCATCGGCGATGCCCAGCACCAGCTTTGAGCGCATCACGCGTTTGACATCCACGTTGTACACAACCTTGCGGACGTTCGGCAGCACCTGTCCGGCTAACTTCAGCTCCCCGAGCCCCAGTGCCCGGCCACGGCCCGCGCCGCCGGTCCAGCCCAGAAAAAACCCGACCATTTGCCAGAGCGCATCGAGGCCAAGACATCCGGGCATCACGGGATCGTTCTTGAAATGGCAGCCGAAAAACCAGAGATCCGGCTTCACGTCGAGTTCAGCCCGCACCACGCCCTTGCCGTATTCGCCACCGGTCTCCGAAATCTCGCTGATACGGTCGAACATCAGCATCGGCGGCAGCGGCAACTGGGCGTTACCCGGGCCAAACAGCTCGCCGCGGGCGCACGCCAGCAGATCCTCGTATTCATAACCGCCGCGCCGATCCAGCATGATGCCAGCCTTTTTCAAAACCCTGATGAAGCGTTTTCGAGCAAAATGGACCCGTTTCGCGTGGGAAGCGTGCCAATTTTGGCAGATTGGCGCTGAAACCGCAGATCAGGATGAGCCCTGCGGCAACCGGTGCTCGCCTTTGCTAAAATCGCAAGGCAGCATCCGCGCGCTCTCTATCATAGGCCCCGCGGACGGCAAAGCACCCCGCCGGGGCAAATAGCCGCGTTCTCCCCGCAATTGCGCTTAACCCTGGGCTGGTTCTAGTTGCGAAAAACTTGCATCTAACGGATTTCCTTCTTATATTCCGCTGCGATAGTGGTGAGATAGCGAGTGCGGTGCCGGACGTGGAAATGAACGACAACGGTTCGATGTTGAATGACGATGCCGTGGCTCCCGTGGCCCGTGTTGCGGGACACCAGCCGGCGCTGACCGGTTGTCCGTGGCACGACGTCAACGAGATGCTGCAGGCCGCGGGCCTGCGCCCGACCCGTCAACGCATGGCGCTCGGCTGGCTGCTGTTCGGCAAGGGCGCGCGCCATCTCACCGCGGAAATGCTTTACGAGGAAGCGACCCTCGCCAAGGTCCCGGTGTCGCTTGCCACCGTGTATAATACGCTCAATCAGCTCACCGATGCCGGCTTGCTGCGCCAGGTCAGCGTCGACGGCACCAAGACCTATTTCGACACCAACGTGACGGCGCATCACCACTTCTACCTTGAGAACAACCACGAACTGGTCGATATCCCGGATCCGCACCTGGTGTTGCAGAAAATGCCCGAGGTGCCCGAGGGCTACGAGATCGCCCGGGTCGACATGGTCGTCCGGCTGCGCAAGAAGCGCTGAGCGGCAACAGCTCGTCGTCCCCGCGAACGCGGGGACGACACGCAGATGCAGCTCGCGCTAACAGGCCGCGAAATCAATCCACCTTCTCGTCGGCGTAGACGCCCCACAGCCGCTGCTGTTCGATCCAGCCATCAAAGCCGTTGCCGGCGACGTGACACCAGCCGGCCGTGCATTTCTTGACCTGGGCCACCACGCCGGCCTGCAGGCGGGCCGCGATGGCGCTGGTTTGATCCGCGCTATCGTAGAGCGGCGCCAGTTCGTCCTTGCTCTTCATGGTGATCACAGCCGTGCGGCGCCCCGACAGCAGCGAGTGATAGACCCAGCCCTCGGCGCCCTCGGAATCGCGCACCCGGCGCCAGTTCTCGAATTCGGCGGTGATTTCAACCGGCAGACCGGAGCGGGTATAGACCCAGGCGACGTCGTTATCCTTGGTCGGACCGGCCCGGACGTTCACATGGTCGGATTTGAGGCTGACATAGCGCGGCACCGGCAAGCCGCTGGTGGTGAGCGCCGAATCCTTTGCCGAAACCGCCGTGCTGGCCGAGGCACCCAGCAAGCCACCCGCGAGCACCACCACAGAATAGAAACGCCTCAACGCCATCAACTCGTCTCCTGCCGAGAACCCAGCTCGAATTCTTCGAGCTGAAACACGTGCGACCACCAATCCCTCAGCCCCCTGTACCGATGCCCCTCGGTCCGTGAAACCCCGGTTCCCGCCAGGGTTCTTGTCTTGGCCCGGTCTTCTGCTAGAGAGGACGGAACGCCGAGAACCAAGAAAAGCCCGAATGTCCCCTTCGCAAATCCAGGGAGACGTCGGGGGGAACCCAAGAAAACCTGGTTCAAACCTAGTACAAACCTGAAGCAAACGCCGGGGTCACGCGGCTGCCGCAGTGTCGAACAACCGGGTTAATGAGGTCTGAACAACCTCGCGAGAGCAGGACATGTCGGTCAAGAAAAAGCCGCTCGTTGTCGTCACGCGCAAGCTGCCGGACTCAATCGAGACCCGCATGCGCGAATTGTTCGACGCCCGGCTCAATCTCGACGATACCCCGCTGACCCCGGAGCAAATCGCCGAGGCCGTCCGCACCGCCGACGTGCTGGTGCCGACCGTCACCGACGAGATCACCGAAGAATTGCTCAGGCAGCCCGAATGCGCGCTGAAGCTGATCGCCAATTTCGGCAACGGCGTCGACAATATCGATGTCGTCGCCGCGCATGCGCGCGGCATCACCGTAACCAATACGCCGAAGGTTTTGACCGAAGATACCGCCGACATGACCATGGCGCTGATTCTCGCGGTGCCACGCCGGCTGATCGAAGGCGCCTCGGTCCTCACCGACGGCAAGCACTGGCCAGGCTGGTCGCCGACCTGGATGCTCGGCCACCGCATCGGCGGCAAGCGGCTCGGCATTATCGGCATGGGCCGCATCGGCCAGGCCGTGGCCCGCCGCGCGCGCGCCTTCGGGCTGCAGATTCACTACCACAACCGCCGTCCCGTCGCGCCGAAGATTGCCGAGGAACTGGGCGCGACCTATTGGGAAAGTCTCGACCAGATGCTGGCGCGGATGGACATCATCTCGGTGAATTGTCCGCACACGCCGGCCACCTTTCACCTGCTGTCGGCGCGGCGGCTGAAGCTGATCCGCAAGGATGCCTATATCGTCAACACCGCGCGCGGCGAGGTGATCGACGAGGACACGCTGGTCAAGCTGATCGAAGCCGGCGACATCGCCGGCGCCGGCCTCGACGTGTTCGAGAACGAACCCGCGGTCAGTCCGAAACTGGTGCGGCTGGCGAAGGCCGGCAAGGTGGCGCTGCTGCCGCATATGGGCTCGGCGACGATCGAAGGCCGGGTCGAGATGGGCGAGAAGGTGATCATCAACATCCGGGCCTTCCTCGACCATCACAAGCCGCCGGACCGCGTGCTGCCGAGCATGCTGTAAATGCCGAAGTTGTCATTCCGGGATGGTGCGTTAGCACCAGACCTCAGATGTGCGATTGCACATCGGGGAATCTCGAGATTCCGGGTTCGATGCTTCGCATCGCCCCGGAATGACGCCGAGCGGTGGAAGCTCTCACCCGTGCCCGCTCAGATCGGTGATCACAAGCGCATCGCCGTTGAGCGGGTTCAGGGGATCGCGCCGATAGCGCAGCGTCTCGAACCGCATCGCGCGTGCGTCCACCATCAGCAACCGCCCGACCAGGCCCTCGCCGAAACCGACGATCTCGCGGATCGCCTCCAGCGCCATCATCGATCCCAGCACGCCAGCCAGCGCCCCCATCACCCCGGCCTCCGCGCAGGCCGGTACCGTGCCCGGCGGCGGCGGCTCGGGAAACAGGCAGCGGTAGGTCGGATTGAACTCGCCTTCGGCATTTCTCTCATGCGCGCGGATCGTGGTCAGCGATCCGTCGAACATGCCGAGCGCGGCCGTGATCAGCGGCTTGCCGGCGAGGAAGCACGCATCCGAAACCAGATAGCGGGTTTCGAAATTATCGGAACCATCCAGCACCAGATCGTAACCGCCGATCAGCGACAGCGCATTGCGGGCGTCGAGCCGGGTGGCGTGCGCCGCGAATCTGACATGGGGATTGAGCGCGTGAATCTGTTCGGCGGCGCTGTCGACCTTGCGGCGGTTGATGTCCGGTGTGGTGTGAATGATCTGGCGCTGCAGGTTGGACAGCGAGACGATGTCATCATCGACCACGCCGAGTTCACCGACGCCGGCCGCGGCGAGGTACATCAGCGCGGGCGCACCGAGACCCCCGGCGCCGATCACCAGCACGGAGGCTTCCTTCAAGGCGGCCTGGCCGGGGCCGCCGACCTCGCGCAGCACAATATGGCGGGCGTACCGTTCGAGTTCGTCGGCACTTAGCATGGCTTTATCAAGTCCCTCAATTTCATTCCGTGTCGTTGCCTCGCCGGACCCAGGGTATCGCTGGCTGCTTGAACCATGGCATCCCTGTTGCCGACCAAGCAGATGTGCTTAATTGCGGCCGCTTCAATGGACCCAAGACTTGGGACCAAGACTTGGGACCAAGACTTGGGACCAAGACTTGGGACCCGAGACTTGTCATGAGAAGACTTGTCATGAGATCGATGCTGACAGCAACATTGATATTCGTGGCCGCGGGGGGCTCCGCCCAGGCGCAGCTGACGCCGCCGTCCACCGCCGGCGCCAAGCCGAAGGTGGTCGCGACCGTTCCGGTCCGGCCCGCTCTGCAGACCCCCGCCGATACCGCCAATGCGATGGCGCAGGCGGAACGTCAGGCCATCCAGTCGGACCTGGCCTGGGTCGGCCAGTACAATGGCGCCATCACCGGCGAAGTCAGCGAACGCATGGTGGAATCCATCAAGGAATTCCAGAAGGCGCGAGGCGGCAAGCAGACCGGCGTGCTCAACCCGCAGGAGCGCAGCGTGCTCGCCGAGACCGCGCGGCGGCGGCAGGACAATGCCGGCTGGAAGATCGTCACCGATGCCGGCACCGGGGCGCGGCTCGGCATTCCCACCAAGCTCGTGCCGCAGCAATCCAGCGACGCCAACGGCGCCAAATGGAGTTCTCCCACCGGGACCATCCAGGTTCAGCTTGCGCGGCGCAAGGAAGCCAACCCGACCACGGCGAAGCTCGCCGATCGGGAAAAGAAGGAACCTGCCGGGCGGGCCGTCGACTACACCGTGGTCAAGCCTGAGTTCTTCGTGCTGTCGGGCTTGCAGGGCCTGAAGAAATTCTACGTGCGCGGCACCTTCAAGGGCGACGAGGTGCGTATCCTCACCATTCTCTACGACCAGGCCACCGAAAATACCGTCGAGCCGGTGGTGATCGCGATGTCGAGCGCGTTCAATCCGTTCCCGACCGGCGCCCAGATCGCAGGCCCTGCGCCGCGCAAGACCGTGGAATATGGCACCGGCGTGGTGGTCAGCGATGACGGCGCGATCATCGCCGACCGCGAGATCACCGATGGCTGCCTCGCGATTGCGATTGCAGGCTTCGGCAATGCCGATCGCGTCGCCGAGGACAAGGACCGCGGCCTGGCGCTGCTGCGCCTTTACGGCGCGCACGGATTGAAGCCGCTGGCCCTGAGCAACGGCGCGGCCAAATTGAATGTCGAGCTGACGGGTATTTCGGATCCGCAAAATCAGGGCGGCGGCGGTGCCGCCAGCAGCGTCAAGGCATCGGTTGCGCCAATCAGCGGCGGCGGCGATCTCGCGCTGTCACCGCCGCCGGCGGTCGGCTTTTCCGGTGCCGTGGCGCTCGACAGCGACGGCATATTTGCCGGCGTCGCGCTGCTGAAGCCGGCCATCGTTGCGGGGCCGCCGAATGCCGGGCCCGCGGCACAGGCGGTGCTGGTGCCGGCGGATACCGTGCAGGATTTTCTCAAGGCCAATGGCGTCAATGCAACCGGTGGATCGACGGATGCGAAGTCATCGGTGGTGCGCGTGATCTGCGCGAGGAAATGATCGACCGTCGTCTTCATCCGCGAGAGCGCTCGCTCCCCGCTTTCGCGGGTACGACGTCGGTCGCCTCCCGTAGTGTCCCGGAATAGCCATACGACTCATAACCCGTCATCGTTGTGACGTTGCTGATTCGGACCGCCGCGATTCCCAGCACGTCTGGGTCGGACAGGCACGTCCTGAGCGAGAATAGCTCGACATTACAGATGCGATGCATCTCAGTCCGGCGTAACCGCAGATTCCCGTTCAAGCAATCCAAAGGATTCAATAATGCATACGATCGTATTGGCCACCCAAAAGGGCGGCAGCGGCAAGAGTACGCTTGCCATCGGCCTCGCCTTGGCAGCGATACAGGCCGGACACACCGTTCGCCTGATTGAGACGGATTCCCAGGGAACCCTTTCGAACTGGCAAGGCCGCCGCGCCTATGCCGAGCCGATCGTCGAGCCGGTTTACGTCGCCGCCGAGATCGAACAGCGGCTGCGGTCTTTGAGCCAGAGTGGCGTTACACTGACGATCATCGATACCGCCGGCGGCGTCAGCGCCGCGACGACGACGGCGATTGGCTGCGCTGATCTCTGCCTGATACCCGCGCGCCCGACCGTCGCCGATATCGAAGCAACCGCATCGACGCTTCACACCATCCGCGCCAGCGACAAGCCGTTCGCTTTCGTCCTCAACCAGACGCCGATCCGCGGCCAACGCATCACCAATGCCGCCACAACGCTTTGCGATGAAGCGGCGCTCGATATCGCCGGCGTTCTCGCCCAGCCTTTCATCGTCATGCGCAACGATCACCAGGATGCGCTGAGCGCGGGCCTGGCGGTGAGCGAATATGCCCCGCAAAGCAAATCGGCGGACGAAGTTCGCGGCCTCTGGCAATGGGTCGAGGCCAAGCTGAATGCCGGCAAACTGGACTCTTTGGCCGTCGCCGAGATGCAGCCGATCCTCAGCGAACTGCCGGCATCGCCCGAGATCCTTCACGCGATGTTTTCGCCAATGCCTGCGGAAACGCCGGCGCTGGTTTCCTGAATTTTACAGCTTCGGGTTGGGGGGCATGACGACAACGCTCCTTCTCCGCCTGGCGGGGAGGGAGCGTTTGTCGTTATGGCGAACGAATTTCACTTCTGACATTTCGGGCACCAGAAGGTCGAACGGCCGTTCTGGGTGAACCGCCGCACGATGCCGCCACAGCCGGCGGTCTGGCACTTTTCACCCTCGCGGTCGTAGACCTGAAACGAATGCTGGAAATAGCCGAGTTCGCCGGAGGTCTGGCGATGATCGCGCAGCGACGAGCCGCCGGCCTTGATGGCCTGGTTGAGCACCGAGTGAATGGCACTGACCAGGCGCTTGGCGTGATCGGTCGGTTGGCCTTTTTTGTCCGCCAGCGTCGCGGCCAATCTTCGCGGCGACAGATGCGAACGATACAGCGCCTCGCAGACATAGATATTGCCAAGCCCCGCCACCACCCGCTGGTCGAGCAGCGCCGCTTTCAGACTGGTCTTCTTGTTGGCGCATGACTGCGCCAGCATTGTTGCATCGAATTCGTTGCCGAGCGGTTCCGGACCGAGACCCCTGAGCAGCGGCTCGTCGTCGAGCGCCTTGCGGGCGATGATCTTCATGTAGCCGAACCGGCGCGGATCGTTGAAGACCACAGCCGCGCCCGACGACATGTGAAACACCACATGATCATGGGCGCGGTCCTCATGGCGCGGATGGTGGAACTGGCCCGGCACTGTCTTGTCCTCATCCGTGACGACGCGGAACGAGCCCGACATGCCCAGATGCATCAGCAGCACATCCCCCGATTCAAGGTCGGCCATCAGGTATTTGGCGCGACGGCCAAGTCCGGTCACGGTCTGGTCCTGCAGCCGCGCGACAAAGTCTTTCTGAAATGGAAATCGCAGGTCTTTGCGCCGGATTTCGGCCTTGACGATTTTTGAACCCTCCATGACAGGCTGCAGGCCACGGCGGACGGTCTCAACTTCGGGTAATTCGGGCATGCGCGGCATTCACCTTGAGGGGCTGAC
>NZ_JBEKCZ010000138.1:0-14347 GCF_050014615.1 Bradyrhizobium sp. | reverse complement strand
TCGACGAATTCTGGTGCGGCGAGCATCATTCCTCGGGCTGGGAAACCATCGCCTCGCCCGAGATGTTCCTGGCCGCCGCCGGCGAACGCACCAAGCGCATCAGGCTCGGCACCGGCGTGGTCTCGCTGCCCTATCACCATCCTTTCAACGTCGCCCAGCGCATGGTGCAACTCGACCACATGACCGGAGGCCGCGCCATCTTCGGTTCCGGGCCGGGCGCGCTCGCCTCCGACGCGCATACGCTTGGCATCGATCCGATGACACAGCGCGATCGCCAGGACGAGGCGATCTCGATCATTCGCCGGCTGTTTCGAGGCGAGCGGGTGACGGTGAAGAGCGACTGGTTCACGATGAACGACGCCGCGCTGCAGATCCTGCCGTTGCAGGAAGAGATGCCGTTCGTGGTGGCGTCGCAGATTTCGCCGTCGGGCATGACGCTGGCCGGCAAATACGGCATCGGCATCATTTCGCTCGGCTCGATGTCGACGCAGGGCCTGATGGCGCTGCCGACGCAATGGGGGTTCGCCGAGGATGCCGCCAAAAAGCACGGCACCACCGTAAGCCGTTCCGATTGGCGTGTGCTGCTGTCCTGGCACATCGCCGAGAGCCGCGAACAGGCCCGCCGCGAGGCCGGCACCGGGCTGATGCGCTGGCATAACGAATATAACGTCGGCACGCTGCAGCGGCCGGGCCTGCAGCCATTTACCTCGCCGGAGGATGCCGTGGAGAAGACCGCGGGCGGCGAGGCTGCCGCTTCCACCATCGGCACCCCCGACGACCTGGTCAAAACCATCAAGAGCCTGATGCAGGTCTCCGGCGGCGTCGGCACCATCGTTGGCTTCGTGCACGACTGGGCCAACCCCGAGAACACCCGGCGCAGCTGGGACATGGTGGCGCGCTATGTGATCCCGGAAATCAACGGTCACATCGCCAAACTGCGCGAATCGCAAAAGTTCCTGATCGAGCACCGCGCGGTGTTCGATCGCGCCGGACAAGCGGTGATGGCCAAGATCATGGAAAACGACAAGGCCGCCGCAGCGCTTTCGCTCACCGGTCCCGGCCGCGTCGCGATTCCCACCATCAACGCGCCGGATTTGCAGCAGGAAGCCGCGAAGCGGAAGGCCTGACGCGTGCGACGCAGCAGGCCTTGCCAATTTATGTCCGGCAAGACGGGTCGCGGTTCTTGAGAGCCTTTGCACGCCAGCGACAAAGGGTCTATTTTATCAGCTTGGGGCTACGCCGATGACATCGACCCGGACCAGCGATCACAACAAGATTGCGGTCCGATGGATTCACTGGGATCACTGCGACCAATCGGAGCAATTGCCATGTCCATGCAGACTGTGGTTTCGCCCGCGATCACCCTCACGCCGGCCAAACGTACTTCGCTGACGCACATTCCGGGCGATGAGGGCTGGCCGATCGTCGGCCGCACGTTGGCGATCCTCGCGGACCCCAAAGGGGAGGTCGAGCGGATGGCCGCGAAGTACGGCCCCGTCTATCGCAGTCGCGTGCTGGGCGAAACCAGCATCACCTTGCTCGGACCTGAAGCCAACGAACTCGTGCTGTTCGACCAGAGCAGGCTGTTCTCCTCGACCCATGGCTGGGAGACGGTCCTGGGCCGGTTGTTTCCACGTGGCCTGATGCTGCTCGATTTCGACGAACACCGCCTGCACCGGCGTGCGCTGTCGGTCGCGTTCAAGTCCGGGCCGATGAAGTCCTATCTCGCGGCCCTCGACGCCGGGATCGCGGCGCGGGTCGCGCAGTGGAGGGCGCAGCCAGGGCCGATATTGTTCTATCCGGCGATGAAGCAGCTCACGCTCGATCTGGCGGCGACGTCGTTTCTCGGCACCGGCATTGGCCCCGATGTCGACGCGATTACGCGCGCGTTCGTCGATATGGTCGCGGCAGCGGTGACCCCGATCCGTCAACCGTTGCCCGGCACGCAGATGGCGCGCGGAGTCAAGGGCCGCGCCCGCATCGTCGCTTATTTCTCGGAGCAGATTCCGATCCGCCGCGCGAAAGGCGGCGAAGACCTGTTCTCGCAATTGTGCCGCGCCACCCACGAGGACGGCGCGCTGCTCTCGACCCAGGATATCGTCGACCACATGAGTTTTCTGATGATGGCCGCGCACGACACCCTGACCTCGTCGCTGACGTCCTTTGTGGCCGCACTTGCGGCCAATCCGCAGTGGCAGGACAAACTGCGCGAGGAGGTCAACGCGCTCGGCGTCGCCGCGGATGGACCGACGACATCGGACCATCTCGAAGCGATGCCGCTTGCCGAGATGGCGTTCAAGGAGGCGATGCGGATGAAGCCGCCGGTGCCGTCGCTGCCACGGCGCGCGACGCGCGATTTCAGCTTTGCAGGCTATGCGATACCCGCAGGCACGCTGGTCGGAATCAATCCGCTGTTTACCCATCACATGCCGGACATATGGCCCGATCCCGAAACCTTCGATCCGTCGCGCTTTACCGACGAGGCGCAGCGCGGCCGCCATCGCTTCGCCTGGGTGCCGTTCGGCGGCGGCGCCCACATGTGTCTCGGGCTGCACTTTGCCTATATGCAGGCGAAATGCTTCACGCGGCATTTCCTGCAGAATCTCAGTGTCTCGCTGCAGCCCGGCACCACGCCGGACTGGCAGATGTGGCCGATCCCGAAGCCAAAGGACGGATTGCGCGTGGTGCTGTCGCCGGTTGCGTGAGCGGATCAGGCCAAAGCCGGGGCGTCGATGCCGACCACGTCGATCCCATCGGCGCGCCCGCGAATAGCTAGCCGCCCGAGGTCGCGCACCGCGAATGGCGGCGCCGAGCCGAAGCGGTCCATCGCCGCGCGGGACGCGAGAAAGCCGCCGTCGACATTGCGGCTGAGCTCCTCGAGCCGTGCCGCGGTATTCATGACGTCGCCGTTGAAGACGATGGCGCGCTTGACGTCGCCGATCTCGCCGACGATCACCGGCCCGAAATGCAGGCTCCCGCGAATCCGCGGCACAACTCCAAACTCGTGCTGCAATTGGGCCGACGCCTGCGACAGCTCTTCCCGCATGGCCACAAAGCAGCGTAGCGGACGGCAATCGATCGCGCCGTGGTCTTCCCGCCAGGTCACGATCACCTCGTCGCCGACATAGTTGAGGACTTCGCCGCGATAATCCACCACCGCCAGGGTCAGCAGGCGAAACGTGCGGTCGAGCAGACGATGGATGGCGACCCCGCCGAGGCGCTCGGCCAGCCCGGTCGATCCCGCGATGTCGACGAACAGCACGAAGCGGCTTTCCTCGACCGGCGTATGATATCGCCCGATGACGAAATTAAGGAACGCGCGGGGCCCGATGATATTGGTAATTCCGATAACGAGATTTGCCAGAACCACGCATGCAACGGAATAGGTGATGTCGATCCAGAAGGTTCTGTGAGACGGATCGCGGGCAACCCCCGCGATAACGCCACCTAATTGAAAGAAGAGGATGGGAACAATAATCGCAGAGTAGATCGCGCTTCGCACCATCAGACTCGCTGTAAACGAAAGGCTTCCGAGCCAGCCCCGCATCGGACCTTCGAGGATGAATTGCGAAACGCCCCCGAGCGTGACACTGAGGATCAGTCCGTATAGGATTCCCACGGCTATCTCTTTTGCAGAGGTAAAACCCTGTGAGAGAGCATAGCCGGCGGCCCCGATCGTGCTGGCCGTAACGATGACCGCAAGCAGTCGCAATTTTTTCTCAAGCCTTGCGTTCATTCCGCCTGCCTCCGCGTTGACTCGACCATACACGGAACCCGGTCACGGTTCGACGAAACACGACTACTCGATAAACGTCGTGAGCTGCGCGCCCTCGTCCGCCACGAACACCGCGATCAGTTCGGCAGGCTCGGTGTTGCTCGCATTGGCCGAGATCAGATGCGTGGCGCCCGGGGGTTCAAAGAAAGACTGGCCTACCTTGAAGGTCTCAACCGGGCCGCCGCCAAGCTGCGAGCGGATCTCGCCCTTGGTGACATAGGCGGTGACCGAGCCCGCATGCCGATGCGCGCGGGTAAATCCGCCGGGACCATAGAACACCCGCACGATGGTGACGCGCTTGCCTGGCACATTCGGCAGCGCGTACGACGCAATCGGCTCGACGGTATCAAGTGCCGACCCGACGGGATTGCTTGCCGCGCAAAGCGGAGCCGCGATCGTCGAGATGGCGTCCATGGTGAGCGGCAACGCCTTCCCGGCGACAAACGCGCAGGCGAGACCGGCCATGATGGTCATATAGACCGGCATATGAACCTGGCTGGCTTCAGTCCTTGCCACACCCACGATTGCGGACATTGACGCCTCCTCTGAAGGACTATCCGGTGTGCTGATCGAACGCCTTGCGCATGGCGACATACCCTTGCTGCTGCGCGGTCCAGTTGCGCCCGCCGGTGATGGCGCCATCGACCACCAGATCGTGCCCGTTGATGAAACTGGATTCGTCGCTGGCCAGAAACACCGCGGCATGGGCAATGTCCTCAGGCAATCCGGCCCGCGGTATCGGCTGTGCGCTCTTGGTGACCTCGCGCATCACCTCGGGGGTTTTCTCGGCGGCTTCCGTGGACAAACCCAGCGCCTTGCCGAAAATGCCGGTGGCGATAGCGCCCGGCGAAATGCTGTTGACGCGGATGCCGGATTCGCCAAGCTCCATCGCGACGCATTTGGTCAAGTGAATCACGGCGGCCTTGGCCGCGCCATAGACGACCGACGACGAAAAGCCGGCGAGCCTGCCGGCAATGCTGCCATTGTTGATGATGCTGCCGGAACCCTGGCGGCGCATCTGGGGCGCTGCGTGTTTCATGCCCAGCATCACGCTGCGCAACAGCGTCGCCATCGCGGCGTCGAAGCGCGCCGCGTCGAGGTCCTCGATGCCGCCGGTCTGCGCCGGGCCGCCGGCATTGTTGAACAGGCAATCGATGCGGCCGAATCTGTCGACCGCCTGGCCGATCAAGGCGCGGATATCTTCCTCGATCGTGACATCGGTCCGGCGAAACACGCAGGCCGCGCCGAGCTTTTCGGCGAGCCGTTCGCCCTCCGGTGCGCGGCGGCCGGCGATAACGATTTTCGCGCCCTCCGAGACAAAAATCTCGGCGGTGCGCAGGCCGATGCCGCTTGTCGCGCCGGTGATGACCGCGACCTTCCCGTCCAGCCGTCCCATCTCGCTCTCCTTTTTGACAAGGTTGGGTCCAATATATCTCCGGCCGGCCGGAACAACGCAAGCCATGTGTGGCGGCGCGGCGTTGCGCTGCACCGAGGTTGGCATTTTACACGTATACCCATCATGCCCGGCACCTGGTCCGGCTTTGCCGGACCAGGCACGGGTCTCCTTGTGACGGCCATTCTCGCAGCGCGTTATTTTGTTCTATGCTCGGCCTTGTTCCGGATGAGCTGATCGGCTGATGTGACCCATGGCAAGATTGATCGACGAGTTTCGGCAGGGCTGGCAGGGAACCTCGCGGCTATCTCCGCTATTGAGCATTGGATTTGCGGCAGCCTGCATCGCAGTCTCGACCGCGGCGCGGTGGGGTCTTTCGTTGGTCCGGCCGGACGTCTATTTCACCCCTTATTTTCCAGCGGTGTTCTTTGCCACCGCACTCGGCGGTTTCCGGATCGGGATCGCGACCGCCATTCTGGGCGGCCTGTTCGGCATGACGCTGAATTTCGGCGATGCCCCGACCGATTTTGCAAGACTGGCGCTGTCGACGATCTATCTGATCGTGTGCGGCCTCACGATCTGGGGTATCGAGCACTATCGAACGGTCGCCTTAAATCAGCGGGAAATCGCCAGGCGCCTGATTCTGGAGGAGGCCTATCGCAAGCTCGTCGTCGACGAGCTCCAGCACCGGCTGAAAAACAAATTGTCGACCATTCACGCGGTGCTGCATCAGGTGCTGCAGGATCAACCGCAGATCTGGGCCAGGATCGACCATCGGATGCGGGCGCTGTCGGCGACCGACGACCTGATCGCAAAGGTCGATGGCCGCGGTTGCGACATCAAGGATCTGCTGCTCTCCGAGCTCGGGCCTTATGGACATGTCCGGTTCAACTTGAACGGCGAGCGGCTGTTTCTTCCGGCCAAACTGGCGGTGAGCCTGGCATTGATATTTCACGAATTGGCGACCAATGCCGGCAAATACGGCGCGTTTTCATCCGCCCGCGGGTTATTACAGGTATCGTGGTCGGTGACCGACGATCGCCTCAATATTGCCTGGGACGAAACCGAAGGACCCTCGGTCAGCGCGATTGGAGCCGCCGGCTTTGGCAGTAAATTGCTGAAAACGGCGCTCGGGCCTTTTGAGGGCAAGACCGAAATGACCTTTTTGAAGACCGGCGTTCATTGCACGATGCAATGCCGCATACCCGCCAGTTGAGTTTTGCGAGTTGAACTCCCTGGCGCATTCCGAAATCGCGTTGACATTTTATTAATGACGATCAGGACGGTACTGATCCAAAAACGCTCGCCGCGGGGTTGTCACCGCTTTTCCGGGCTCCATTTAACCAAACCTACAAGAGAGTTTGACAAATTCGGCGGCTATGCAAAGCCCGATCCGCCAGGACCTGCACGCCGCGACGCAAGACGACAGCGAATGCGCCGTTGACAGCGACCTGAGCATCCTGCGGGATGTTTTCAAAATGCTCCCGACGGGTGTCACCGTTCAGGACGAGCAGGGCCGCTTCCTGCTGGTCAACGACGCTGCCGCGGCCCAGCTCGGGCTGGCCGATGGGCAATCGCCCGCGCTGGCCTCGCAGCCATTGAACGACCGCCGCGAAGTCGGCCTTGCATTCCTCCGCGCCGGGCGCGCCGCCGTTGCCGAAGAATGCGTCACCGGCGGCCAGGGCAAGCAGGTCTTTCTCACGGCCCATCGTCCGGTCCGCATCGCGGACCGCAATCTCTTGATTTCGAGTTCCGCCGACATCAGCGAGCAAAAGGCCGTCGAGGATCATCTGTTCCGGTCGGCCTACTTTGACGAATTGACTAACCTGCCGATGCGGCGTGTGATCGAGCACCGTGCCAACAGCCTGATCCGGCACGACGGCGTATGCCCCAAATTCGCGCTGGCGTTTCTCGACATCGATAATTTCAAGCACATCAACGATTATTACGGCCATCCGATCGGGGACGCGCTGCTGATAGAGGTCGCCAAGCGGCTCGGGCTGGATCTGCGCGAGTCCGACATGCTGTCGCGGATCAGCGGCGACGAATTCATGCTGTTGCTCAACCCGATCCAGAACCAGCAAGAGGTGGTGGAATATATCGAGGCCACGCTGCAGCGGCTGAAAGCGCCGTTCTTCATCGACGGATCGGAAATATTCGCCTCGACCTCGATCGGGGTCAGCCTTTATCCCGATCATGGACGCAGCTATGACGTGCTGCGCCAGAATGCCGACATCGCGATGTACCGCGTCAAGAACGAGGGCAAGGGTGCGGCGGCCTTCTTCGACGCCGGCATGGAACGCGAGGCGCTTGAGCGGATGAAAGTCGAGCAGTCGCTGCGGCTGGCCATTCTCGACAAGCGCTTTTGCTGCGCGTTTCAGCCGAAAGTCGACATCCGGAGCCGGGATATCAAGGGCATCGAGGCGCTGGTCCGTCTGCGCGACGACGAGGGCGTGATCCAGGCCCCCGGCACCTTCATCAACCTCGCCGTGGAATTGGGACTGATCGACGAACTGACGCATCTGGTACTGGCGGAGATCGTCAAGTCGATCGATCTCATCAACGAGACATTTGGCCATGACACCAGCATCAGCATCAACGTCGCGGCCAAGCAGGCCGGCAATCCTGAGTTCATGCGCTCGTTTGCGCAGGCGCTCGAGGCGACCGGTTTTCCAAGACGCTTCATGATCGAGGTGACGGAAGATGCGTTCGTCGCCAAAACCCGTTTCCAGGACGAGATTCTGCCGATCTTCCGCAAGCTGGGCGTCGGGATCTCGATCGACGATTTCGGCATCGGCTATTCTTCGCTGTCGGCGTTGGCCGACATCACCGCCGACGAAATCAAGATCGACCGGTCGTTCATTACCGACATCCATCTGCGTCCGCGCAGCCAGGGAATCCTGCGGGCGATCGAATCGCTCAGCGAGGCGCTGGGCATGACCGTCGTCGCGGAGGGCATCGAAACCTTCGAGGAACTCGCCTATCTGCAGGCCGCCACCCGAATCCGCTACGCCCAGGGATTCTATTTTTCCAGACCGATTTTTCTCGAAGAACTCAAGCCAACCGTTCCCGTTATAAGCGACGCACGCGTCAGTTTGGCGAGCCGCCCGCCGCAAGAGGGCCGCCAGGCCCAGGCCCGGAATGAGCGCTATCGCCGCTAGGCGCGCGTCCTTACTATCGCCGCAGCCCCGTAAGGCTTATAAACGTCCCGGAAACCCCGCGGCGCACGCGGCCAGTCTCATTCACGGGAAGTCGCATGCATCCTGTCTCGCTGGTTCTGAATATATTCTGGGTTCTTTGCGGCGGCCTGTGGATGGCGGCCGGCTGGGTCATCGCCGCCATCATCATGGCCATCACCATTATCGGCCTGCCCTGGGCGAGGGCCGCGTTCAACATCGCCGCCTATACGCTGTTGCCGTTCGGACAAAAGGCGGTGCGCCGCGACAGCCTGACCGGTCAATCCGATCTGGGCACCGGGCCGCTGGGGCTGATCGGCAACCTGATCTGGTTCGTGCTGGCGGGCTGGTGGCTGGCACTCGGGCACATCGTTACCGCGGTCGTGCTGGCCGTGACCATCATCGGCATCCCCTTCGCCTGGGCCCATGTGAAGCTCGCCGGCATCGCGCTGTGGCCGATCGGCAAGGTGATTGTTCCAGCCTGATCAGCCGGTCGGATCCGCCTTGCCCAGCGCCTTGATCGCCTCCTCGACGCTTTGAAACAGATGGTCCGGGCCCAAGAGTTCACCGACACCGAAACGTGCGATGGCCTCCTGGGCGCGAACGGATTCAAGCCGCGCGATGGCGAAGTCGACCTCGTCGGCGTGACATCTGCGAATGAGGTCGGTCAACACCTGCGCGGCAGTGAAATCAATCTCGACAATGCCGGTCGCCTCGAGCACCAGCAGCCGGGGCTTCTGGGGGGAGGACTTCAAGGCGGCCAGAATACCGTGCCGGAAATCATAGGCGTTGAGAAAAGACAGCGGGGCCTGGAATCCCGCGACAATGATGCCGGGCTCGCGTTCACCGGGCAGATTTGAACTCGACGGCCACCAGATCGAGGTTCCGGACACGCGTTCGAAGACGAGTACCCGCGCGCGGGTCGTGCTCCATATGCCGTGCAGCAGCGAGAGCGCAATGCCGATTCCAACCCCTTGTTCGATCGGCAGAACGATGATCGCGGCCGCCGTCAGCAGGATCAGCAGGAATTCGCCCAGCGACTGCCTGAAGATCGTGACGATCTGGCCGACACGGATGATTCGGAGCGCGACGAACAGAAGAACGCCGCCGAGCGCGGCATTGGGGATCTGACGCAGCAGCGATGCGCCGAACACCAGCAGGAGGATCACGATCGCCACCGCCGCGAGGCCGGCGAACTGGGATTGTCCGCCGGTTTCGGAAACCACGCCGGTGCGCGGCGGGCTGGCATCGACCGGAAATGCGCCGATCAGTCCCGACAGGATACTGCCGACGCCGACGCCGACGAAATCGCGGTCGACATCCGGCGGCTCGTTGGGGTTGGACGGAAAAGATCGCGTCGTGGCCGCCGTTTGCACCATGACGACAATTGCGATGATGAGACTGAGCGACAGCAGGCTCGTCAGCCGGCTGGCCGAGACGACCGGGATCGCGACCACCGGCATTGTTACCGTGACCGCACCGAGCACGCTGACGCCCCGGCTCTCAAGCGCGAACAGCACCACGGCCGCGCTCGCCAGCGCAAGACCGATCAGCGCGCCGGGAATCCGCGCATCGATTTTCTCGGACAAGGCAATGATCGCCCAAACGCCGAAACCAATGACAAGCGTGAACGGGTTGGTCTGGCCCAGATGCTCGGCGAGGGTTACCAGGCGCTCCAGCATCGGGCCCTCGGGCGTCGGCAGACCGAGGATCTCCGGCAGCTGCGAAATCAGGATGTGTACCGAGATGCCGACAAGAAAGCCTGTGGTCACCGGGATCGAGAGCAGATCGGCGATCCAGCCGAGGCGGAAAATTCCCGCGGCGAGCAGGAAAAGCCCGACCATCAGCGCGAGCGCCGCGGCAAGCGTCAGGTAGTCGGGCGAGCCGGATGCGGCCAGCACGGCGAGACCGCCGGCGAAGATCGGGGTGATCGTCGAATCCGCGCCGCTGGACAGGAAGCGGTTGCTTCCGAAGGCGGCGAATGCGAGCGATCCCGCCAGAAAGGCGAAAAAGCCGATCTGCGGGGTGAACCCGCCCAGCCGCGCCGTCGCCATCTGTTCGGGAATGGCGATCGCGGCCAGCGTCAGGCCCGCAAACAGGTCGTGGCTGAGGAATTGAATGCGGTACCCGTTCAGCGAGCGGAACAGCGGCCACGCCTTGCTCGTATCAACGGAATCCGCGGCGCCGGAAGTCTTCGCCATTGCTTGTTGCCCCCTGGAGATGCGCGGGTCCGATCCGCGCGCTTTTCAGGCTACGCTTATCATGACGGTTCGGGGGCGGAAATAACGGCGGAGAACCACGAAACCTCGCCCGACAGCCCTTGCCGATATCGGGCAAACGAGCACGAGTGCGGCTTTTCTTGATTGAACGCCGCGTTGGCGTGGCGGCCACGAGGACCCCCTCATGACCCCCGCCCCCCAAAACATCAATTAAGGTTTAAGTAACCGGATTCCCTAACGGGTATGCCATTTATGCATCGTATGCCTAATACCCTTGGAGTAGGGGAATGTGGAATTTAGCCTCCAGCATTTGGGGTAGAGTTGGAAAGCTCGGAACCTCGGCCATCGGATCGTATCACACCGCCGTCTCTGCCCGGCGGGGCCCGGTGCTATGGCTTGTCCTCGGAGGGGTTTTCCTGATCGCGGCGATCATCGTCGGCACCGTCGTAATGGTCGGTGAATTTCGCGAGAGCGCGCTGCGCAACACTGAGCGTGAACTCGAAAATACGGTGCTGCTGTTGACCCGGCACTTCGATCAGCAGTTCGAAGATTCCGATGTCATTGCAAGCAACCTGATCTCCCAGATGCAGATTTCCGAGATCGTCTCGCCCGAAATTTTCCGGAGCCGGCTGTCTTCTCCTGAAGCACACCTGGAGTTGAAGTCGAAGGTCAGCGTTTCGTCCTATATCGGCGACGTCAACATCTTCGATGCGGACGGAAATCTGATCAACACGTCGGGGGTCTGGTGGCCTCGGCCGGCGGTCAATATCGACGATCGGGCCTATTTCAAAGCTCTCAGATCAGACCCACAATCCAAAACAGCCATGGTCGAATCGGTTCGCAGCCATTCCACCGGCAACTGGGCCACGATCATCGCCTATCGACTGACAGGACCTGACGGGGTTTTTCTCGGCGTGATGGCGAGGCGAATCGACCCCATTAATTTTGAGAACTTTTTCGCATCCGTCGCGCTCGGCGAGGGTGCGGCAATTTCCATGTTCCATCGCGATGGAACGATGCTGGCGCGTCACCCTCATGCCGAATCGATGATCGGGCAAAGATTAAAGGGGCTTCCACTGCTAAACAAAGTCCTGACCTTAGGCGGTTATCAGACTCTGCGTCTGAAAAGTCCCATCGATGGTAAGGATAGACTCGGGTCAGCGGGTGAATTGAGCCATTTTCCAATCGTGATTTTCGCGACCACGACGGTTGCGGCCGCGCTGGCCGACTGGCGTGCCCAAACCAGAATCATGATCGCAGCGGCCGTTCTCTCCGCCTCGGTGATCGCGATCCTTCTATTCCTGATCGTCAGGCGGATGACCAGGCAGCACCGGGAATCGCAGCAGCGACTGGCGCAGGAAAAGCATCAGCTCGATACCGCCCTCAACAACATGACACAGGGCCTTGTGCTGTATGATGCATCGGCACGGGTCGTCGTCTGCAACCAGCGCTATATCGATATGTACGGCCTGTCGACCGCGGACGTAAGGCCTGGTACGCATTTTTACGACGTTATCCGGCGTCGCAAGGAGATCGGATCCCTCAAGGGGGACGTCGATGAGTTTTGTGCGACCGTGCTGGGCAACGTCGCGCAGGGTGAGGTTGTTCACAGCATTGTCGAATCCGCGGACGGACGTTCGGTTCAGGTCGTGGTTCGGCCGCTGCTGCAAGGCGGCTGGGTTGTGACAATGGAAGACATCACGGAGCGTCGCAATCTCGAACAGGAACGCGACCGCAATCATGCATTCCTGCGCCAGATCATCGACCACATACCGACCCAGATCACGGTGAAGGACGTGTGCGATCGCCGTTACGTCCTGGTCAATCGGGTGGCCGCGACCCAGTTCGGGCTGTCGCGTGAAGAGATCGTCGGCAAGACGACCTTCGATCTGTTTCCGAAGGCAGCCGCCGATATCATCGTTGCAGACGACGAAAAAGCCCTGCAATCCGCCGACGGCCTGTTCCTGGACGAGTTCCTGGACAAGCGCCCGGTGGTAAGCCAGGCGCTGGGCCCGCGCTATATCACATCAAGGCGCATCGGAATTCCGGATCAGGCCGGCCAAATGCGGTACATCATCAACGTGGTCGACGATGTCACCGACCGCCGGCGCGCCGACGAGAAAATCGCGCACCTTGCGCGTTACGACGCGCTGACCGATCTGCCGAACCGGGTACTGTTCCGCGAGTGGGTCGAACGCGAGTTGCGGAGAATCGGCCGCGGCGAGCAGTTCGCGTTGCTGTATATCGACATCGACGAGTTCAAGGGCATCAACGATTCGCTCGGGCATCATGTCGGCGATGAATTGCTGAAGGCCGTGGCCAGTCGCCTGAAGAGCTGCATCAGAGAGAGCGATTTTGTGGCGCGGCTTGGCGGCGACGAGTTCGCGGTGGTTCAGACAAACGTCGATAAACCCGCCGATGTGGTGGAATTCGTCACCCGAATCCATGAGGCGATACGGCAACCCTATCAATGCCTTGGCCATCAGCTCTCGAGCGATGCCAGCATAGGCATCGCATTGGCTCCGCACGACGGCACCGATCTGGATCAGCTCATCAAGAATGCCGATCTGGCGATGTATGGCGCCAAGGCCAGCGGACGCCGCACCCATCGCTTCTTCGAGCCGGCCATGGATGCCAGCGCAAGAGCGCGGCTTATACTGCAGCAGGATATGCGTCACGCGCTCGCGGATGGCGGTTTCGAAATCCACTATCAGCCGCTTGTCAATCTTCGCGATGACGAGGTGACCGGCTGCGAAGCCCTGCTGCGCTGGCGCCATTCCGAACGCGGCATGATTTCTCCGGCGGAATTCATCCCGGTAGCGGAAGACACCGGCCTGATCGTTGAGCTCGGCGAATGGGTGCTGAGAACCGCCTGCGCCGAGGCGGCCAACTGGCCGGATCATGTCCGCCTTGCCGTCAACGTCTCGCCCGTGCAGCTGAAATGCTTGACGCTGCCGCTGAAGGTCGCGGCCGCGCTTGCGGCCTCAGGTCTTCCGGCCAGCCGGCTCGAACTTGAAATTACCGAGGCGGTGCTGATCGGCGATGACGAGGCGGCGCTGGCCATCCTGCATCAGCTCCGCGCCATTGGCGTTCGCATCGCGCTGGACGATTTCGGCACCGGCTATTCCTCGCTGAGCTATCTGAAGCGTTTTCCGTTCGACAAAATCAAGATCGACCGCTGCTTCGTCAGCGACATCGCGGAGATCGACGGCTCATCGGTGATCGTGCAGGCGGTGGTGAACATCGCCGCCGCGGGCAACATGACGACGACCGCGGAGGGCGTCGAAACCCAGCAGCAAAAGGAACGGCTGCGCGCGCTGGGCTGTACCGAGATGCAGGGCTATCTGTTCAGCGCCGCCAAGCCCGGTCCCGAGGTGAGGCAAATGCTGGGTGCACGCCGCGAAAAAGCGACGGTCGCGGCTTAGAGCATGATCCGGAAAAGTGGGAACCGGTTTTCCGAAAAGGTCATGCTCAAACCAGAAGATGGGCGACGAGCATGATTCAACCCAGTTGAATCATGCTCTAGGGGCAACGGTTCGTGGCTGCATCAACAGGTTTTAACGGGGTAATGCCATCCCGGACGTCTGCGCGCGTGATCGACGCCGGCCGGCGCCCTGGCCGGAACAAAGGTATGGGCGGCACGCTCGAGACCGGTCTTCCCGGCCCCCCACGAGGCCCGTTGCCGACGCCGGGCCAATCGGCTAAATGAACCTCCACGCACCCGTAGCTCAGCTGGATAGAGCGTTGCCCTCCGAAGGCAAAGGTCACACGTTCGAATCGTGTC
>NZ_JBEKCZ010000137.1:0-14425 GCF_050014615.1 Bradyrhizobium sp. | reverse complement strand
ACACGCCTGCGGCTGACCTGAAGGAGGTTGCGATGAAAGTCGAAGACATCCTGCGCAAAAAGACTGCCCGCGTTGCCACGGTCCGGATGAATGAAACCGTGGCCATTGCCGCCCAATTGATGCGCGCCAGCAATATCAGCGCGCTGGTGGTCAAGGATGTCGTCCACACCGAGGGCAATACCGCGGTCGGCATGTTCACCGAGCGCGACGTCGTGCGCGCCATCGCCGACCACGGTGCCGCCGGCGTCAATCTGAAGATTTCGCAATTGATATCGGTGCAACAGCTGGTCTCCTGCACGTCGACCGATACACTGGAACATGTTCGTCATCTCATGAACACGCGCCACATCCGGCATCTGCCCGTCATCGACAATTACAGCCTGATCGGCGTCATCAGCATCCGCGACATCTCAACCGCGTTCGATGACGCGGCAACCGCCCCGGCACGATCCGTCGCCTGACCACCCTCTCCGCTTCGGCGGCCATCGCGCCGGCCCTGAGTGCCGCTCAAAGCCGGCGCGTGAGGTCGGCTGACATTTCCCTCACCCACATTCGAAGGGACGTCATGAAAATCTGCATCTACGGCGCCGGCGCGATCGGCGGATATCTCGGCGTACAATTCGCCCGCGCCGGCGCCGATGTCAGCCTGGTCGCGCGCGGCGCGCATCTCGCCGCCATGCGTGCTCACGGACTGAAGCTGCTGATCGGCGATGAAGAACGCGTGGTGCGGCCGCGCTGCACCGACAACCCCGCCGAACTCGGGCATCAGGACTTCGTCATCATCTGCCTGAAGGCCCATTCCATCACCGGCGTGATCGAAACGATGCAGCCACTGCTCGGCCCGCATACCCGCATCGTCACGGCGGTCAACGGAATTCCCTATTGGTATTTCTACAGACATGGCGGCCGCTACGAGGGCTCGACGCTGGAGAGCATCGATCCCGGTGGACGGCAATGGCGCGAATTGGGTCCGCAGCGTGCCATCGGTTGCATCGTCTATCCCGCCACCGAGATCGAAGCCCCCGGCGTGATCCGCCATGTCTATGGCGACCGCTTTCCGATCGGGGAGCCGTCGGGCGAGATCAGCCCGGACGTACAGCGGCTCTCCGCGCTGTTCACCGCGGCCGGATTGCAGGCGCCGGTGCTGGAGCGCATTCACGACGAAATCTGGCTCAAGCTCTGGGGCAATGTCTGCCTCAACCCGATCAGCGCGCTGACCCATGCGACGCTCGATGTGATCTGCTCCGATCCGGCAACGCGCGCGCTGTCGAAGGCGATCATGCTGGAGACCCAGACGATTGCCGAAAAATTCGGCGTCAGGTTCCGGGTCGACGCCGAGCGGCGGATCGAGGGCGCGCGCAAGGTCGGCGCGCACAAGACCTCGATGCTGCAGGATCTGGAACGCGGACGTCCGATGGAGATCGACCCCTTGGTCTCTGTGGTTCAGGAAATGGGCCGTTTGACAGAGACCCCGACCCCGGCGCTCGACACCGTGCTGGCGCTGGTCGTGCAGCGCGCGGAGATCGCCGGACTGCGCGGCGTCAGTCCGCCGGCGCAAATAAACTCGCCTGCAAAGCTACCCGCGAACTCCCCCGCTTTTGCATGATCGGATTGCCGTGACCGGCGGCGCACCCGGTGGACATTTGCCGGTCGCGACGGCATCCTGCCTCCCTGAAAACCAAAAGAGATCAAGGCGCGCACGACGCCGGGGAAACGATTCTAAAGGGCAGGCCATGATCAAAACACGATTTACCGAGCTCGTCGGCGTCGAACATCCGATCGTCCAGGGCGGGATGCAATGGGTCGGCCGCGCCGAACTGGTCGCGGCGGTCGCCAATGCCGGGGCGCTCGGCTTCATTACCGCACTGACGCAGCCGACGCCCGAAGACCTGACCAAAGAAATCGCGCGCTGCCGTGGCCTGACCGACAAGCCGTTCGGCGTCAATCTGACCATTCTGCCGTCGATCAAGCCGCCGCCTTACGCGGAATATCGTCAGGCCATTATCGAGAGCGGCATCAAGATCGTCGAGACCGCCGGCAACAAGCCGCAGGAACACGTCACCGAGTTCAAGAAGCACCGCGTCGTGGTCGTGCACAAATGCACCAGCGTCCGCCACGCGCTGTCGGCGGAGCGCATGGGGGTCGATGCGATTTCGATCGACGGTTTTGAGTGCGCCGGACATCCCGGCGAGGACGATACCCCCGGCCTCATTCTCATTCCGGTGGCCGCCGACAAGGTCAAAATTCCGATGATCGCTTCGGGTGGATTCGGCGACGGCCGTGGCCTGGTCGCGGCCCTCGCGCTCGGCGCCGAGGGCATCAACATGGGCACGCGCTTCATGTGCACCAAGGAGAGCCCGATCCATCAATTGATCAAGGAAAAGATCGTCGCCAATGACGAACGCGAGACCGAACTGATCTTCCGCACCATGCGCAACACCTCGCGCGTCGCCAAAAACGCGGTCAGCACCAAAGTGGTCGCGATGGAAAGGGAGGGTGCTACCTTCGAGCAGGTTCGCGAACTCGTGGCCGGCGCCCGCGGCAAAATGGTCTACGCGACCGGCGATGCCGATGAGGGCATCTGGTCCGCCGGCCAGGTGCAGGGCCTGATCCACGATATCCCGAGCTGCGCGGAGCTGGTATCACGCATCATGCGCGACGCCGAAGCCATTATTCAAAGCCGGCTCGAAGGCATGATGTCCGGCACCCGCCGTCAAGCCGCCGAGTAGACCGCTTCCATCCCACCAACCGAGAATGATCGCATGAAGGCCTATGTCTACGGCGCCAATGGCGCTGCCATCGCCGATGTCGCCAGGCCCGCGCCGAAAGGCACGCAGGTCTTGATCCGGGTGCACGCCTGCGGCCTCAACCGTGCCGACCTCGGCATGACCAAGGGCCACGCCCATGGCGCCGCCGGCGGCGCCGGCACCGTGCTGGGCATGGAATGGGCGGGCGAAGTCGCCGAACTCGGTCCCAACGCCGGGGGTGTCAAGGTCGGCGACAAGGTGATGGGGTCGGGCGGCGCCGCCTTCGCCGAATATACGCTGGCCGATCACGGCCGGCTGTTCCGCACGCCCTCGAATATGAACTTCGAGGAAGCCTGCACCCTGCCGATCGCCATTTCCACCATGCACAATGCCGTCGTGACCAACGGCGCCTTGCAGCCCGGCCAGACCGTCATGATTCAGGGCGCCAGCTCCGGCGTCGGCCTGATGGCGTTGCAGATCGCCAAGCTCAAGGGCGCCAAATTGGTGGTCGGTTCTTCAACCGATGCGGCGCGGCGCGGCAGGCTGAAGGAATTCGGCGCCGATCTGGCGGTGGATTCCAGCGATCCCGGCTGGGTCGATCAGGTGTTGCAGGCGACCGGCGGCGAAGGCGTCGATCTGATCGTCGACCAGGTGTCCGGCAAGGTCGCGAGCCAGAATCTCAAAGCCACCAAGGTCAAGGGCCGCATCGTCAATGTCGGCAGGCTCGGCGGCACCCACGCCGATTTTAACTTCGACCTCCACGCCGCGCGCCGCATCACCTACATCGGGGTTACCTTCCGCACCCGCTCGATCGAGGAAATCCGCGAGATTTTCGACGAGGTCCGCAAGGATATCTGGCCGGCGGTGGAATCGCGCAAACTGCAGCTGCCGATCGACAAGGTGTTTTCCTTCGCCGACATCGGCAAGGCGTTCGAGCACATGGAGGCCAACAAGCATCTCGGCAAGATCGTCGTGACGCTGTAATCCCTGGATGTCTGCGGCGCGGAGCAGCGCTGTTGCGTTGCTCCGCGGAGCCGGTCCGCACACCCCTCACAAGTGGCTCGGATCAGCAGCATAGGCTGGGCGTTGTGCCGCATCCGGGAACCGCGGTGATAGCGTTTCTTTAGTCAGAACAATTCGCAACAATTGCTGTTGCAACTGAGTTGCGATTGCGGCTTGAGCGCGTCTTTAATGTTGCATGACGGGCTGCTAAACCGCGCCCATGAATCACCCCGATCACACCGTCAAATCCCGCGTCGCGGCGATCTCGATCTTTGCCAGCGCCGGCATGGCCGCGGCCAAATTCGCGGTCGGCGCCAGCATCGGCAGTCTCGCGCTGATCTCCGAGGCGCTGCACTCCTCGGTCGACGTGGTCGCGACCGTCATCACCTGGATGGTGGTGCGGGTTTCCGACCGGCCGGCGGACCAGGAACATCATTACGGCCACGGCAAGCTGGAGAGCGTGTCGGCGCTGGGCATTATCGCGATGCTCTACGTGCTGGCGGGCGGCATTCTGGTCGAATCCTACAGCCGTCTGCGCGAAGGCGCGCCACCGCCGACACTGTCGGCGATCCCGTTTATCGTGCTGCTGATCGATATCGCCGTGAATTTCTGGCGCGCCCGGGCGCTGCACCGGGCCGCGCACGACACCAAGAGCCAGGCTTTGGCCGCCGACGCGCTGCATTTTGCCTCCGATGTGCTGGGCTCGGTCGCCGTCATCATCGGACTGGTGCTTTCGGGGTTGGGCTATGCCTGGGGCGATGCCGCCGCCGCCATCGGCGTCGCCGTGATGATTGCCGCGCTGGGCATGCGGCTGGCCCGTTCCACCGTCGAAACCCTGGTCGACCGCGCCCCTGAAGGCGTCTCCGAGAAAGCCGATGCGGCGATCAGGACGGTGCCGGGCGTGGTCGATGTCGAACGGCTGCGGGTGCGGATGGTGGGGTCGACCCATTTCATCGACGCCATCGTGCAGGTGCCGCGCACCTACCCGATCGACCGCGTCGACGAGATCAAGCGCAAGGCGCAGCAAGCGATCACCGAAGCGCTCGATGATGCCGACCTGACATTCACCGCCGTCCCGGTCGCCCGCAACAATGAAAGCGTGCGCGAACGCATCATGGTGATCGCCCGCAATTCCGGTCTCGCCATCCATCATGTCACCGTGCACGATCTCGGCGGCAAGCTCACCGTCAGCATCGACCTCGAAGTCGACGGTGATATGGCGCTGACCGCCGCCCACGACATCGCCCAGGAGCTGGAGCGCAACATCCGCGACGAATTCGGCGAGGATGTCGAAGTCGACACCCATATCGAGCCGCTGGAACCGGAATTGCCGCTGGGCACCGATGCCGCGCCCGACCGTGTCGAGACGATACGGACGGCACTGGCGCGCTTTGCCGCCGATGGCGCGATCCATGACATCCACAATGTCCGGGTGCGCGATACCGATGCCGGTGAAATCGTGAATTTTCATTGCCGCGCCGCGCCATCGATGAGCGTGATCAAGGTTCACGAGAATGTCGACGAGATCGAGCGCGCGTTGCGGCGCGCGTTTCCGACCGTGAAGCGCGTCATCAGTCACGCCGAGCCACCGGGCGCGGCTTGAAATCCGAAATTCCGGGCGCGTTCCCGTTTCGGACTCACTTCGCAGGTAAATTTGCGGACATTTCGGAGTCCCGATTCGACGTGGACAAGATTTATTTGCATTAACGAATCGTTGACTCTCGACAGCCCGCAAAAACTGGATTCAAATCGCTCTGATTCGGAAGCAACTGGGGTTCTTCCGGACGGGGTGCAGGCAAGTTTCCAAGGGGGCTATAGGCATGGCGCGCGCACACGCGGCGAGCGAGTGCGTCCAATCCGATTCGATCAAGGGATTGGCGCAATCGATCGCAAAACCAGCCTATCACAGGCTGTTGATAGCGGAGCCCGCGCTTCGCCGAGCTGTGCCCACCCTTATCATCGCGTTCCTGATCACCATCTGCCTCGGCGCCTTCGTGCAGGTGGTCGATCAGAGCCGGCAAAAGCACACCGCCATCAAGCGCGACCTCGCGGCGGTCGCCGATTTACTCGCCGAGCGCCTCGATCGCATCGCCTCTGTCCGGCAGGATCGCGCCGTCACCTTTGAGCGCCTGCAGCTGCTGCTGCCCGGCCTCATTCCTTCCTGGGCCGTCGCGCCCGGCCGGCACGTGATCGTCACCGGCGCCGACCAGCGCATTCTCGCCCGCGTCCCGATCGAGGAAGTTGCGCTCGGCGACACCAGCCGCATTCTCGACGCCGTCAGCGCGGCGCTGTCGCTGGGCACGCTCGGGCAGCCGGGCAGCGTCACCGACATCATTCTGCCGAACGGCAGCGGAGCACTGGCGGTTCAGCACATCGTCAAATCACTGCCCGGCCAGGTCATCATCATCCAGGAAAAGGTCGATTCGCTCTGGCGATCGGACGCGGCCCTGTCGGTGACGCTTTCGGCCACCACCGGCTTTGTCGTGTTGATCCTCGGCTTCGCGTTCCACTGGCAATCGACCCGCGCGCGCGAAGGCGATCTCATCAACGACGCCGTGCGCGGGCGTATCGATACCGCGCTCAATCGCGGACGCTGCGGATTGTGGGACTGGGATCTGTCGCGCGGCCGCATCTTCTGGTCGCAATCGATGTTCACGATGCTCGGCCTCGACACCCGCAGCGACCTCTTGACCTTCGGCGAGGTCAACGCGCTGGTGAAGTCCGACGATATCGATTTATTCGCCATCGCCGATCAATTGATCTCCTCGAAGATCAATCACATCGACCAGACCTTCCGCATGCAGCACACCGACGGTCACTGGATCTGGTTGCGGGTTCGCTGCGAGCTTAGCCAGGGCGCGGCCGATGCCGGTATGCACCTGATCGGTATTGCCGTCGATATCACCGAACAAAAGAGCCTGGCCGAGAAGACCGTCGAGGCGGATCTGCGGCTGCGCGACGCGATCGAGACCATCCCGGAAGCCTTCGTGCTATGGGACGCGGGAGATCGCCTGGTCCTGTGCAATTCGCATTTCCAGCGGCTGCACAAGCTGCCGGATTCGGCGGTGACGCCGGGCACGTCCTATGAAACCGTGATCGAGGTCGGCAGCATGCCGGAGGTCCGCACCCGGCTGCACGAAGCCGGGGCCCCGGCGCCGGGCGCGCGCACCTTCGAGGCGCAACTCGATGACGGCAGCTGGCTGCATATCAGCGAACGCCGCACCAAGGACGGCGGCTACGTCTCGGTCGGCACCGACATCACCCGCATCAAGGAACACGAACAGAAGCTGGTCGACAACGATCTGCGCCTGCGCGCCACCGTGATCGACCTCAAACGTTCGCAGACCGCGCTCGAACGCCAGGCCATCGAACTCGCCGACCTTGCCGAAAAATATTCCGAAGAGAAAAACCGCGCCGAGGAAGCCAACCAGACCAAATCCAAATTCCTCGCCAATATGAGTCACGAGCTGCGCACGCCGCTCAATGCCATCATCGGATTTTCCGAGATTATGGAAAGCGGGATGTTCGGAACGCTCGGCTCGGAAAAATACCAGGAATATTGTCACGACATTCTCACCAGCGGTCACTATTTGCTTGAAGTGATCAACGACATCCTGGACATGTCGAAGATCGAGGCCGGCCGCATGAAGCTCGACATGGAGCCGCTGGATCTGTCGAAGACGCTGGCGGAATCATTGCGGGTAGTGTCCGGCCGCGCCAACGACAAGCACCTGCTGCTCGATGCGGATATCGAGCGGGTCATTCCCGTGGTCGCGGATCGCCGCGCGACCAAGCAGATCATCGTCAACCTGCTTTCCAACGCGGTCAAATTCACACCCGACGGCGGCAAGATCATAGTCCGCAGCCGGTTGCTCAGCGATTCGATCGTGCTGATGATTGCCGACACCGGGATCGGGATCGCGCCGAACTCGTTGCGGCGGCTCGGCAGACCGTTCGAACAGGTCGAGAGTCAGCTCACCAAGACCTATCACGGCTCCGGGCTTGGGCTGGCGATCGCGCGGTCGCTGACCAATCTGCACGGCGGATCGATGCGGCTGCGCTCGAAGCTCGGCACCGGCACCGTGGTCTTCGTGTCACTGCCGCGCGACGCGCGCAAACCCGACCCGCAGATCGCCAGACTGGCTCTGGAACTTTCCAGCAAGGTGGAATTCGGTTTGCTGCAGGAAAAGGCGCTGGCTTCCTAATTAGGATTCCAGCGTCGGCGCGACTTCGCGCGCGATTTGCGCAAGCGCGGCGATCAGCGGCGTCAGCGGGTCGCGCTGCGGAACCACCAGCCCGACGCTGTAGGTGACGGTGGGATCGACGATGGGAATGGTGCGCACCGCGTCCGACAGGCCCAGCGTCTGCGCCAGCTGCGCCGGCATCACGCTGGCCCAGCGTCCGGTCTTGACGTGGGTATAGAGCACGATGATGGAGTTGGAGGTCAGGGTCGGCGTCGCCTCGACGCCGGCGGATCGAAGCGCGCGATCGATGATGCGGCGGTTCTGCATGTCGGGCGTCAGCAGGCACAACGGCACCTGCCCGACTTCCTTCCATGTCACCTGATCGCGATCGCCGAACATGCCATCCGGCGAGGTCAGCAAGCGATAGCTCTCGTTGTAGAGCGGGATCGATCGGACCTTGCCGAGCGGCTCGTTTTCCAGATAGGTCAGGCCGGCATCGACCTCCAGGTTCTCGAGCAGGCCGAGTACCGCGATCGAGGTGCTGGACACGATACGGAAGCGCACGTCCGGATGGCGGGCCCGAAACGGCGTGGTGAGCGATTCAACCATGCCGAGCGCGGTCGGGATCGCCGCGATGGCGATTTCTCCGGAAAGTCCGTCCTTGAGGGTCTTGATCTCCTGCCGCATCGCGCGGGCGTCGCCGACAATGCGCCGCGCCCAGTCGAGGGTGCGCTCGCCTTCCGGCGTAAAGCCCTGGAACCGCGAGCCGCGCTGCACCAGCATGACGCCGAGCATTTCCTCGAGCTGCTTGAGGCTGGTCGACATCGTCGGCTGGGTGACGCCACAGGCCTCGGCGGCGCGCCCGAAATGACGTTCCTTGGCCAGCGCGAGCAGCAGTTCAAGCTTGTCGATCAAAAAAACCTCACTATTTCAGGGTAGTAAATACCATGCTCGGTGCCGGACGAACACGCCAAAAGCCGGCTGGCATGAGGGATGCGGCCGTATCGGCCCCGATTCATTCGATTTTCATATCGGCTGATATCATACTCTTATCGATCGCGTTTCCGTATCGCAGCATGAGACAGCTTTATTGATATTTGGATCGATTCCAATATTCATGCGTTTGGTAATAAGTCTCTGATAGAGAAGGCAGATGGCACCAGTTTACGAACCATGGGATGCCACACGCGGCGCGGAAATTATTGCGGAGCACACCCACCTGGAAGGTGCGACGCTGGTGATCCTGCATGCCCTCCAGGAAGCGTTCGGCTACGTGCCGGAGCCGGCGATCCCGATGATCGCCCACACGCTCAATTTGTCCCGCGCCGAGGTCCATGGCGTCTTCACCTTCTACCATGATTTCCGTCATGAGCCTGCCGGCCGGCATGTGCTGAAGCTATGCCGCGCCGAAGCCTGCCAGGCGGCCGGCGGCGATGCGCTGGCGGCGCGCGCGGAAGCCAAGCTCGGCATTGCCATGGGTGACACCACCGCCGACGAGCGGGTGACGCTGGAGCCGATTTATTGCCTCGGCCTGTGCGCCACGGCCCCCTCGGCGATGCTGGATGGCCGCGTCGTCGGACGGCTGGATGAAGCGCGCATCGACGCGCTGGTGGCGGAGGCACAGCGATGAGCCTGCGTATTTTCGTTCCCCGCGATGCCGGTGCGGTAGCAGTCGGAGCCGACGAAGTCGCTCTGGTGCTGGGGCTTGCGGCCGGCAAGCGCGGCATTGAAATCGAGATCGTCCGGACCGGCTCGCGCGGGCTGTACTGGCTGGAGCCGATGATCGAGGTCGCCACACCGCAAGGGCGTGTCGCGTTCGGCCCGGTAAGCGAGTTTGATGCCAATTCCGTGCTCGACGCGATGCTGTCCGGCGGCGAACATCCGTTGCGGCTTGGCATCGCCGACCAGATTCCATGGTTGAAACGGCAGACCCGCCTGACTTTCGCCCGATGCGGCGTGATCGATCCCCGCTCGGTCGAGGATTATCGCGCCCATGACGGCTACAAGGGTCTCGAGCGCGCGCTCACGCTGACACCGGATGCCATCCTCGCCGACGTCACCGCCTCCGGACTGCGCGGCCGCGGCGGCGCCGGCTTTCCGACCGGGATCAAGTGGAAGACGGTTGCCCAGACCAGCGCCGAGCAGAAATACATCGTCTGCAATGCCGACGAAGGCGACAGCGGCACCTTCGCCGACCGCATGATCATGGAAGGCGATCCCTTCGTGGTGATCGAAGGCATGACAATTGCCGGCCTCACCGTCGGCGCCACCAAAGGCTACATCTATATCCGCTCGGAATATCCGCATGCGGTGGAGGCGATGAACGCCGCGATAGCGGCCGCCAAGCGCGCCGGCTATCTCGGCGCCCGGATTGGCGGCTCGGCCCACAGCTTCGATCTCGAAGTCCGGGTCGGCGCCGGCGCCTATGTCTGCGGCGAAGAGACCTCGCTCTTGGAAAGCCTCGAGGGCCGACGCGGCATCGTGCGCGCGAAGCCGCCGCTGCCCGCGCATAAGGGCCTGTTCGGCAAGCCGACCGTGATCAACAACGTGCTGTCCTTCGCGGCGATCCCCTTCATCCTGGCCGGCGGCGCCAAAGCCTATGCCGATTTCGGCATGGGCCGTTCCCGCGGCACCATGCCGATCCAGCTCGCGGGCAACGTGAAATATGGCGGACTGTTCGAGGTCGCCTTCGGCATCACGCTCGGCGAGTTGGTCGACGATGTCGGCGGCGGCACCTTTACGGGACGTCCGGTTCGCGCGGTGCAGGTCGGCGGGCCCCTTGGGGCCTACTTCCCCCGCGCGCTGTTCGACACACCGTTCGATTATGAAGCCTTCACGGCTCGCGACGGCCTGATCGGCCATGGCGGCATCGTGGTGTTCGACGACAGCGTCGATATGTCGAAGCAGGCGCGGTTCGCGATGGAGTTTTGCGCGATTGAATCCTGCGGCAAGTGCACCCCTTGCCGGATCGGCTCGACCCGCGGCGTCGAGACCATCGACAAGATTCGCGCCGGCGAGCGCGTCCAGGAAAATATCGCCGTCATCGAAGACCTCTGCAACACCATGAAATTCGGCTCGCTCTGTGCGCTGGGCGGCTTCACGCCCTACCCCGTATCGAGTGCGCTGAAGCATTTCCGGGAAGATTTTGGCCCGGCCCCCACGCGCCTGCAGGCTGCGGAATAGACTTTAGAATAAAGGACGATCGCCATGTCGTTGATCCATGAAATCGATTTCGGAACGCCGCGCTCCAAATCCGAAAAGACGGTGACGCTGACCATCGACGGCCAGAGCATCACGGTGCCGGAGGGCACCTCGATCATGCGCGCGGCGATGGAAGCCGGCACCCAGATTCCAAAACTCTGCGCCACCGACATGGTGGACGCTTTCGGCTCCTGCCGGATGTGCCTGATCGAGATCGAGGGCCGTGCGGGGACGCCGGCGTCCTGCACCACTCCGGCCGCGCAGGGCCTGGTGGTTCATACCCAGACCGAACGGCTGAAGAAGCTCCGCAAGGGTGTGATGGAGCTCTACATCTCCGACCATCCGCTGGATTGCCTGACCTGTGCGGCGAACGGCGACTGCGAATTGCAGGACATGGCGGGCGCGGTCGGCCTGCGCGATGTGCGCTATGGCTATGCGGGCGAAAACCACGTGTTCGCCAAGTCGGGCGGCGCCGCCAATGCGGCCTGGATGCCGAAGGATGAATCCAACCCCTATTTTACCTATGACCCCTCGAAATGCATCGTCTGCTCGCGCTGCGTGCGCGCCTGCGAAGAAGTGCAAGGCACCTTCGCGCTGACCATCTCGGGCCGCGGCTTCGAGAGCCGGGTCTCGCCCGGCATGAGCGAGAGTTTTATGGGCTCCGAATGCGTGTCCTGCGGCGCCTGCGTGCAGGCCTGCCCGACCGCGACGCTGACCGAAAAATCCGTGATCGAAATCGGCCAGCCCGAGCATTCGGCGGTGACCACCTGCGCCTATTGCGGTGTCGGCTGCACCTTCAAGGCGGAGATGCGCGGCGAGGAAGTCGTGCGCATGGTGCCCTACAAGGACGGCAAGGCCAATCGCGGCCATTCCTGCGTCAAGGGCCGCTTCGCCTGGGGTTACACCAACCATAAAGAGCGCATCCTCAACCCGATGATCCGCCGCAAGATCACCGACCCCTGGCGCGAAGTGTCATGGGATGAGGCGTTCGACTACGCGGCCTCCGAGTTCAAGCGCATCCAGGCCAAATATGGCCGCGACTCCATCGGCGGCATCACCTCGTCGCGCTGCACCAACGAAGAAACCTATCTGGTGCAGCAGCTGATCCGCGCCGGCTTCGGCAACAACAACGTCGATACCTGCGCCCGCGTCTGCCACTCGCCGACCGGCTATGGCCTCGCCACCACCTTCGGCACCTCGGCCGGCACCCAGGACTTCGACTCGGTTGAATACACCGACGTGGTCCTGATCATCGGCGCCAACCCGACCGACGCGCATCCGGTGTTCGCCTCGCGCATGAAGAAGCGGCTGCGCGCCGGCGCCAAGCTGATCGTGGTCGATCCGCGCCGCACCGATATCGTCCGCTCCACCCATGTCGAGGCGCAGCACCATCTGCCGCTGCTGCCGGGCACCAACGTCGCCGTGCTGACCGCGATGGCCCATGTGATCGTCACCGAAGGTCTGGTCGACGAGGCCTTCGTTCGTGAACGCTGCGACTGGAGCGAGTTCCAGGATTGGGCCAGCTTCGTCGCGCTGCCGAAGAACAGCCCGGAAGCGACCGCGATTGCGACCGGCGTCGATCCGAAGGAGCTGCGTGCCGCGGCCCGGCTGTTCGCCACCGGCGGCAATGGCGCGATCTATTACGGGCTCGGCGTCACCGAACACAGCCAGGGCTCGACCACCGTCATTGCCATCGCCAACCTCGCGATGGCGACCGGCAATATCGGCAAGCCCGGCGTCGGCGTGAACCCGCTGCGCGGCCAGAACAACGTTCAGGGCGCCTGCGACATGGGTTCGTTCCCGCATGAACTGCCCGGCTATCGCCACATCTCCGGCGACGCTGTGCGCGAGTCCTTCGAGGCGATGTGGCACGTCAAGCTCAACAAGGAACCGGGCCTGCGGATTCCCAACATGTTCGATGCCGCCGTCGAGGGCACGTTCATGGGCATCTATGTCCAGGGCGAGGACATCCTGCAGTCCGATCCCAACACCAAGCATGTCGTCGCAGCGCTGTCGGCGATGGAATGCGTCATCGTCCACGATCTCTTCCTCAACGAAACCGCGAACTACGCGCATGTGTTCCTGCCGGGATCGACCTTCCTCGAGAAGGACGGCACTTTCACCAACGCCGAGCGCCGGATCCAGCGCATCCGCAAGGTGACGACGCCGCGCAACGGGCTGGCCGACTGGGAAGTCACCATCCGCCTCGCCAAGGCAATGGGCTATGAGATGAAGTACAGCCATCCGTCCGAGATCATGGACGAGATCGCGGCGCTGACGCCGACCTTTGCCGGCGTATCCTATGCCAAGCTCGACGAACTCGGCTCGGTGCAATGGCACTGCAACGAGAAGGCGCCGCTCGGCACCCCGGTGATGCACATCGACGGCTTCGTGCGCGGCAAGGGCAAGTTCGTCATCACCGAATATATCCCCACCGACGAGCGCACCGGTCCGCGCTACCCGCTGCTGCTGACCACCGGCCGCATTCTCAGCCAGTACAATGTCGGCGCCCAGACCCGGCGCACCGACAATATCATCTGGCATGAGGAAGACCGGCTCGAGATGCACCCCCATGATGCCGAGCAGCGCGGCGTGCACGACGGCGACTGGGTCAGGCTGGCGAGCCGCGCCGGCGAAACCACCTTGCGCGCCCTGCTGACCGAACGGGTCGCGCCGGGCGTGGTCTACACCACGTTCCATCATCCGGACACCCAGGCCAACGTCATCACCACGGAGTATTCCGACTGGGCCACCAACTGCCCGGAATACAAAGTCACGGCGGTGCAGATCTCGCCTTCCAACGGTCCTTCCGAGTGGCAAAAGGCGTATGACGAACAGGCCCGTCATTCCCGGCGCATTGCGCCTGTTGTGGAAGCCGCGGAGTAGTCGTGTCCGATCCGGTTCGTACCGTCGATCGTCAGGTCTGGCGCGACGGCCACAGCAGCGAAGGCAAAAGGGCGATCCCGGAAGAGACCGCGATCGCGCTCACCTATAATGGCGGCACCTATGCCGTCATGATGGCCACGCCGCAGGATCTGCGGGATTTCGCGGTCGGTTTCAGCCTGAGCGAAGGCATCGTGCTGTCGGCGCAGGAAATCGAGACATTCGAGGCCGTGGAACTCGATGACGGCATCGAACTGCGGATGTGGCTGGCGCCGTCCAGGGCGGACCGGCTGAGCGAGCGGCGGCGGCACATCGCGGGCCCCACCGGCTGCGGGTTGTGCGGGATCGATTCCATCGCGGAAGCCGTTCGCCCGGCGGCCGTCGTCGCGCCGGGCCGGTCATTCGCCG